>JBBDQP010000101.1:0-16809 GCA_040905965.1 Acidimicrobiia bacterium
AGGGTGTGACGTGACATGAGCGGGCACGTCTGGGCGGGATGTACAACACTTGGCCCGGATGACTGATCAAGGCGCAATCGAGCATCGGTTCCATCGGGCGATGGTGGAGATCTACCAACGGGCGAACCCGGATGCTGATCAGCGGTGGTGTCACTCGGCGGTGCAGGACGTGGTGACTCGACGACCGGCCGATCCGGCCGTGAAAGAGCTGGTCCGAATCCTGCCTACTGAGCCTCAGATCGCGACGGTCGACCGGTGATGCCAGCGTCGGAGCTCACGCGATGGGGCTTCCTCGGGTCCCTCCTGATCTGGGCGATCATCCTGGCAGCGTGCGCAGAAGGGGGAGTGGATGAGTCGGTCGATACGACTCGACTAACGACAACGACGACCACCCGTCCGGCAACGACCACCACCACGTCCTCGGTTGGAACGACGACGACGTTGCCAGTTGTGCCGGGTGCCGAGGCTCCTGACGGGATGGAACAAGCGATCGTCGTGTCGGTCCTTGACGGGGACACCCTCGATGTGCGGTTGCCCAATGGGACAGAAGAACGGGTTCGGCTCATCGGTACCAACGCGCCCGAAGGAGGCGAATGCTTCGCGGCTGAGGCAACTGATGCATTGTCAGCTCTGGTCTTGGGTCAGGCGGTCTGGCTGGAGACCGACACATCCGATCGTGACCAGTACGGCCGCCTCCTGCGTCATGTGTGGACGACTGACGGAATGTTCGTCAATGCTTGGACGGTGGCGGAGGGTTACGCAATCGCCCGTGACTACCCGCCGGATACGGCTCGATCGAACGAGCTGCACTCGGCGCAGCAGCAGGCCAGCGAATCGGGACTGGGTCTTTGGGCGAACAATGCGTGCGGGCCTGCGGACACGTCATACATCATCATTGCCGCGATCGAATACGACGCTCCGGGAGATGACAATCAGAATCTCAACGGAGAATGGGTGGACATCCAGAACCTGGATGATGTGGTGGTCGATCTCACCGGATGGGTACTGAAAGACGAGTCAGCGACCCACAGGTTCCGCTTCCCGCCAGGCACGACCTTGGAGCCTGGCGCAACGATCACAGTGTTCACGGGTTGTGGTTCGGACACGACCGTGAGCCTTTATTGGTGCAATACCGGAAGCGCCGTATGGAACAACTCAGGTGACACGGCATTCTTGCTCGACCCGGCTGGCAACGTGGTGTACACCGTCGCGTACGACAACTGACGGGAGGAGTTCGGGCGCCTCGGCTTAGATTGCGAGCTCCCATCCGCAGTAGTGGGCCTGTCGAGGCTCGGCGGGTGTTGCGACGTCATCCCGAACGTTGGGAGGTGTCGGCCAAGGCCACCGGGAGGACTGCTTCGGTTCCTGCCTGGCGGAGGAGGTGGCCGACCATGGTGAGGGTCCAGCGGGAGTCGACCATGTCGTCGACCAGCAGGACCGGGCCGGGGCGGTTGCCGTTGACGGCGAAGGCGCCGTGGACGTTGCGGAATTGCTGGGCACTGTTCTGCATCGTGCGCTGCTTCCGCCGCTCCCTGACTCGCGTCACCGCCGGGACGAACTCCAGTCCGAGACGGCCTGCGAGATGTTCGGCGAAGTCGGAGACCGTGCCGGCGGCGTTGGGTACGGCGGTGACCCAGGTGGGAACCGGCTCAGGCTTCCACTGTTCGATCATGTGGGCGGTGGCTTCCACCAACTCGTCGGCGAACGCAGTGTTTCCGTTGACGGCGGTGCGGATCAGCTCTGCCCATCCCGGGTCGCCCCACAACGCCAGGATCCGACCTTCCTCGCTGCCCTCCTTGCGCAGGCTTGCCAGCCCCGAACCCGCCGGCCACATCTGCCGTGGCTCCAGTGGCAGGTGACTGCGGCGGAGGAACTCGAGGGCCTCGCGGCGCAGGTCTTCGGGGATGTCGGTCGCGACCACCGGTTCGCCGATGCAGTTGGCACAGCGTCCGCACGGTGCGGCCTGGGGGTCGTCGAGTTGGGCGCGGAGGAACTCCATCAGGCACTGGTCGGTGGCGATGTAGTCGGTCATGGCGTCACGTTCCCGTCGCCGTTCGGCCACCACCGACTCGACCCGTTCCTTCGGGTACTCCCACTCGGACCCTGACCGGAACCAGGTGCCTCTCTCCCGGCCGACCGCTTCCTCCACTTCCAGCACCTTGAGCATCCCGGTGAGCCGGCTGCGGGACAGGTTCACCACCTGTTCCAGATCGGTCAGCTTCAGTTCGGAACCGGTGAGAGCGTCCAGGACTTTGCGGGTGAGTTCTTCGCCGGGGAAGGCGGTGTTGATGAAGTAGTCCTGGATCTCCCGGTCCTCCGCCCCCGACAGCAGCACCCCGAAGGAACGGTCCACCGCACGGCCGGCCCGTCCCACCTGCTGGTAGTAGGCGACGGGGGAGCCGGGGCTCTGAAAATGGATGACGTAGTGGATGTGCGGGTTGTCATATCCCATCCCCAGCGCCGAAGTGGCGACCACGGTGCGCAGCGTCCCCCGGCTCAGCTCGTCTTCGATGTCGAGACGCAGGTCCGAGTCGGTTCCCCCGGTGTACACCCGGGCTTGGATCCCGTGATCCCGCAGCCACAACCCCACCCGGTGGGCGTCTTTGATGGTCAGGCAGTAGACGATGCCGGCACCCGGCAGGGTGGGGAGGGTGGCGGCCAGCCAGGCGAGTCGGTCCGCCTTGTTCGGCATCCGGATGACCTGCAACGCCAGGCTCTCCCGGCCCAGCGGGCCACGGAAGACTCCGATGTCGGATCCGAGCTGGTCGGCGACGTCACGCACTACCCGGTCGTTGGCGGTGGCGGTGGTTGCCAGGATCGGGACCGTGGCTGGGAGGGCGGTGACCAGTCGGGACAGACGGCGGTAGTCGGGTCGGAAGTCGTGACCCCAGTCAGAGATGCAGTGCGCTTCGTCTACCACCAACAACCCCATCGACGCGGACAGCCGAGGAAAGGCGTCACGCAGGAAGGACTGGTTGTTGAGCCGCTCGGGGGAGATCAACAGCAGGTCGATCTCCCCGTTGCGGATCTGGACGAAGATCTCGTCCCATTCCTCCCGGTTGGTGGAGTTCACCGTCGTCGCCCGCAGGTCCATGCGGGCGGCCATCTCCAACTGGTTGCGCATGAGGGCGAGAAGCGGGGAGACGATGACTGTCGGCCCGGCCCCCTTGTCACGCAGCAGGCGGGTGGCGATGAGATACACCGCACTCTTGCCCCACCCGGTGCGTTGCACCACCAGTGCCCGACCGCCGTTGGCGATCTCTTCGATCGCCTCCCACTGGCCGTCCCGGAAGCCGGCGTCAGGGCCGGCGATGGCGTGCAGCAGGGCGGTGGCGTGATCTCGCATGGCATCTGAGTGTGCCAGGCGGGTGTGACGGCACGGGTCTCCGGGGTTGAACCGCCGGAAGCTCACGACTCGTCGGTGGCGCCCCGTTCCATCAGCGCCAGTCGGCGGGTGAAGTCGAGTACCCAGATCGCCAAGAGGAAGCCGGCAACCGGGGGAGCGGGGACCAGCAACGCCACGGCCGTGCCATTGGCGGCGACCAGCGGGATCCAGCTTCTCCGCTGGAACCGGTCGAAGTTGCGTCCCAGTCTCGGGCCGGGACCGGCCAGCACCGGAATCAGGTAGGCGAGCGATCCCAACAGCACCTGGCCGACACCGGCGACCACCGCTGCCGCGATCCAACCGTCGAAAGCCGGGCCCACCGAAGCCGACAGCAACCGCGTCCCGTCCACCACCGCCCACACCGCCAGCCACCCACAACCCAGGCTCACTTGCAGGTATGCCAGGCCACCCCGCAGGCCGGTGCGTCCCAGCCGTACCGTCACGCCGGCGGTGACCAGCACCAGCGAGCAGGCGGCCAGCAACGTGCCCACCCCCACCGCCGGCGCTCCGAGCACGAGGCCCGAGACGGTCACCCCGGCCGAGAGGATGGCCAGTCGCCAGGCGAGGATCGCCTCGCCGCCTGACACCGCCGGGTGGTGGGCGAACGTGGGCAGGATGGTGGGGAGGGTGCCGATGATCGTGAAGCCGACGAACCCGACCAGATTCAGGTGACCGTGCACCACTCGAACGGTGGAGTAGCGGTCACCGACCACACCGACACTCAGGAGTACACCGAGGGTGACTCCCACCACCGCACAGGCGATCGCCAGGAGATAGAAGCGGGCCGACAGGTCGAATCGGCGCAGCAGGCTACGGCGGACCGCGGACAACAGATTGGCGGCCAACAGCACCAGACCGGCCGCCACCGCCACCCCGCCGACGACGAGTCCTCCCATGCTGCGGACGACCATTCCGCCCAGTACCGCCGCCGCCCCCACGGTGTGCATCCACCGTTGGATGGCGGCCGCCGAGGCGCGGGGTGCCGGGGCGGCAGACCACGTGACCGTGAACATCTGGGAGGCACCGGCGATCGCCAGCGTCACACTTCCCAGCAGGAACGCGTGGACCGGACCCCACCACGAGCCGCCCCGCACCAGCACCACGATCGCCCACCCGACCGCCACGACGGCGAACACCCCGGCCAGCCGGAAGGCGCTCGTTGCGATGCGATGCGACGCCACCACCCGATGCCGGCGTCGCCCCTCGGCGGTCATGATCCCTGGTCTGTGACGAGAACGCCTTGGTGGCGGCGCAGTATCGGTACGGACCAGCCGATCCCGGCGACCCACAGGGCGACCGCCCCCACCGCCGCCATCCGCAGCCCGAGAACGGAACCTCCCAGCGCGACGACGGCGAGCCCGAGCAGCATCACCGCCAATGCGGCGTGATGAAACCGAAGCGCCACGATCGGGAACCGGCGTGAGACGAGGACCACCAGGACGGGTGTCACGAACCCGGCGAAGAGAGCGTGCAGGAAGATGACCACACCTTGTCGGCCCGCCATCACCAACCCCTCCGATCCGAGGGCGCCGGCGGAGGCCGTGGCGGCAATGGTGAGTCCGAACCAGAGCCCGGCCAGCCGATGCAACAACTGCAGCGGGCCGGGCTGTGCCGCCCGCCACACCACGACGACCCAGGCAACGCCCGGCACCACCAGGGCGATCCCGGCGGCCCGGGCAAGTGGGCCGAGTCCTGGCACTTCGGCGCCTCCCATCACTCCGAGCGGAAAGACCGCCCACGCCGCCACCGCCCAGCCGTGGAGGGTCCACCTCATCGCCCGCTCGTCGAAGGCCAGCCCCAGCCTGTGGCGGTGGACGGTCATTGCACCGGCAACCATGAAGACGAAGAACCATCCGAAACCGAGCAGGAAGGCGTGGATGGCGAGATCCTCGGCGAGTCTGCTGCCCCCGGTGGCCTGGATCCCCGCCAGCGCCCAGATCCCGAGTGTCGAGGCCACCAGGTAGACGAGCCCATACCGGAAGGCGAGGGCGGCGATCGGGTCGAAGTTCGCCAGTTGCCGCCACCACCCCCCGGCCACCACGTACCACCCCACCATCACGGCGGTCGACACCCCGATCGTGAACGGTGCGTAGCCCGTGGCCAGGAACCCGAAGTAGAGGAACGGCACCGTCACCGTGACGGCGACACACGCCCACCGCAGCGGCTTCGTCAACCGCAGGCTGGCCCTCGCCGCCGCCAGGATCCCCAGTCCGGCCCACCCGAAGTACAGGGTGTGGGAATGGGCGTGAAGGAGATGATCGAAGGGAATGGGAGAGCCCACTCCTGCCAGCTCGAATCGCATGACCACCCCGAGAAGCGTCGCCGCCACGTAGGCCGCCGCCGCCGCCCGAGCGAACCCCGAAGGGGCGTCGGTGAGGCGGGGCGTCACGGTTTCGATTTCGTAGGGGGCAGTCATCCTGGAACCCGACTCAGATGGTGCGCGAGAAGCGGGGCGCATCGGCGTGTTGGTTCAGATACTGATCGAACACCATCGCCAGCCGGCGAACGAAGAAGCGACCGAGCTCGGTGGCGGAGACGGTCAGACCCGTCACCGTTGCCAGTCCCTCGTCGACCAGCCCGCCGGGCCGGGTGAGAGTCTCGATTTCGGAGCCGAAGACGACAACCGGATCCACTCCGAACCGGGCGGCCACCGCGGCCAGGTCGACGGAGGCGTGACACATCAAGTCGGTGATGACGCTCCGGCGGAGCAGATCCTCTCCCGACGGCGCCCGGCCCCTCTCCACGGGCAGTGCCCCGCTCAGGGCGGAAGCCAGGTAGTCGGCGAGCCGCCGATGGTTCTGGGCGTGAGCGCCGCCCAGCTCTGAGATCGCCGAGGTTCCGAACGCCACGACATCGGCGTCGCGGGCGACGGTGTATCCCATGAAGTTGCGTCCCAGCGTCCGCTCGTGCGCGGCGATCGCCAGCTCGTCAGATGCCACCGCGAAGTGGTCCATCCCGATGTGGACGTAGCCGGCAGCACCAAGCGTCGCTACCAGCTGGCACAGGAGTTCGAACTTGGTGTCGCGATCGGGAAGACTCGCCGGATCGATCCGCCGCTGATGGGTGCGCATCCACGGCACATAGGCGAACGAGTACACCGCCAGGCGCTCTGGACGAAGCTCGAGTACGGCGTCGAGCGTGCGCCCGAAAGAGTCCACGGACTGGCCGGGCAACCCGTACACCAGGTCGAGGTTGATCGACCGGAAGCCGGCCCGTCGAGCCTCATCCACCAGCCGTTCAGTCTCAACCCGTGTCTGATGTCGTCCGATCAGGTCCTGCACGCCGGCGTCGATGTCCTGGACGCCGACCGACAGCCGGTTGAACCCCAACGAGACGAGCGCCTCGAGGTGCTCGGCGGTGGTGACGCGCGGGTCGACTTCGATCGCCATCTCGGCGGAGACGTCTGGTTCGAAGTACCGGGTGATCGTTGCGTGGAGGGCGGCCAGCACGGCCGGTGAGTGGAACGTCGGTGTTCCCCCACCCCAATGGAGCTGGGCGAACCGGCGCCCCGGACCGAGGATGCGGGCGACGGTGGCGATCTCTGCGGACACCGCCGCCAAGTACCGGTCTGCGAGCGACTCGGTCGCCCCCACCACCACGTGACATGCGCAGAACGTGCACCGTTTCTCGCAGAAGGGGAGGTGGACGTAGAGCGACAGCGCATCCGACGTGTCCGCCAGCGCTTCCAACCGGCGGCGATGATCTTCCGGGCCGAAGTCGGGCGTGAACTCGAGGGCAGTCGGATAGGAGGTGTAGCGCGGGCCCGGTCGATCGTGACGAGCCAGCAGTGTGGGAGTGAGTGTGGGGAATTCCATCATCGGATCCGGCGGTCGGCGGCTGGTTCTCACGACTGCGACACGGACGACGAGACTCTGGCGATGCACAGCGACGGCTCGACGAACGGTTCCAGTGCCTCCATCCGAACCGAACCGCCCATCTCGTCGAGCATGCCCCGCAACAGGCCCTCGTGAACCGAACAGACGATGTCGCCGCGTGCCCTGGCCATCTCACGGAACGGGCAGCCGTGCAGCAGGATCTCGGTCTGGTCCCCGGCGGCGGTGGCCTCTGGTCCGAACCCGAGTTCGGCGAGGGTGGTCACGATCTGTTCGAGGACGCGAGCAGGAGGCAAGGGGGCCGACGATGGCGGGCGCGTCGCCAGGAACCGACCCCAGGCGCGTCCGGCGTCCTGGGCGGTGCGGCGGGGATCGTCGCTGTCGACGTGGATGGAGCTGGCGAGTATCTCGGCCAGAAACCGGTAGCCCTCCGATTCCGGCGAGCGCGCGTCCCGGGGACGTGACCGGAACACCACATGCGGACGCCCTGGGCCGGCATGCGACACCACCTTTCGCTCGACCAGGCCTGCCTTCTCCATCAGGTCGAGATGGCCGCGGACGGTGTTGACATGGAGGCCGACGCGGGCGGCCAGATCAGCAGGATGCATCTCCTCGCCGGCGTCGTCGAGGATCCGGAGGAGACGACGGCGGGTGGGATCCGCCAGCGCTCGGTAGCGCAGGTCTCCCCGGTCACGCATCCACGGTTCGGCCATGCCCGCTTTTCTCCCCGGATCGGGAGCTGAAAAGTCCGCCATCAGGACACACCGACCGGCGATGCCACCGTCACGCCGGCCGGGTTGGGGACTTCTGCCGCCGGCGGCTCGGCGAAGACGTCGCCGCCCAGCCCGCCGAGTGTCAGCACCGCCATCAACACCAGACCGGTCTGGTAGGTGCTGATGGTTCCCACCCCTCCGGCCACCAGCAGGATGATGCCCGCCACCACCACTCCTTCACCACGTGCCACTGCCGACCACAGTGTGGCCGTCAGGGCTCCAACGGCGATCGCATATGCGAGGCCCGGGAGCCATCCGGGGACGCCCACGTTCCACAGCAGCAGGATGGACATCGTGGACGAACTGGACGAGGCGGAGCCTGCCACCACCAGCGTGGCTGCCACTCCGGCGTACAGCGCCGCTCGGGTGGGTGGGTACCGGAGCAGCAGCGGTGCGGTGACGCCGGCCAGAACGAGAAAGATCTCGGAGACCCAGATCAACGCCTCGATCCGGCCTCCGGCCAGGGGGGTGCTGATCGTCTGGCCCAACACGCTGGTTCCCGCAGCCACCGACCCGACCAGGAAGAGACCGACCGGGACGGAGCGGAGGCCCCGCCACCCGGCGACGGCTGCGGTGACGAGGGTCGCCAGTGACACCCAGCCGACCGTCGTCCAAGCCACCACTTCCAGCCTGCCGGCAGCGGCGACGACGAGGAAGGTGCCACTCGCCAGACCGGCCGCCACCCGCCGCCGATCCGGCGTCCGAATCCCGGCGCGCCCCACCAGCAGCAGTGCGATGACCAGGCACAACGCCGCCACGTAGTACGAGACCCTGCCGCCCTCAGCCAGCAGGCGCACCACCGTCTCGAAGCGGTCGGTGCCGGGAATGTGGATCAGGGTCCTGGTGGCGGTGCGCAACAGCAGAAGTTCGAAGACCACCGAGAGGGTGAGCAGCCAGGCGAGCGTCCGGTGGTCACGACCCATCCGACTCGGCCTCCTTCAGCGCCCGGCGAAGCGAGGCCCAGACCGCGGCGACGGCTGCTCCCACCAACACCACGATGGTCACGATGATCCCGGCTCCGGTCAGACCCCCCGACGGGGTGTACGCCGGCCAGTCACCCGAGGCGGCGACCGCCCGGCGCGGCGGATCCGACGGTGTGACAGTCAGTTGCGTGAAGGAGGACACCGACTTGATCCCATTCCGCTCCTGCTTGTTTCCGTCCCAGACGGCGAAGGAGACGTCGATCGGCTCATCTCCGGAGAAAGTCGGCTGCAGTGAGCCCTCCGCCACGAAGGGCCGGGTGAACACCACACTCCAGCGGTTGTCGACGCGAACCCCGTGGCCGACCAGGCTGCCGTTGTCGGTGGCCGTCAGCGTTCCGAAACCTCCAGCGACCAGATTCTGAACTGCGACCCGGCCGACATCCCGGGAGAGGGGGTTCTGGGCGGCGCGGGCCGGGAAGTAGAGGTCGTCATCGGGCGGATCCAGATCCACGTACCCGTCGGGTGACAGGCCGGGGAGGGGCTGTTGTTGGTCACTGCGCCAGTGCCAGATGTTGACGGCCTGATCGGCCTGACCCATGCAGATGTACGGCACCGCACTTCCCGCCACGGCAGGGAACTGGATGGCGGCAGCATCGGTGAAAGTCTCCGTACGGTCGGAGAGGTTGTCCTCGGTGAGGTCTACCCACTCCAACATGACGTACAGCCGATCCTCCCAATGCACCGCCCGTACCGAGAGGCGCTCGACTGAGCCGCCTCCCATCGGTGGGGCCACTTGCTGGGCGGTGGCGGGGAGGAACACCGGCACGATCGACTGCCACTCGGGAGCCGACCCGTCCAGTCCCGGCTCGGTCGTCACCTGCCATGCCCCGATCCGTTGGGTCTGGGCCATCGCCGGGTTGGTGTCGGTTACCCGGAACAGCACCGCCACCATCACGACCACCACGACCAACGCCCACCGTGACAGTGTCCGGTTCATGTGTCGATCCCTGCGTTCGGAACCCCGCAGGGCCCGCAGTCACCGTCGTCCGGCGGGTCGAACGGCAACGGCTCTTCGACGATCTCGACCGGTGCGACGCCCGTCGCCGCCACTTCGGAGTCCACCCACTCCGCCAGGAGAACACCGAGACTCCGATACCAAGGAGCGTCGCTGATCATCTCGATCCTTCGTCCGTAGGCCGGCGCCCAACATCCCAGATGGTCACGCAGGAACAGGGCGGCCGTGTCCAGACAGATCGCCGCATCCTCCGACCGGCCTTCGGTCAGGGCCACCGCCGCCTTTCGCATCAGCACCGCCATGAACTCGAGTTCCACCACGATGTGATCGAGTCGCTCCCGCTCCGAGCCACCGGCCCGCAGCCCGTGAGCCAGATAGAAGCCGGCGATGTCGGCGAGCAGGGCGGTTTGTTGGAAGATGCCGTCACCCCGGTATCCGGTCTCGTAGCCGGGAGCGTCCGATGAGGTGATGGGAGGGAACAGCTTCATGTGCTCGTCACGGAGCGTTGCGAGATCCACCGGCAGTCGCACCGACAGCTCGGCGGTGAGGTCGTCGAGCGGCTCGGGGAACTGGATGACCAGCGCGGCCGGGAGAAGCCGGGTCGTCAAGAGCGTCCAGCGCTCAGGGCTGGGAACTCCCAGTCCTGCCGCCAGCAGCGAGTAGACGACTCCTCGTCCCGCCGCCTCGATCACTTCGTTCCGCTCACCGAGTACCAGCGTCATATCGAGTTCACTTTCATCAGGCGCTCGTGGATCGGTTCCTCGACCTGGATGCGGACGATCTCGCGCCCGCCGAGGTCGAAGCCGACGGCGGTGTCGTTGAAGATGGCGTACGGCTCACCGCCGACTTGGACTTCGCCGACCTGCGGACCCTCCTCCACATCGAAGGAGAAGATCGTGTGCTGGGAAGCGCGGAAGAGTTGCAACAACGCCAACAGCCGGCGGGACGGGCGGGTGTACCGCTCGATCGCCCGATCGACACCGGGTCCGAACATCTGGCGCAAGTAGTCCCGCGGAACCCAGCGCGGAGGGATGTAGTAGATGTTGGGTTGGGTACCGAACTGGGGATACAACGGCAGCGCCACCTGTTCTTCCTGCACCAGGAAGAACAGCGGATGGTTCGGGTCGTCGACCCAGGTGCCGTCCGCCTCGACCTGGACCAGGCCCTGCATCCGGATCTTGCCCACACAGGCGGACATGCAGCGCGGCTCCATCGCCTGACCGCCGGTGATCGGATCGGATCCCTCCACCCGCGGATAACAGCCGATGCACTTTTCGGACGTGCCGGTCGTCGGTCGGTACATCGCCTTCTTGTACGGGCACGCTTCGACACACTTGCGGTATCCCCGGCAGCGCTCCTGGTCGATCAACACGATCCCGTCCTCGGGGCGCTTGTACACCGCGTTGCGGGGACACGCCGCCAGACAGGCGGGATAGGTGCAGTGGTTGCAGATCCTGGCCAGGTAGAAGAACCAGCCCTCGTGTTCGGGAAGGCTGGCGCCCTTCGACGACCAGCCGGTGCCGTGGTCCTCGAACCGGTTCGGGGCCTTCCACTCCTCGTCGGCGGGGAGGTACCCGAGCACCTGGTCGTCGGTACCGGCCGCTTCGAAAACGGTCTTGCCCTCAAAACGTCCGTACGGCGCATCCGGGGACCCGCCGGTGCCGTCCCACACCTGACCTCCCGGATTCGCCCCTTCCAGCAGTTCGAGCAGGTTGACGTCCCAGTGTCGGGGATACCCGCCGTACGGCTTGGTCTCGACGTTGTTCCACCACATCAGCTCCTGGCCTGCCGAGAACGTCCAGGTGGAGCGACACGCCATCGTGCAGGTCTGACAGGCGATACACCGGTTGATGTTGAAGACGGCGGCGAACTGGCGTTTGGCGCCCCCGCCTTCGAAGCGATATTCCATGTCACGGCCGAGCTGCCAGTTGTACGTGGTCGTCATGGGCGGGCTCCGAACACACCGAGGATCAGGTCTCGAACGAAGTCGTCTCCCCGCCGCCGGTAGATGGCGTTGGGGAGCCCGAAGGCCGGTGAGGTGAACAGTTCGCCGATGTCGTGGGCACTGAAGCCGGTGAGGGCGTACTCCTCGATGATGCAGCGTGCCGTCTCGCGGTCGCTCTGTTCGGTGATTCCGTCGGGATTGGACACCGCCACCATCTCGAATGGGTCGTCGTTGGCGAGATCCTTCACGTCGACCGCCCCCTCACGGTGACGAACTGGCCGCCCAGATACCGCTGCATGAAACGGTTCTCGCTTCCCGGGCTCTTGCCGGTCGTCGCCCCCGACCACACCCCCACACCGCCCGGACCGCCGCTCTCGGCTTTCGTGATCCTGACGAGGGTTTCCTTCGGCACGGTGTTGATGGCGTGGTTGTCGACGTCGAAACCGAACACCATCCGCATCGACGCCGCTGCTTTGTGGAACAGGGTGTCGGTCTGGTGCATGGGTGGCGCCCACCCCCGAGTCAACGACTGCTGGCTGCCATGCCGGAAGCTCGACTGGTAGCCGGTGTCGGCCAGCGCCCGACCGTCGGGGCGTGTCTTCTGGGCCGCCACGGTGCGAGGTGTCGCCATGTAGAAGGCGTGCTTGATCATCGTGACGCCCGGCGGGTAGGCCGGGTTGTAGCTCACACGGGCCATGAGCCGGGCCGCCTCGTAGAAGGGGTCGTCTGCCGACGCTCCGGCGTACGGTCGGTCGGCCGGGTTTGCGTCGATCCACACCCAGTCTCCGCTCTCCAGCCCCAGCGACCGGGCGTCGACCGGGTTCATGTGGAGTTGGGCGTCACCCACGCCCGGCATGCGTGTCTCGGTCCGCTGCGGATCACCGAAGTTCGAGTTCCAGATCCAATGCCAGTCGGTGATCGCCCACGACGAGTGCACCGAGTGTCGGGACTTGGGGGTGAGACACAGGAACTTGAACCCTTGTTCGTACAGGGGGTTGACGGTGGCTCGTACCTCTCGCCACGGCATCATCACGTTCCGCACCTGCCGTCGGTCCGGATCGATGTCGTCGAGCGGAATGCCGTAGTCCTTGGGTCGGAGCCACGGGCTCGACGAGACGATCACGTTCGGCAGGAACGGGGTCGCTTCGACCGCCTCCCGATGCACGATCAGGTTCTCGCCGTAGTCGATCGCCTCGGTCAGGTCGCAGTAGGCGTTCATCCTTCCGGTGTCGGTGTAGAAGGGAAGGCTGTCCCTCACCTGTTCCCAGAACGGGATGCGCGGATAGGTCCGGTACTGCATGAGCGCACCGCCCGGCTCGCCGTACCGGCCGGCCATGATGTCGGCCACCGTGTAGCCCTCGGTGGTGAAGGAGGCACTCAGCACCCGATCCAGATAGACCTCGGGGCGCCCCTCGCTGGCGAACCGGAAGTAGTCGGCGAATCGCCTCTCGCCGGTGAGGCTCGACAGCGCCCGGGCCACGCCTGCGAAGATCGCAACGTCGTCCCGGCTGTCGTACAGCGGTGGGATCCCGCCTTTCCACAGCTGGAGGAACGGGTTCGAGCAGGACCCGCCCATCTCCAGGGTCTCGAACTCGAGCCAACTGTTGGCGGGGAGGATGATGTCGGCGAACTCCGCCGACCCGGTCCACTCGATCTGCTGGTCGACGATCATGTCGACCTTGGGATTGACGTTCTTGATCAGGTGGTAGGCCCACTTGGCCTGGTTGATCAGGTTGGCGTTGTTGTACCAGAGCACCTTGGTGGGCGTCGGCATGTGCGACCGCCCCGTGAACACCCTCCGTCCTTCCGCCGGGGTGTCGACGATGAGCGGACGATCGCCGTACCCCCAGTAGGAGGTCTCTTCGCCGTGGATGTAGTGGTGGAGGTCGTCGAAGCCGTAGGTGGCGGAGTCGTCCATCAGCGGGTGGAAGGGGTCCTCGTTGACGTAGCCGCCGACACCGGGCCCGAACCACGATGCGGCGTGGAAGATGCCTCCCTTGTAGTTGCCCGCCCAGGTGCTGACACCGCTGCCGGGCTGACCGACCTGGCCGGTCAACATCGCCACCAGGAAGGTGGCCCGGTTGTGGAGGGTGGCATGGAAGTAGTGGTTGACGCCCTCGCCGACATGGATCGCCATCGGTCGAATCGTGGCCACGTCGTCGAGGAGCCGTTCGAGCAGGTCGCGAGGCGAACCGGTGATGTCGGCGACCGTGTCGAGGTCGTAGTCGGCCAGATGCTCGGTGTAGAGATGGAAAGCGGTTGCCACCTCGACGGTTGAACCGTCGGCCAGCTGGATCGTCCCCCGCCAGTCGATCTCAGGATCGATCCCCGCCTCCACCAGCCGATCCCCGACATGTTCCCGGCTCAAGGTGCGGAATGAACCGGTGACATCCCGCACCATTCGGTCGCCGATGACCTCGTACTGCTCGGCCGTCATCCCGTGCAGGCGGAAGCTGGGGCCCTCCGGGTCGAGAAGGGGAAGGTGGTCGGCGTCGACCTCCTCGGCACGCAGCCGTTTGAGGGTGTCGAGGCGGACCAGCAGCGGAAGATCGGTGAACCGCTTGACGAAGTCGACGTCGTACAGGCCACGACCCATCAGCTCGCGGGCGAGATAGAGGAAGACGGCGGTGTCGGACAGTCCGGCGCGAACGGGGATCCAGTAGTCGGACTTGGACGACTGCGGACCGTACTCGGGAACGATCGAGACGATCTTTCCGCCTCGCTCCATGATCTGGTGGAACCAGTGGCTCTCCGGCATCTTGTTCTCCACCAGGTTCTTCCCGACCTGGATGAGGAGACGGCTGTGCCGCAGGTCGTTGAAGTCCGTCTCCGTGGTCTGCAGGCCATGGACGAAGGGGAAGCCAGGCGCCTGGTCTCCCCGCCACGTGTACTCCGACCAGTCCCGCGCCCCCTGGGCCTCGTCGGGGCCCACATCACGGACGGCTGCGTCGAGGAGCGCCAGCATGTTGGCGAATCGGAACAGTCCGAATTTCCCGGCGACACCGTGCACGGGGAGCGACGAGCCGAACTTCATGGTGCGAACACCCGAGTGCTCCCAGAACTCGAGCATCTCCGGTTCGTAACCGTCTTCGTCGAGTAGACGCCGGCGGCCCTCCTCTCCCGAGTACGTCCGAGCGATGGCTTCGAGTCCCCGCGCCGCATAGTCGTCCACTTCGTCCCAGGTGAGACGGACGAAGGTGTCGTTGCCTCGGTCATCGAAGCGGTACCGGGTGCGCAGGGCCGGACTATCCGAGAGGGACGGGAATCCGTCGTCCGCCCACTCTTTCCAGCCGCGCCTCACCATCGGCGCCCGCAGCCGGTAGGGCCCGTACACCCTGCGATGGAGGGTGTAGCCCTTCAGGCAGCCACGCGGATTCCATTGGGCGGTGGAGCTGTTCCCCTGCGGGTCGCGATAGTTGTCGCCGTCGTAGTTCTGTTCGAGCCGCATCACCACGCCGTTACGGGTGAAGGCCCGCAGTCGGCACATGTGGGTGTCGTTGGGCGCACAGATGACCGTGAAGCTTCCGTCGTAGCGGTACTGATCCCGGTAGATCGACTCCCACTCCCGATTGGGATACGTCAACAGCGGATTCTCGACCCCCGGGACTCCTTCCAGGGCGAAGAGGCCGATGTCGAGTGCCCCGGTGAGGACAGCCAGACCCGCTCCTCCCGAGAGTTTGACGAACCTTCTACGGGTCATTCCGGCCATTTGTCCGCTGCTCCCTCGCCGCCGTCCAGTTCCGCATAACGAACGTTCGCTCGTCTTTGCAATCAAACCGGCCCAAACGGGATGTCAGGTAGGGTCGAAAGTCCCTATATCTGCCCTCCGCAGTTTTTACGGCGCCAACCTGTTCAAGATCGCACCTCCGGGGGGGCCGGGTACACACCTGTTGGTAGACAACCCGACCGAGATCGCGAAAAATTCTTCCCAACCCCGAAGGGGGTTGGGAATTGTTGACCGCCCTTGACAGCAGGCTTGGTCATCCCGTAGAGAGCCCCCTCCACCAGGGCCGGAATCCATCGGCTCGGGTGATGGAGGTGGCGAAATGGGTGTGTGTCGGATCTGTCGCTGGCGATGAATTCTGTCGTACCTCTCTGTCACGGTGGGAACGAAAGGAGTGGGTGTATGGAACAGGGTGTGGAAGGTCAGGAAGTGATGAAGACGGCGCCGGTGAATCTGTCGGTGGTGTTGGACCGGTCGGGGTCTATGAGGTCGATCGCCTCGGACATGGTCGGAGGGTTCGAGGCGTTCATCGACGAACAGCGTCAGGCGTCGGGGTCGGCCCGGATCAGCCTGGTGCAGTTCGACGCAGACGATCCGTTCGAGGTGCTCATCGATGGCGAGGACCTGCAGACGGCTCGGTTGGATGCTCGCAAGTATCTGCCGCGGGGGCTGACCCCGCTGCTGGATGCGGTCGGTCGGATGATCGCCCGGATCGACGCCGGCATCGCAGAACGGTCCCAGCTCGGATTGGAAGAAGAAGACCAGGTGGTGCTGATCATCACCGACGGTCTGGAGAACGCCAGCAAGGAATACACGCTGGCGGCGGTCAAAGGTCTGATCGAAGCCCGGCGGGCTGCCGGATGGGTGTTCGTGTTCCTCGGCGCAGACCAGGACTCGTTCACCGAAGGCGGGCGTCTCGGATTCTCCGCCTCCAACCGTCGGAACTGGGATAAGTCCGCCCAGGGCACCAAGGAAATGTGGGACCAGGTGTCCAAGTCGTCGCTGGCGTACCGCCGCAAGGAGCGGTTCGCCAGGATGATGGAAGCCGACGAGTTCCTAGAGGACGAATGAGCACGCCTCGCTTCCACCTCTTGTAAGTTAAGGTTATATACTAACATTTGCTTAGAGCGATTGGAATGAAAGGATGGCTGAATTTGTCCGTCGGCGGTGGGAACCCGGTTTCGAAGGGCTGAGCCGACGCGACCGAAAGG
>JBBDQP010000102.1:0-2748 GCA_040905965.1 Acidimicrobiia bacterium
CCCGCCCTGATGTCGAGATGATGCCGCTGTTCCTGGACGTGCTTGATGAGCACTCCCCCGGTCTTGTGGACCATGCACTTGGGCTTCCCCGTCGTCCCCGACGAGTAGAGGATGTAGTGCGGATGGTCGAACGCGAACCGCTCGACAGAGAGCAGCGCACCTCGGTGCGGACCGACAAAGGCTTCCCAGACCAGACCGTTGTGCACCTCCGAGATGTCCGGGTCTCCCAGGTTCGGTACGACGACGACCTTCTGAACAGTGGGAAGTTGGCCGACGATCTCTCGGAGCTGGTCCGTCCGCCCGAACTCCGTCCCTCCGTACAGGTACCCGTCGGCAGCCACCAACACCTTCGGCTCGACCTGACCGAACCGGTCGACGACGCCTGCAACGCCGAAGTCTGCCGAGGTCGATGTGAAGACCGCCCCGATGGAAGCCGCCCCGAGCATCGCGATCACCGTCTCGGGCATGTGCGGCATCCACGCCGCCACCCGGTCGCCCACTCCGACACCCATCGCCGAAAGTGCGGCGCCGAAAGCAGCGGCTTCGGCGCGCAGCTCCGACCAGGTGATCGTCCGGTGTAGACCATCCTCCCGTCGGTACTCGATGGCAGGCGCGTCATCGGATGCTCCCCGCCCATCGAGGAGGTTCTCCACGACGCTCAGTCGTGCGTCAGGGAAGAAGACAGCGTCAGGCATCGACGCTCCCCGGCGCAGAACCTGGTGGCCTTTGTCGCCGATGATGCCGGCGCGATCCCAGACCTCGGACCAGAACGCCGCCGGGTCGGTGATCGACCATCGATGCAATGCATCAGTGTCTGCGATGTCGAGCGAGCGAGCCTCTGCCACTGCACGTCGGAAAATATCGATCGACGACTCCGCCGCCCGCTGGGCAGAAGGCGCCCACAGGGGGGCGTTCACAGCGTGATCCTGCGCATCGCCGACAACCTAACCAGCCGACCGATCACCCGGCGAGCAGACCCCGCAGAGCAGCGTCGAGATCGGGATCGACCAGGGCGAGAGCCCGGTTCACCAGGTCCTCGGCCTCCTCGAACAGCCGCTGGTACTCCGCCAGATCCCCCGCACGCAGGGCAGCACGGGCACGCTCGAAACGTTGCGAGGCATCGGCGAGAAGTTCGTCGATCGTCCTGCCGTCCTCGGTTTGGGGAAGATCATCGTCGGGCTCCTCGGCCTGCGTGCCCTCTCCGCCAAAGACCAGATCGAGGGCGCCTTCCAGGGTTGCGTCCCATTCGATGGTGTCGCCGAAGACAGTGATGACCCGCCGAAACTCGGGGAGACCACCACCGTTGGAGGCGGCCAGGTACACCGGCATCACATACAGAATCGACTCTTCGATGGGCACAACGAGCATGTCGCCGAACAGGACGTTCGAACCTTCTTGATCCCACAGGGTGAGCTGCTGGGCGATCTCGGCGTTCTGGTTGATCCTGTCCCCCACCTGTCCGGTGCCTTCCACCAGCGAACCGGTCGGCAGGCGAAAGTCGACCAGTCTTCCGTAGCGCCCCGGCGTGGCGTCACCCACCAGGAACGACGCCATGTTGAGCTTGTTCTGGGGGGTGAACGGCTGCATGATCACGTACGACAGGTCATCTTCTCCCGGCAGACTCACCAGCAGATAGTTGGGGAGAAAACGATCGAGCAGCGCAGTCCGGCCGTCGGCCGTCGCACCGTCACCCCAGAGGAGCGTCCCGCCGTCGCGGTCGATCGTCGACGGATCGCGCGGGATCGACCAGGTGTCCGATCGACGGAAGAAGTCACCGGTCTCCACGACGTGATAGTCAAGGTACTTCTCGGATTGGATCTTGAAGAGGTCCTGTGGATACCGGAAGTGGTCCTCAATCGTGGGAGGGATTTCCTCGTCGGTGAACAGTTCGGGATAGACGCCTTGCCACGCAGTGACCACCGGGTCGGTGGGATCCACCACGTACAGCTTGATCGTGCCGTCGAAGGCGTCGATGGTGGCCTTCACCGAGTTGCGGATGTAGTTGAAACCAGCGCGAGGCAGCCCGGAGTCCTGGGCAAGACGCAGGGTGTCGCTGATGGTGACCGGCTGGCTGTACGGGTACTTGTCCGAAAGGGTGTAGAGATCGATCACCCACATGATCCGACCGTCCATGAACACCGGGTATGGATCCGCATCCGCATGCAAGAACGGGGCGGCCTTTTCGAGCATCGTCTCGATGTTGCGGACCTGCAGAATGCGGCTGTCATCCCTGAGCTGGGAAGAAATCAGGATGTTCAGATCGCGGTACCGGAGGGCGTATGACAGACGATGCAGGAAGCTGTCCATCTCCACGCCCGCCTCACCGTCGTATTCGTTGAAGTTGTTGACCTGTCCGACAGGCAGGTCGACCTCTTGGGGGAAGTCGCCGGTGCGAACGATGACCGGCTTGTCGGGGTCGTAGGACTCGCCGAAATAGATCCTTGACTGAGTCAGCGCGAGTTCGGGGAAGTCAGACACGGGAGGCACGTCCCTGACCAGCAATGCCGGCTGGCCGTCTGATTCGACCGCGTTCGCCGGACTCAGCACGGCTCCGAAGCCGTGGGTGTAGCTGAGGATCTGGTTCTGCCAGTCGGTCGGAATCGACTCGGAATTCTCGTCGAGCTCTCGCACGGAGACCAAGACCTGGGTGGGCTGGCCGTCGATCACGTAGCGATCCGTGTCCACCGAATCCACCCGGTAGTAGGCACGGATCTCCTGCAGGTTCTGATAGGTCCGAGTGATGACACC
>JBBDQP010000103.1:0-2741 GCA_040905965.1 Acidimicrobiia bacterium
ACGCGGGGACTAAGTTTCCTGATTGATGGCTCTCAATCCTGACCCGCGCCCAGGCAGGTGGCTCCTGCCTCTCGTCATCCTCGGGATGGTGGTGTTCACCTACGTGTTCGTGCAGGCCCTCCCGGGAGCAGTGGCCGAAGGCGAAGATTTGTCGGCCGGAGCGACCACCACGACCACGACCGAGGCGACCGATGAGTCGTCCACCACGACGACGACCGCGGTGGTCCTCGACCCATCGGTGCAGAACTACCTCGACCTCGTCGCCAGCCAGGAGACGGCTCTCACTGGTTTCCAGACGGAGATGGCCACGATCAACGGACAGTGGGATGCAGAGGAACGGACGGTCACGTATTCAGACACCGAAGCCGCCCTCGTCGATCTCTCCGGTCGGGTCCGCACATGGGCGGAGGGTGTCGCGACGGTCGTGGCACCCCTCGGACTCGAGAACGTGCAGACCGTACTGAGCGCCGCCGCCGCCGAGGCTGCCAACGCCGCTGACGCCGTCGTGGCCGGCCTCCAGTCCTCCGACACAGGCGAGGCGCGCCGGGCCGCCCTCGACTCCTTCGACGAGGCCGTTCGGGCGTTCACCGCCGCGGCGGACGAAGCCGAGTTCCAGGCAGCTCTCTCGAGTTGATCGAGGTCCGTCCACCCCGAGGCGATGATCTCGAGGCGTACGCGACCGCGATGAGCGGCCCGTTCGGCTTCGATCTTCCGGAAGAGCCAGACGATCGAAACGCCCTTCTGGACCGGATGCGCAAGCTCTTCGAACCGGAGCGGGCCCGCTGCGCCTTCGACGACGGCCGAATCGTGGGGACGCTGGGAGTCTTTTCGTTCACGATGACAGTCCCTGGTGGGACAATCCCTGTCGCCGGCACCACCCAGGTCACTGTCCAGGTCACCCACCGCAGGCGCGGCGTCCTGGCGCAGATGATGCAAGCCCACCTTGAGGAGGCGATTGATCATGGTGACGCCGCCGCCGCACTGTGGGCCAGCGACAGCGCCATCTACGGCCGGTTCGGCTTCGGGATGGCCGCCTGGAACACCAAGATCGACATCGACCGTCGCCACACGGACTTCCACCGGCTGGCGTCACCGAGCGCTGCCGTCGAGACCGTCGATGTCGACACCATCCGTCCTTTGGCGATCAAGATTTACGACACACTCCGGGCCGAAGTCCCGGGGATGGTCGGCCACAGCGAAGCCTGGTGGGATCGCATCTTCTCTGACCTGCCGTGGTCCCGGGGAGGTGCCGGTCGCGCGCGGTACGGCCTCGTCACCGAGGGAGGCGTCCCGACAGGGTGGACCAAGTATCGACTGAAGGACGTCGACGGAGAAGACGATCACCCTTCACAGGACGTGATAGTCGTCCAGTTGTACGCCACCACACCGGCGGCATGGGCCGGTCTGTGGCAGCACGTTCTGTCCCACGACTTCGGACGCACGATCCGCGCCGATCTCCGGCCGATCGACGATCCGATCCATTCGTTGCTGCGGGCGACCCGCCGAGCGCGCACGCGAGTGACAGACGGTTTGTGGGTGCGCATCCTCGACGTTGCCTCCGTGCTGGAGGCGAGGACGTATCTCACCGACGGTTCGGTCAACTTCCGGGTTCACGACCCGCTCGGCTTCACCACCGGCAGTTACCGACTCGACGTGACGGAAGGCGGCGGGACCGTCACGCGGGTCGACGATGCGAACATCGACCTGGACATCGAGGACCTCTCGGCGTTGTGCCTGGGCGGCCGTTCGGCGGTCGAGTTGGCGATGGCGGGCCGGCTGGCGGGACCCGCTGCCGAAGTCGAGAAACTCGACGTTTTGTTCCGCGGGATGCGAGCGCCCTGGAGCCCGGTCGTCTTCTGACCCGCCGGATTGCGACGATGAGGTCTCAAACGCCAAACTGAGGCGATGAACCGTCAAGCCGACTACGTCCTGCGAACCGTGCAGGAACGGGGCATCCGCTTCATCCGACTCTGGTTCACCGACGTCCAGGGGTTCCTCAAGTCGGTTTCGATCAATCCTCAGGAACTGGAGACGGCTTTCACCGAAGGAATGACCTTCGACGGTTCCTCCATCGACGGCTACGCCCGACTGCAGGAAGCGGACATGCTGGCGGTACCGGATCCGGCCACCTTCCAGATCCTGCCGTGGCGGCACGAGGAACAGGTCGCCCGGATGTTCTGTGACATCACCTCACCGCAGGGAGAGGCATTTCTCGGAGATCCCCGCACGGTCCTGAAGAGGAACCTGGCGAAGGCGACCGACATGGGGTTCACGTTCTTCGTTGCGCCGGAGATCGAGTACTTCTACTTCGCCGATTCGGGACCCGAACCCAAAGTGCTCGACCGCGGCGGCTATTTCGACCTGACACCGCTCGACGTCGCCCAGGAGTACCGCCGCAAGACCATCAACGCGCTAGAGAAGATGGGAATCCCGATCGAGCACTCCCATCACGAGGTGGCCCCCAGCCAGCACGAGATCATCGTGCGTTACACCGACGCCCTGACGATGGCCGACAACATCATGAGCTTCCGTCTCACGGTGAAGGAGGTGGCGCTCGAGCACGGCATCTACGCCACGTTCATGCCGAAGCCGCTCGAAGCCCACGACGGCTCGGGCATGCATTTCCACATGTCGCTCTTCGCCGACGATCAGAACGTCTTCGCCGGGGACGGCGGACGAGAACTCTCGAAGACCGGCCAGCAGTTCATCGCCGGCCTCCTCACCCACGCCCGTGAGATCAC
>JBBDQP010000104.1:0-119 GCA_040905965.1 Acidimicrobiia bacterium
CATTGCGAGGCGGCATAGCCACCGTGGCAATCTCGCACCGTCGTTGCGAGGCGGCGCAGCCACAGTGGCAATCTCGCACCGTCGTTGCGAGGCGGCGCAGCCACAGTGGCAATCTCGCA
>JBBDQP010000104.1:219-422 GCA_040905965.1 Acidimicrobiia bacterium
CCGTCGTTGCGAGGCGGCGCAGCCGCCGTGGCAATCTCGCACCGTCGTTGCGAGGCGGCGTAGTCGCCGTGGCAATCTTGGACAGGTTGGCAGAGTCACAGGATTCACGAGATCGCCACGCCCTCCGGGCTCGCGATGACGGGGCCGGACGAGATCGCCACGCCCTCCGGGCTCGCGATGACGGGGCCGGACGAGATCGCCAC
>JBBDQP010000104.1:522-2679 GCA_040905965.1 Acidimicrobiia bacterium
GCCCTCCGGGCTCGCGATGACGGGGCCGGGCGAGATCGCCACGTCGTTGCGCCCCTCGCGATGACGGGGGTACTAACCCGGTTCGTCGCGGCCGTATCCTGCGACGGCCGCCGTGAAAACGACGTCAGTCGAGCTGTTCAACGCGGTTTCGGCGGAATCCTGCAGTACGCTGATGACAAAGCCGACAGCAACAACCTGCATGGCAACGTCATTCGGGATACCGAACAGGCCGCAACTCAGCGGAATCAGCAACAGCGAGCCCCCGGCGACGCCCGATGCGCCACAGGCTGACAAAGCAGCGACGACACTAAGCAGCAGCGCGGTCGCGAAATCGATATTGATATTCAGCGTGTGCGCGGCGGCCAGCGTCAGTACGGTAATCGTAATGGCGGCGCCACCCATGTTGATCGTTGCGCCCAGCGGTATCGTGACGGCGTACGTGTCTTTGTCCAGCCCGAGCTTTTCGCTGAGCCGCAGGTTGACGGGGATATTGGCTGCCGAACTCCTGGTGAAGAACGCGGTAATGCCACTCTCGCGCAGGCAGCGGAATACCAGCGGGTACGGGTTTGTGCGGATCCGGACCCAGACGATCAGAGGATTGACGAGCAGCGCCATGATCAACATGGCGCTAATCAGCACGGTCAGGATGCGGGCATAACCGGCCAGTGCGGACAGACCGGCTTCAGCCAGATTGCCGGCGACCAGCCCGAAAATACCGATCGGGGCGAGACGAATGACGACGCGGACCACCGTCGTGACGGCGTCAGACAGATCACCCAGCGCCGTCCGCGTCGTTTCCGATGCGTGCCGCAGCGTAACGCCCAGCGCCACACCCCAGACGAGGATGCCGATGAAGTTACCGTCCATGATCGCGCTGACGGGGTTGTCGACCAGCTTGAACAACAGGTTGCTCAACACTTCGCCGATACCCTGCGGCGGCTTCATGGTGACGCCGCTGATGTCGAGGACCAGTGTCGTCGGAAACAGCATGCTGATCAGCACGGCCACGAATGCGGCGCTCAGTGTACCGATCAGGTACAGCAGTACGATCGGCTGTATGTTCGCCTGGCGTTCGCGCTTCTGGTTGGCGAGCGCGGAGGCAACCAGCACCAGTACCAGTACCGGGGCCACCGCCATCAATGCCTGGACGAACAGGCGGCCGAGCACCATGACGGATGCGGCCGCCTCGGTCGAAACCAACGCCAGCAGGGTCCCAAGGACGATGCCCACGGCAATCTGCAGGACGAGGCTTCCGGACAGTATGCGTTGCAGGAGAGTGTTATTGGACATGGTGCCTTCCCTGGTCTATGGCTGCGTCAGCGGCAAGCCTGGATTCTGGTTATGCGCGGGTTGCGGCACATCCCGCAACCTTACGGTCATATTATTCTAGTCGTTGATACGAGCACGTTCGATAGCTTCGACGATCAGCTGGCGCGCCATCGCCGCATCGTGCCAGGCGCCAATCTTGACCCATTTGCCGGGCTCGAGATCCTTGTAATGTTCGAAAAAGTGCTCGATCTGCTCGATCGTGATTTCCGGCAGGTCGGAAAAGTTCGCAACATTGTCGTAGCGGCGCGTCAGTGCGTGTGAAGGCACGGCAAGAATTTTCTCGTCCTGGCCGGAATTGTCCTCCATGATAAGTACACCGATCGGCCGTACGTTAATGACGCAGGCTGGAATCAGTTGTCGCGTGTTGCAGACCAGCACGTCGATCGGGTCACCGTCGTCGGACAGCGTATGGGGCACGAAGCCGTAATTGCCCGGATACGCCATCGGCGTGTAAAGGAAACGGTCCACGACGAGTGTACCGGCCTCCTTGTCCATCTCGTACTTGATGGGCTGGCCGCCGAGCGGCACTTCGATGATGACGTTGACGTCGTCCGGTGGATTATTGCCAATCGCAATCGCATCTATGCGCATGCCGGGGTCCCGGTGTGAATGTCGGGTATAAAGGTACCACCGTCATCGCGAGGCGCGAAGCGCCGTGGCGACCTCGTACCGTTCACCGCTCTGCCCACTTCCCGAGATTGCCACGCGCTGCGCGCTCGCAACGACGCTGTCGTCGTCGCGAGGCGCATAGCGCCGTGGCGACCTCGTATGGACACTGACTCTGCCAATCGGCACGAGATTGCCGCGCGCTGTGCGCTCGCAACGACG
>JBBDQP010000105.1:0-15673 GCA_040905965.1 Acidimicrobiia bacterium
AGCACCGGGACCTCGATCAGAGGACCGACGACACCGGCCAGGGCCTCGCCGGAAGTCACGCCGAACACCCCGATGGCGACGGCGATGGCGAGTTCGAAATTGTTGCCGGCGGCAGTGAACGCGATCGTCGTGTTCCGTTCGTAGCCAAAGCCGAGTTTCAAGCCCAACGCGAACGAGATGCCCCACATCAGCGCGAAGTAGATGAGCAGCGGGAGGGCGATCCGGACGACGTCTGCAGGGTTGGCGGTGATGGTCTCCCCCTGCAAGGCGAAGAGCACGACGACCGTGAACAGCAGGCCATAGAGGGCGAACGGACCGATGCGCGGGAGGAACGTCTCCTCGTACCACTCGATGCCGCGGGTGCGCTCGCCCCACAGCCGGGTGAGATACCCGGCGACGAGCGGAATCCCGAGAAAGATGAGAACGATCTTGGCGATCTCCCACATCGAGACGTCCAACGCCGCCGTGTCGAGACCCAGCCACCCGGGCAGCACCTCAAGATAGAACCAGCCGAGGACGGCATAGGCCGCGATCTGGAACACGGAGTTGACCGCCACCAGCACGGCGGCCGCCTCCCGATCACCGCAGGCGAGGTCGTTCCAGATCAGAACCATGGCGATGCATCTGGCCAGTCCGACGATGATCAGCCCCGTGCGGTATTCGGGGAGATCCGGGAGCAGGATCCAGGCGAGGGCGAACATGAGCGCCGGACCCACCACCCAGTTCAGGACGAGCGATGTCGCCATCATTCGACGGTCGGAAGCGACCTCGCCGATCCGCGAGTAGCGGACCTTGGCGAGCACCGGATACATCATCACCAACAGACCGATGGCGATCGGCAGCGACACGGTGTCGAGCTTGATGGCGTCGAGCGCATCGTTCAGATCGGGGACCAGGCGGCCGAGCACCAGTCCCACGACCATCGCCACCCCGATCCAGACCGGCAGGAACCGATCGAGGCGGGACAGCTTGGCGAGCGCAACGTCGGGTGGCGCGACGGCTTCAGACATCGATCGTTCTCACGCTGTTGATTGTGGCCGACCTGGGTGTCGTCAGCGAGTCGGTGCGGTGTCAGGAAACTGACTGGACGTGAGACGTCTCCAAAACATCCTTAGGGCTTCCCGTCACCGACCGACGGGGAAGTAGTGAGTTCCCCCCGACCGACTCCTCCCACGCTCCCCGACGATCCCACCCCCATGTCCGCACTCGCAGCCCACCTCCGATCGGCGGTCGGATCCGAGGTCGTGGACGAATGGGAGACGACAGAGCACGAAACCGAACAGGGCCGCCGGCGACGGCGGGCATTGCACGACCTGTGGGAACAGGCGATGCATCGCGGTGATCGCGTCACGGTGTTCACCTCGACCGGCCGTCTCACGGGAACCGTCGACTTCGTCGGAAACGACTACGCCACGGTGATCGGCGACGGCACCTGTTGGGACGTCCGGGCGGACCGCGCTGTCATGACCACGCGTCGCTCGAATTCGGGAGGACACACGGTCAGCGGAGGGTCGCGAACCTTCAAGGCACGACTGGCCGAATACGAGTCGACCGGTGAACACGTCACGCTCCTCGTCGGCTCGCACGCACTCGAACTGTCGGGGCGGATCGTCGTCACCGCCACCGACCATCTCCTCCTGTCAGACGACGGGCGGACGGTCGCCGTCCCGCTCGGCACGATCGATGCCGTGCGGAGGATCGTCTGAACGATCGCTACCGTCGCCGGTGACATGGCGTCCGAACACATCTCCGAGCATTTCGATCCGGACCGATGGGAGCCGATCGCGGGCTTCGACTTCACCGACATCACCTATCACCGCGCCAAAGGCCTCGGAGCGGTCAGGGTCGCCTTCGATCGACCGGAAGTGCGCAATGCGTTCCGCCCGCACACCGTCGACGAGTTGTACGCCGCGCTGGAACATGCCCGCACGACGCCGGATGTCGGCTGTGTCCTCCTCACCGGCAACGGCCCGTCACCGAAAGACGGCGGATGGGCGTTCTGCTCCGGTGGGGATCAACGCATCCGTGGTGCGGACGGCTACAAGTACGCGGACGGCGATGGTGTGGACCCTGCCCGGCTCGGACGGCTCCACATCCTCGAAGTCCAGCGTCTGATCCGGTTCATGCCGAAGGTCGTGATCGCGGTGGTACCCGGCTGGGCGGTCGGAGGCGGACACTCGCTGCACGTGGTCTGTGACCTGACACTCGCCTGCCGGGAACACGCCATCTTCAAACAGACGGACGCCGACGTCGCCAGCTACGACGCCGGCTACGGCTCGGCCTACCTGGCGCGCATGGTCGGCCAGAAGAAGGCGAGGGAGATCTTCTTCATCGGAGCCGACCACTCCGCAGACGAGGCAGTTCGGATGGGAATGGTGAACGCGAGCATCGACCATGACCGACTGGAAGACGTCGCACTGGAATGGGCCGCCGCCATCATGGGCAAGTCGCCGACGGCCCAACGGATGTTGAAGTACGCCTTCAACCTCGTCGACGACGGACTCGTCGGTCAACAGTTGTTCGCAGGCGAGGCCACCCGGTTGGGATACGCCACCGAAGAGGCGGCGGAAGGCCGGGACGCGTTCCTGGAAAAGCGGCGTCCGGATTTCTCCAAGTTCCCATGGCACTACTGATGCGCGACTGGCTGGCTGCTGCCCGTCCGCGGACGCTTCCCGCCGCGATCGCACCGGTCCTCGTCGGGTCGGGTCTGGCCGCGTACGACGGGGTCTATCGCAACGACTCGTTCCTGCTGGCGCTCGCCGGGGCACTCGCCATCCAGGTGGCGGCGAACTTCGCCAACGACGTCTCTGACGCCGGGCGGGGAGCCGACACGCCGGACCGGGTGGGTCCGACTCGAATGGTGGCGACAGGGCGGATCAGCCCGAGGGCGATGTGGGGAGCAACGGGTGCTGCCCTGTTGGTGGCGGTTGCCGCCGGCGTTGGACTGGTCCTGATCGCAGGCTGGCCGATCGTCGTGATCGGTCTGGCGTCGATCCTCGCCATGCTCACTTACGTGGGAGGGCCGTTGCCGTACGGCTACCGGGCGCTGGGCGAAGTGTTCGTCTTCGTGTTCTTCGGAATGGTCGCCACGGTCGGGACGAGATTCGCCCACGGTGGCTCCGCCCCGGGAGTCGACGCCTGGGTGCTGGGAGCGGTCATGGGTGCCCTGGCTGCCGCGATCCTGGTGGCGAACAACCTGCGTGACATCGACACGGACGCCGATGCCGGAAAGCGCACGCTGGCCGTCGTCCTCGGCCGGGAGCGGACACGCAAGCTCTACAGCTGGTTGATGTACGGGTCGTTCGTGGTCATCGCAGTCGCGGCCGTCGTTCGGGTCACACCCGTGCTGACCGGCATCGCCGCCCTGTGGGTGCCCTTCGCCGTCCGCCCGGTGGCCATCGTGGCGAACACCGAGGATCCGGTACGCCTGATCGGTGTCCTCGGCGCCACCGCCCGCATCCAACTGCTCGTCGGAGCGACACTCGGCATGGCGGCGGCGTTCAGCTGAGATCCGTGCCACACGCCTCAACGGGCGAAGGCCGAGTTGTCACCGTGGGCCTTGCAAGCCAGGACCAACTGATAGCATAATGTAAGCATGCCGAATGTACTCGTAAGAGATGTCCCGGAGGACGTACACGCGCAGCTACAGCAGCGCGCCGAGAACCAGGGCCAGTCACTGCAGCAGTATCTCGTCGCTGAACTGGCGCGAATGGCTGCTCGACCCACCGTCGACGAAGTGCTCCGTCGGGTCGAAAAGCGGAGTGGGGGCAGGGTCGGTCTCGATCAAGCGGTGAACGATCTTGCTGAGGACCGGCGCGCAGCGCGGTGATCGTTGTCGACGCCTCGATCATCGCCAACGCACTCGCAGACGACGGCGTCGACGGAGCCATCGCGCGACATGCGCTCGGTCAGGACCCTGAGCTCGCCGCGCCAGATCTGGTTGACGTCGAAACCGTCTCAGTACTCCGACGACGCTGGCTCGCCGGTGACCTGACGGCACGCAGATTTCGCGCCGCCATCACAGATCTTGCCGACCTGGACTTGACCCGACACCCGACACTGCCCTTCATGCCAAGGGCCTACGAGCTGCGAGCCAACGTCACCCCCTATGACGCCGTGTACATCGGGTTGGCTGAAACGCTCGCTTGCTCGCTTCTCACCGCCGACGCGCGCCTCGCCAATTCTCCTGGACCCCGATGCGCGATACACGTCGTACGCTCTCGCTGAGGAGCTCGATGCGTTCCCGCACGGCTGCGACGACGACCTCCGGACGCTCCATCGGGAGGAAGTGGCCGGTGTCCTCGACAGCCGCAGCCGTGGCGTCCCCGAATCGGGCTGCAAGTGCCTCGGCGTGGCCCGGCGGGTAGGTGTCGGTGTTCGCGCCGTAGAGGATCGTCGTGGGAGTCGACACCTCGGAGAGCCGCTCCCATGCGGCGTGAGCACCAGCGGCGGTGAAGACCTCCGCCTCGGACGTGGGGCGACACGCGAGCTGCGTGACCCCGTCCACCTCCACGAAGCCTCCCTCGACATAGCCTTCCAGGGCGGCCCGATCCCATGCCGCGAAAGGCGGTTTCGAGGCGTACGAAGCGAGCACCGCGTCTCGCGATTCGAACGTGTCGCGCCGGCGGAGCGCCAAACCCACGAGCGGGTGATCCGGATCGCGGGCGAAAGGCGGGCCGAAGATGATGGGTTCGACCAGGACAAGAGCGTCGAAGCTGCCGGGTGAGAGCAGCTCAGCCATGACGAGGGAGGCACCCCCCATCGAGTGACCGACACCCACGACCCGGGCTGGTCGCGTCTCGCCCATGGCCTGTCGAACCGCCAGGATGTCGTCGGCCATCTCCCACCAAGAGCGGCGGTCGCGACCCGACTTCGAGGAGCCATGACCGCGGAAGTCGAAGATGGTGGAGGGGTACTCGCCCACCGCCTCCCTCACCGGGCGCCAGACCGCCCCGCAAAAGCCCGTGGCGTGCGCGAACAGAAGCCGCAACCCGCTTTTGGACGTCGAAACGCTACGTTTTTGACGCGCTGGTTCGCTAAAAAGTGGGTTGGACCACGTGGCGAGGGGGAAGCCGTCCGAGGCGTGGACCCAGGAGAAGTTCCCGTCGGACGACAGGGTCTCAGCGGGCGTGGTGATCGATGCCCTCGTAGATGTTGATGAACGTCCTGACCTCGGATTCGTTCTCGTCGGTCAGCTCGTCGAAGAAGAACACCCTCGTCCAGGCGACCGCCGCCGCCCGGTACGCCACGCCGTCGTGCTGTATACCGGCGTAGGGCGTGAGCACGACGCTGCCGCCCACGTCTTCGACCAACTCGGTGAGACCCTGCTTGAGGTCATCACAACCGTCCGGGCAGTCGTAGGTGATCACCACTCCCCCGTCTTCGAGGTTGTGGATGAAGAGCTCCTCGGGGAGCGGCTCTTCATGGACACCCCAGTTGGCGAGAAGGCCGACGTGCGGGCCGGAGGATCCCGGCGACGAGATGTACCCGCGGTGGGGTTCGTCGATGGACGCCAGGTGACGATTTCCCTGCGACGGGAACTCGATGCCAGGCGGCGGCTTGTCGAAGAGGATGAGGGCGGCGAGGGCGAGCACGACGACCGCGCCGGTGATGATCCCGCCCCACGGAATGGGCTGCTTCTTGGCAGGGGCTTCTTGTGGGGACCGGGGCGACTTGTTTGAGGTTCTGGCCATGCTCTCAGTGGGTTCGGGAACGACGTGAGGCTACCCGAGGTGAGGACTTGCTCAAGCCGGAGGCTCCCCGTCGGGCCATTCCTCAGGCGAATACCGCTCTTTTTCGACTGTGACCCGGGCCATGTAGGCGGCCGCTTCGGACCGGCGGGCCATCCCCAACTTGGACAGCATGTTGGACACGTAGTTCTTGACCGTCTTCTCCGCCAGGAACATGTCGTCTGCGATCTGCTTGTTCGTCTTGCCCTCGGCGATGTGGCCGAGAATCGTGTGCTCCTGCGGAGAGAGCCTCGACAGCAGCGGATCCTCGGTGTGCCCGTCGCCGCGGAGACGCCGAAACAACTTCTCGGTCATCTCGGCGTCGAGCAACGACCCGCCCTCGGCGACCGTGCGGATGCTCTCGAGGAGGTCAGAGCCCCTGACCCGTTTGAGGACGTATCCCGAGGCACCGGCGAGGATCGCCGCCATCAGTGCCTCCTCGTCTGCGAAAGACGTCAGCATCAGCACCTTGACGTCAGGGAAGCGGGCGCGGATCTCCCGGCACGCCTCGACACCGGAGCCGTCAGGGAGCCGAACGTCGAGAACCACGACGTCGGGCTCGTCGAACCCGGTGCGACGGATTGCGTCGGCGACAGATCCCGCCTGTCCGACCACGGTCAAGTCGTCACTCGAGTCGATGAGGGCTGCCAGGCCCTCCCGCACGACCTCATGATCGTCGACGAGAAGGACACGCCAATTGGTACCGGTCACGTCGCAAGGGTATCGCCTGTCGAGTCGCCCGCCGTCCATCACTCGCCGGATACCCTGACGCCCGATGAAAGACACCGAGCGCAACACCCTGACCGACCTAGTCAAAGCGGCCGCCGATGTGGCAGGCCAGACCCAACTGGACGAGTTGCTCCGAACGACCGTGCGACTGGCACGGGAGGCGACAGGCTCTCAGTATGCGGCGATGGGGGTCCTCGGTGCCCACAACACACTGCGCGACTTCCTCCATTTGGGAATGGAGCCGGATGCCGAGGAGAAGATCGGCCACCTCCCGGTTGGCCACGGTGTACTGGGCACCCTCATACGTGACCCGCAGACGGTGCGAGTCGACGACATCTCTCAACATCCGGACTCGGTGGGGTTCCCCGACCACCACCCGCCGATGACCACATTTCTCGGCGTCCCGGTGCGGGCGGGAGGTTCGGTCTTCGGCAACCTCTATCTGACCGACAAGCCGGGGGGATACGCCGACGAGGACGAAGTGCTCGTCGAAGCCCTCGCCGCCATCGCCGGGGGCGCGATCTCGTCGTTGCGGCTCCGCCAGCGGCTCTCGGATCTGGTGCTCGCAGAGGATCGGGAACGGATCGCCCGCGATCTCCACGACGCAGTCATCCAGGATCTCTTCGCCGTCGGGCTCAGCCTGCAGGCGACAACTATGCAGCTCGAGGACGAAGGTATTCGGCGACGGATGGACGACGCCGTCGACCGGATCGACACCGCCATCAGCAGTCTCCGGACCTTCATCTTCGACCTGCGCTCCCTCGGGACACTCAACACCACCCTGGTCCACACGCTCGACGACATGATGAACCGGATCGCCGGAGGCAAGGCGACCTGGGCGGTCGACCTCTCCGACGACGTCGGCAAGATCGACTCTCACATCCTCGACAACACTCTGCTCGTCATCCGGGAGGCAGTCTCGAATGCCCTCCGCCACGGTGGTGCCACCCACATCCGAGTCGCAATCGAGAAGATCGAGAGCGGAGCAAGACTGGTCGTCACCGACAACGGCGCCGGCTTCGACCCTCAGCGGGCCTCGAGAGGGATGGGAATCGCCAACATGGAAGCTCGGGCCGCCGACGGGGGCGGCACGTTCGAAATCGAATCCTCGGCTGCGGGAACAACGGTGCGGGCGACGTTCAGACCGAAGCCCCGTTGACCTCGATCAACTCGACCAGCCGCTCGAGGAAGTTGCGCACCGTCGCCTCCGCCAGTCGATGCAGGGCGACCCGATCCAAGATCGCACCCACCGGACCCATCGGCGGCGTGTAGACCCCCCGAAACTCGACATGAGTGGACTCGCCGAGCGGGGACAGCACGAGTTCGGCATCCATGTGCGGGAACAGATGAGTGGCCCCGGTGGCCCGCCACCGCACCGGAAACGCCACCGAGTTCGACCCCACCACGGGCACTCCGATCGAGAACTCGACAGGAACTGCCACCGCAGAGTGGGGTCCGACCGCCAGCTCCTCGCCACGCCGGTACGAGGCATCGGCGAGGAGTGCGAGCCCGTCTGAACCTGTGATCCGGCGCTGACAGACGTCCATCGGCAGCGGAACCGCCATGAAGTCACTCACCATCATGAGCGGTCACGAGTCCTGGACGATCAGAGCCGTGACCATCCCGAACATGCCTTCGTCGCGTTCCACGTGGTTGAGGATGTGGCAGTGCCACACCCAAGCCCCGACTTCGTTGGGGTTCATGAGCACGGAGTACCGCTCGCCGGGAGCGATGTTCACCGTGTCCGCCCAGTACGGCTGGTCGAGCGGGAACCCGTCTTTGGCGATAACCAACTGCGGGAACTGGTGCTGGTGCATCGGATGGATCTGAAGACCCTCGTTGTAGTAGTGGATCAGCAGCCAGTCACCCGAGTTCACGACGTACGGCTCGGTGGCCGGGAACGACTTGCCGTTGAGCGAAAAGCCGATGACACCGGCGTCGTTGAGGACCATCGGAATCTCCTGGGCGATCTCGATCTCGTCGGGCAGCGTGATCCCGCCGATCGTCACTCCGGTCGGGATGGGCACGTCGCCGACGATGAACACCCCGAACAGCCCGTTCGGAACGGCCACCTGACCGTGCGTGTGGGCGTGATACATCCCGATCGACGCTCGCCGGGCCTCGAACTCGTAGATGAAGGTCTCGCCGGACTTGACGAGCGGCTGAGTGAGCGGGGCGACTCCGTCCATGGTGAACGGCGTCGAGATCCCATGCCAGTGGATGTCGGTGCCGCCCGGGAGCTTGTTGTGGAGGATCACTCGAATCTGGTCGCCCACATCGACCTTGATCATCGGACCGGGAACGATTCCGTTGTAGGTCCACGCATCGACGATTCGACCCGGCTCCACCTCCCAGGGCGTGATCTCGGTGGTGAGCTCGAAGACCTTCACCCCGTCGATGATCTCCGGTTCGAGAAGGACATTGCCCTTGCCTTCGGTTGCGGCCGGGAAGGCGAGGATCGATTGCATCATCGCGTCGTCGAGCGCCTCCCAGTCGGCGTCGGCGCCGTGACCGCCGTGACCGGCGTCTCCGCTGGGTGCGGTGGCTCCTTCGGCAACGGTGAGGGTGGCGCGCATCCCGGCTTCTTTGTGCCCGGCGATGGCGCAGATCACCTCGTAGGTCCCGGCGACGAGGTCGTCGACCTCCCACCTCACGGTCTCACCCGACGTCGCGTCCGGCGAGACCCCCACGCCGTCGATCTCGACGTTATGTGTGACAGTGCCGGCGTTGTGGATCTCAAACGTGACCGGGCCAGGTGGGATGGTGAGGTCGCCGGTGATCGACCACTCTCCGAGCGTGAGGGAGGCGACCGTCGCTTCAGAAGTTTCGATCTGACCTTCAGCTGCCGCGGCAGTAGTTGCGTCGGCGGCGACGACCGCGGCGGGTCGGGTGGCCATCGCCACAATCGCCATCACAACGACGAGCACCCCGATCACACCGAGCAACACCAGAGATCTGTCGAATGTCTTGTTCACGAGCTTCCTCCAAATACGCCTTAGAGAGAGTGTCGGTCAGTGCGTGGGCCCCGGCGGCCGGCAAAGGACCCTCGAACAAGGACGAAGGTCCCTATCCCGCAGGTCGGTCGGGCCGGAAGGCCCTACCGTCGCCACGGTGGGACCGTCTGGCGTCCCTCGCAGACGGCGCCGCAACCCTGGGTACGGGCGGTTCTCAGGCCGTGGGTACGCCTGCAGCTCCGAGCGTGCGGACGATGAACAGGGCCATCTGCCAGCGTTCGAGTGGCTCGTTCGGGGCGAAGCAACCGTCACCTTTTCCGAACACCACGTCGAGTTCGGCCAGTCGTCGGATCGCGACCTGGGTGGCGGGTTCGAGTCCAGCGATGTCGTCGAACTCGCTGCCGTCACCGGCTGGCAGTTCCACACCGACGGCGGTCAGAACCCGGGTCATGAACAGCGCCATCTGCGCGCGGGTCACTTTCATAGCGGGCGCGTACGTCGTGTCTGTGGTTCCGGTGGTCACGTCGAGCATCGCGATCTGGGAGATGGCGTCCTGCATCTGCTGGGTGAGGCCATCGAGGTCTTCGAATCCCTGGTCGACAGGATCAGGCAGCGTCAATCCATGAGCGGTCAGTTGGCGGCTGACGAACAGCGCCATCTGCCAGCGCGAGACGACCATCTGGGGTGAGAACGTCGTTTCACTCGTACCCTCGCAGATCCCCAACGCGACCATCGCCTTGATCGCGTCGACCGTTTCGTCGCTGAGACCGTCGAGATCGGTGAACTCGGTCAGAACCACTTCGGCAGACGCCGCATCGTCGTTGTCGTTGTCGGTGCCTGAAACGTCGGTGGGATCGATGCCGATACAGGTGGTGTCGGTGTTGGTGCCGGAGACGTCGGTGGGGTCGATGCCGTCGTAGGTGGTGTCGGTGCTGGTGGCGGCGTCGAGCACGATGGTGAAGCCGACGTCGCCGTCATCGATGCCGTCGTCCACGCCTGTCACGGTGACGATCTGGGCGGTGTTCCAATTGTCGGCGGTGAAAGCGAGGGTCGCCTTGTCGACGATGGCCTCGGTGGTATCCGAGGAGCTGACCGCGATGGTCACATCCGCGGTCGGCTCGGAGGCGAGGACAACGGTGAACGTGGCTGTTGCTCCTGCTTCGCTCGTGGCCAGTCCGGTGGTCGGTGTGACGGTGATGCCGGCGGTGTCGTCGTCGGTAGTGGAACCACTGACCTGTTTCGTCACGCCTGCATAGCCACCGCCGGAGGCTTCGAGATTGACCGTGTAGTTGACGGTGCCGTCATCGACGTCATCGTCAACCCCGGTGAGCGTGACGGTCTGGGCGGCGTTCCAGTTGGCGTCAGTGAACGTCAGGGAGCCCGACGCGGTCGCTTCGGTGGTGTCGGATGGGGTGACGGTCACGGTCACATTGGCGGTCGGCTTGTTGTCGAGCACTGCGGTGAACGTGGCGGTGCCTCCGGCCTCGGTCGTCGAGCCGGACACTGCGCCGACGGTGATCGCTGCGACCTCGCTGTCGGTGTTGCTTGCCGTCACGGTCGTCGAGGACCCGGAGCTGGTGTTCGTCACTGTGATCGTTGTGGTCGTAGTGCCGTCGGTGACATCATCGTCCACACCTGTCACGGTCACGGTCTGGGGAGTTGCCCAGTTGCCCTTCCCGGCGCCCGTGAATGTCAGAGTGCCTGGGCTGATGGTCACTTCTGAGGTGTCGCCAGAGGTCACGGTCACGGTGGCGCCCTTCTTGTTTGGATTCTTTTCCAGTTTCACGGTGAATGTGTCGGTCGTGCCTGTCTCGCTGACCGTGATTCCGTTTCCAACGTCCACAACGGGAGGGTTGGCGAGGCCAGGGGGCGCGGCGGCCATCGCCACGATCGCCACTATGACGACGAGCACCCCAATCACACCGAGCAACACCAGGAATCGGTCGAATGTCTTGTTCACGAGCTCTCCAGTACTTGGAGAGAGTGTCAGTCGAATCGCGTGCGAAGGTGGTCGGAAAAGGTCACTCGAACAAGGACGAAGGTCCCTATCCCGCAGGTCGGTCGGGCCGGAAGGCCCTACCGTTGCCACGGTGGTGCCGCGTATCGTCGAAACATCAGCCGAGGAGGACCCGTCATGCCACCGACCGACCACGCAGGCCTTGAAGTCCTGACCTACGACGAGTGCGTCGCGCGACTCGAACACGCAGAAGTGGGACGGCTGGCGTTCCTCGCAGACGGCGAGGTCCAGATTTTCCCGGTCAACTACCGGTGGCACGACGGAGCCGTCGTGTTCCGCACGGCACCCGGAACCAAACTCGATGCGGCGTTCTTCAAGAAGGTCGCATCTTTCGAGATCGACGGCTGGGACTCCGTCTTCCAGACCGGTTGGTCTGTGGTGGCAAAGGGCCTCGTCAAGGCGATCGACCCGACACCGGAGATGGAGGATCTGGGTTTGAAGCCGTGGGCGGGACCGGGCCGCGACGACTGGGTCCGAATTCGCCCGGATGAGGTGACAGGCCGCAAGATCACCTGATCTTTGGCCTCAGATCCGACAGGTGGGTCTCAGGGCGAGTCGATACTGTGCGTCGTGAGCGGAGGTTGAAAGAATTGAGCGAGCCTGCAGTAGAACTGTTGGTCGACTTCGACAAGGCAGACCCCGGCGACAAGTTCCTCCTCGGCGGCAAGGGAGCCGGCCTTGCGCACATGATCTCGATGGGACTCGACGTGCCTCCCGGATTCACCGTCACCACCCACTCCTGTCGCGAGTTCATGCGCACCGGCGAGATTCCAGACGGACTCTGGGACGACGTCGAGCGCGCAGTCCAACGGCTCGAATCTAAGCTCGACCGGACCTTCGGCGGTGGACCTGTCCCCCTCCTCGTGTCGGTCCGCTCCGGAGCAGTCGAGTCGATGCCGGGAATGATGGACACGGTCCTCAACCTGGGCCTCAACGGAGACCTCGTCGGTGTCGTCGCCGACTGGGCGGACGACGACCACTTCGCCTTCGATGCGTACCGCCGGTTCCTGCAGATGTATTCGAATGTCGTCCTGCAGTTGGAGATGGGGCCGTTCGAACGGGCGCTCGATCAACTGAAGCGCGACACAGGCGCAGAAGACGACACCAAGCTGACTGCAGAAAACCTCCGCACTCTGGTCTCCGAGTACCAGGGCATCATCCGGGGTCAGGGAGCGAAGATTCCCGACGATCCGGAGACACAACTCCGCGACGCGATCACCGCGGTCTTTCGATCCTGGAACACCGAACGCGCCAAGACCTATCGCCGGATCAACCGCATCCCTGACGACCTCGGAACGGCCGCCAATGTCCAGGCGATGGTGTTCGGAGATCTCGGGCAGTCCTCGGGAACCGGAGTCTGTTTCACCCGTGATCCGTCGACCGGTGAGAAGACGCCCTTCGGCGACTACCTCCCGCAGGCGCAGGGCGAAGACGTCGTCGCCGGAATCCGCAACACGCTCTCACTCGACGACCTGGCCCTCCTCCATCCGGAGCGCCATGCCGAACTTCTCGAAACCATGCAGCGGCTCGAAGGCGCCACGCACGACATGGCCGACATCGAATTCACCATCGAACGCGACAGGCTCTGGATCCTGCAGACCAGGGCCGGCAAGCGAACCGCCGCAGCCGCGGTGCGGATCGCCACGGACATGGTGGACGAGGGGCTGATCTCCGCCGAAGAGGCGGTCCTGCGAGTGGACCCGGCCCAACTCGAGCAGCTCGAACGGCCGCGGCTGGCGGATCGAATCGGCGCGGAACCGGTCGCGACGGGAACCGGGGCAAGCCCTGGCGCCGCCCAGGGCAAGGTGACGTTCAGCCCGGATCGGGCGGTGGAACAGGCCGCCGTCGGCGTCGACGTCATCTTGGTCAGCGCCCAAACGACGCCCGACGACATTCACGGTATGCACGCCGCCCGCGGCATCCTCACCAGTCAGGGCGGCAAGACGAGTCATGCAGCCGTCGTCGCACGCGGTATGGGCAAGCCCGCCGTCACCGGCGCCTCGGCCGTCGTCGTGGACGAGGAGGGTGCCACCGCCCACATCGGCCGCCACGTCATCGCTGAAGGCGACGAGATCACCATCGACGGCACAACCGGCCGCGTTTATCTGGGCTTGCTCCCCCTGATCGAGCCACATCCGACACCTGACCTCGAACGGCTCCTCACCTGGGCAGACGAGATCCGCCAAATCGGAGTGAGAGCCAATGCCGACACCGGGGAGGACGCCGCCAAGGCCAGGACGGCGGGGGCCGAAGGAATCGGTCTCGCTCGCACAGAACACATGTTCATGGGTGAACGTCTCGGCATCGTCCAGCGGGTGATCCTCGCCGAAAACGAACGAGACCGGAAGAGGGCCTTGCAGGAGCTCTCCTCCCAACAGATCGGGGATTTCGAGGAACTGCTGGAGGCGATGGACGGCCTGCCCGTCGTGGTCAGGCTTCTCGACCCTCCCCTCCACGAGTTCCTCCCGGACCGTTTCGAGCTCCAGGCCGAGATCAATGCCCTGGTTCAGAAGGGCAGGTCGGTCGCCGACCTCCAGCGCACTGCGTCCAAGGTCGCCGAGTACGAAGAGGACAACCCGATGCTGGGACTCCGCGGGGTTCGACTGGGACTGTTCCTCCCGGCTCTGTATGAGATGCAGGCGAGGGCGGCGATCACCGCCGTCATCCGCCGGCTGGATGCCGGAGGCGATCCCCGGCTCGAGTTGATGATCCCGCTCGTGTCCACCGTCGAAGAACTGCGACGGATGCGGGACATGATTCGTCGGGTCATCGCCGATTCAGGTCGAGAGTTGCACATTGCGATCGGCACCATGATCGAACTGCCGCGGGCGGCGCTGACCGCGGGCGAAATCGCCGAAGTCGCCGAGTTCTTCTCGTTCGGGACGAACGATCTCACCCAGATGACATACGGGCTGTCCCGCGACGACGCCGGAAGTTTTCTCGAGATGTATTTCCGGGACGGCATTCTCACATCCGACCCGTTCCAAACCATCGACGTCGACGGGGTGGGACGGCTCATCCGTCTCGCCGTCAAAGAGGGCCGGGAAGCCAACCCGGAACTGCAGCTCGGAGTGTGTGGTGAACACGGAGGCGACCCGGCCTCCATCGCCTTCTGTCGGGAAGTCGGACTCGACTACGTCTCTGCCAGCCCGCCCCGTGTCCAGGTGGCCCGTCTCGCCGCCGCCCAAGCAGAAATCCGACGGATCCGTCAGGCTTCCTGAAGCAGTCGATCCGCCGCCTGCCATGGGTCAACCGCCCGAGTGAGCACCTGTTCGATCAGATCCGTCGGGATGTCTTGGGTCGCCACCCGCCGTCCCAGCCGGCCGAGCAGCGCCCGACGCACGGACAACTCCGCCCGCTCACGCCGAGCCTCGTCGCCCGCCGGGCCGTCCAGAAACGCCTGGTGGCTGTCGATGGCCTCCCACACCTCGGGGATGCCGGAGGATTCGAGAGCAGAAGCCTGCACGATCGGCGGTACCCACGAGCCCCGTGTTCCCAGTTCGAGCATCTGGGTCAGATCACGCACCACGGCGTCGGCACCGGGAAGATCGGACTTGTTCACGACGAAGACGTCACCGATCTCCAGAACACCGGCCTTCGCCGCCTGGACGCCGTCGCCGAACCCGGGTGCGACCAGGACCACGGTGGTCTGGACGAGACCCATGACGTCCACTTCGCTCTGTCCGACACCCACAGTCTCGACGATCACCACGTCGAATCCGGCTGCGTCGAGCACGACGATCGCCGCCTCGGTCGCGGTCGAAAGACCACCGAGTGCCCCGCGCGTCGACATCGACCGGACGTAGACACCAGGGTCGGACACGTGATCCTGCATCCGTACACGGTCCCCCAGGACCGCTCCCCCGGTGAACGGGCTGGCCGGATCGATCGCCAGGACCGCAACGGTCAGGCCGGAGGTCCGGGCTTCGGCGATCAGTCGATCGGTGAGAGTCGACTTGCCGCTCCCGGGTGCACCTGTGATGCCGACGATGCGAGCGTTCCCACCGTGGGGGTGGAGTGCGGAGACGAGAGCAGAGTCCTGATCGTCTTCGACCGCGCTGATCGCTCGGGCGATCCCCCGCCGATCCCCGGCGAGCACCCGTGCAGCAAGATCGATCCTGTCCTCAACCACCGCCGAGAGAGTAGGCAGCGAGCCAGCGAGCAAAGCGAGCGATCGAGTCCCGGGCGCGATCGCTTTCTGCCCCTTCCGGCGTCACAACCAGTTGTGACGCCACCTTCCCCAG
>JBBDQP010000106.1:0-22249 GCA_040905965.1 Acidimicrobiia bacterium
TTGGCGAGGGCGTAGCGGTACGAGTCGTAGATGATCGGCGATCGAGTGGCCATGTAGTCGGTGCTCCTGGAGGTAGGTGTTGGCGAGAGGAGCGTGCACGTTGCTGCCCAGCCAGACACGAAGCGATGATGATGCCACGTCGCGGACGTTCCAAAGTACAGCTGCAACAAGCGCCCGCCCGGGACGAAGCTTGTCGTGGGCTCGGCTCCGTCGCGGAAACGACACAGGGGAGATCGAACCACCGTCGGGAGACCTCTGTCTCTCTTCCCCGTCCGAGTTGGAAGCCTGGGCGATCCAAGCCATATACTGCGCCGCCCCCTTCTAGTCGTTTCGGGAGAGAACACGCGATGACAAATACAGTCCTGTCGGTCGCGCTCGTCGCCGGAGTGGCAGCACTGGGACTCGCCGTGTTCTACACGCGGGCAGTGCTGGCCACATCCCAGGGCAACGAGCGCATGGTGGAGATCGCCGCCGCCATTCGAGAAGGCGCGATGGCCTTCATCCGCCGTGAATACACCTGGGTGGCGGCTTTCGTCGCCGGGATGGCCGTCCTCATCTATATCTTCCTCGAGTGGGGTCGCCCTTGGGGCGCGATCGCCTATGTGGCCGGTGCGGTGCTCTCCGCCGGCGCCGGGTTCGTCGGCATGCGGATTGCCACTGCCGCCAACTCCAGGACCACCGAGGCTGCCCGTACCGGGGGCATCCCGGCCGCGCTGCCGATCGCCTTCCGTGGCGGAGCGGTCATGGGGTTCACTGTTGCCGGCTTCGGGCTGCTGGGCGTGGTCGGGGCCTACATCCTCTTCCGTAACATCCTCGAACTCGACGCCTGGGCTGACATCGTGACCGCCGTCGGACTCGGCGGATCGTCCATCGCGTTGTTCGCCCGTGTAGGTGGCGGCATCTACACCAAGGCCGCCGACGTCGGGGCGGACCTGGTCGGCAAGGTTGAGGCCGGAATACCCGAAGACGACCCTCGCAACCCGGCGGTCATCGCAGACAACGTCGGTGACAACGTCGGTGACGTCGCTGGTATGGGTGCCGACCTCTTCGAGTCCTACGTCGGTTCGCTCGTTGCACCGATCGCGTTCGCCGCGATCGTGTTCAGCGGAAATCCGGCACTGCAGGTGGCGGCGATCATGTTCCCGCTGGCTGTCGGAACCGCCGGCATGTTCGCCTCGATCATCGGATCGTTCCTCGTCAGGACCAAGGACGAAAGCCACCTGGCCGCCGCCCTCCACCGCGGCACCAACTTCGCTCTCGTCGCTACCGCTCTTGCCACGCTCGGCCTCGTGTATTGGGTGTTCAGTGACGCCGGCCTCGCCAACCCGATCGGGCTCTGGTTCTCGGTCGTCGGCGGTCTGGTTGTCGGATGGTTCGTCGGCAAGATCTCCGAGTGGTTCACCTCCGACGAGTACAAGACTGTCAAGGAGATCGCCCGCCAGAGCCAGACCGGCCCTGCCACCGTCATCATCTCCGGCATCGCCGAAGGCATGCGTTCGGCGGCCTTCTCGGTGGGTGTGGTCGTCGTCGGTATCGCCGTCGCGTTCTTCTCCGGTGAGTGGGCCTTCGGTGACATCGCCGGGGGCGGCATTTACGGGGTGGCCGTGGCGGCCATCGGTGTGCTCGCCACACTCGGAATTACGATTTCGGTCGATGCGTACGGCCCGATCGCCGACAACGCCGGCGGTATCGCCGAGATGGCGCACCTCCCGAAAGAAGTGCGAGAGGCCACCGATGCTCTCGACTCGCTCGGGAACACGACCGCCGCGGTCGCCAAGGGCTTCGCGATCGCTTCGGCCGCTGTCACCGCCCTCGCACTGTTCGCAACCTTCACCCAGGCTGTCCAACTCGAAGTGATCAACCTCGTGAATGTGGAGACGGTCATCGGACTCTTCCTCGGCGGGGCGTTCCCGTTCCTGTTCGCGGCCATGACCATGAACGCAGTGGGGCGGTCCGCCGGCAAGATGATCGATGAAGTGCGCCGCCAGTTCCGTGACATCCCCGGTCTGAAGGCGGGTGACCCGAACGCCAGGGCCGACTACGCCACCTGCGTCGACATTGCCACTGCCGCCGCCCTGCGAGAGATGGTGATTCCCGGTGCATTGGCGGTGATTCTGCCGCTCGTCATTGGCTTCTACGACGTCGAGATGCTCGGCGGGTTCCTGGCCGGCGCACTCGTCACCGGGTTCCTGCTGGCGATCTTCATGGCGAACTCGGGTGGAGCCTGGGACAACGCCAAGAAGTTCATCGAGGCTGGCGCCTACGGAGGTAAGGGCTCTGACGAGCACAAGGCGGCCGTCATCGGCGACACCGTCGGCGACCCGTTCAAGGACACGTCCGGCCCGGCGATGAACATCGTCATCAAGGTGATGACCATCGTCTCCCTCATCTTCGCCAGCGCCTTCATCGGCTGACCGATCGGCTCTGAAGCAACGGCCCTCGGCGATTGCCGGGGGCCGTTGTCGTTGCGCTACCTTCGAACCCGCCAATGACTGTCCGCATCACCTTCGTCCGCCACGCCCGATCTGAGGCCAACGAGTCCGAAATCTGGCAGGGCCAAGGCGATGCACCTCTCTCGGAGACGGGGCGTCGGCAAGCTGCCGCCCTCGGGAAACGACTCGGTTCGCGCTCCTTCGATCTGGTCGTGGCCTCGGATCTGACCCGGGCACACGACACGGCACTGGCCACCGGCCATCCCGTGGAGACGGACCCGGCGTGGCGGGAAATGAACCTGGGGGACTGGGAGGGCCGGACCTTCCAGGAGGTGGCGGAAGAACATCCCGATCTGTTGGCGGCGATCAGGGCGGGCGAGGCGGTCAAATTCGGCAAGATCGGCGAGTCGGTTCAGGATTTCGAAGAGCGTGCCTTTGGCGCGCTGGACGCCCTGGTGCGTCGGGTCGGATCGGGTTCGGTGGCCGTCGTCACCCATGGGGGCCTCATCGACGCGATCGTCGGACGCCTGATCGGCCGGGCAGAACGTCGCACCTTTCCAATCGTGACCAACACCGCACTCACCGACATCCGCTTCGAGGCGTTGGGTGATTCCGACCCGGTGTATCGGCTCCAGTCGTTCAACGATGCCACCCATCTCGGGTGGGACGAAGGCTTCCTGGGTCGAATGCGGCAGGAGGGTCGGCCGGTGATCGGGTTCCTCCGCCATGGCGTGACCCGAGCGAATCGGGAACGTCGGATCCAGGGTCAGACCTGCTGGGGGCTCGACGAACATGGATTCGATCAGGCGACGCGGTTTGCCCAGAGCTACGGGCCGGTCGACCGGATCTGGTCGTCACCGATCCAGCGGGCCATGGAAACGGCTTCGGTGCTTGCCCCACCGGAAGCCACCCCCGATGACGATCTGAAGGAGATGGGATTCGGGACCTGGGAGGGGGTCAGCTACACCGAGCTGATCGACAGCGGCGACGAGATCGCCAGGCGTGTCTTCATCGACGGCGAGGATCTTCCCCGAGGTGGCGCCGAGCAGTTTTCGGACGTGGCCAACCGGATGCGGTCGTTTCTCGACCGGGTGGACCCGGATCCGGGTGAGCGGGTGATCGCCGTGTCGCACGGCGCAGCCATCAAGTCACTGATCGCCGACATGCACGGCCGGGGGACCGACATCAACCGTGACCTGGTCGTCAGCCACAACACGGGCGTCAGCCACATCGTCCTGACCGAGCAGGGCCCATGGCTGGCCGACTGGTCGGTAGCCCCTCACCTCACCGACGCCGACCTCGACGACTGATTGGGCCGACCCCTCCCAGCACTGTCCACAGGATCGTGACGAACACTGCGAGCCAGCCGGCTCTGGTGGTGGGTTGAATAGACATCGGATCTTCTCGGCGCGGTATCTGCGCCGGCTTCTCCCCGGTTTTCTCCGATGAGACCCGTGCGACCGGGCGTTCTGTGGCGCTCGGACCAGCCCGTCCAGTGTTCCGGAGCGGCGGAACCCTCGCCACCCTTCAGTTGACGACGGGAGGCGAACCGACGACGTCGAGCCGGGGTCCTTTGTTTTCGCGCGCCGGGTGGCCACGATGGTCGACGCCGACAACACAAGGGGAGTCGAAACCGGTGGCCCGCACCTACGTACTGGACACATGCGTCCTGCTCGCTGACCCGCACTCACCCCTCCGCTTCGACGAGCATGACGTGGTCCTGCCACTGGTCGTCGTCGAGGAGCTCGACCGGAAGAAGACAAGGGTCGACGAAGTCGGCGCCAACGCTCGAATGGCGATCCGGCTTCTCGAACAGCTCGGTGCTTCAGAGCCCGGCGGCCTCGCCGAACCGGCCCCGCTGCCGTCGGGTGGCCGTCTCCGCATCGAACTGAACGGCGTCCTCTCCGACCGGTTGCCGGTGGTGTTCGACCCGACCACGCCCGACCACCGCATCCTGGCGACATGCTTGAACCTTGCCGAGACCGAACCGGAGACGGTGCTGGTGACCAAGGACGCCGCCCTCCGAATCAAGGGCGCCCAGCTCGGCGTCGAAGTCGAGGACTATCGCGGCGACACCGTTCAGGTGGACGAACTGGCGCGCGGTATTCAAGAGGTGTCGACCAGCGGCGACGTGATCGATCGTCTCTTCGACGAGGGCAAGCTGGTGCTCTCGGATGTGAAGGCAGTGACCAACGAGCACATCGTCCTTCGGTCCGGAGTGTCGAGATCTGCGATCACCCGCGTGATCGAATCGGAACCCGAGGTCGTCGTGGAACGGGCGCACCTCAACCCGCGGGCCTTCGGGGTGGAGCCCAAGAATCTGGCTCAGACGGTGGCGCTCAACCACCTGCTCGACCCCGACGTGCCTGCCGTTTCGCTGATGGGGATGGCGGGTTCTGGAAAGACGTTCTTGGCACTGGCGGCCGCCCTCGAACAGGTGCTCGAACAGGGCCGGTACCGGCGGGTCTCGGTCTACCGCCCGATGATCGCGGTGGGCCGCCAGGAGATGGGATATCTCCCGGGCGATCTCGACGAGAAACTGTCACCGTGGATGGCGGCGGTGTATGACAATCTGCACGCCTTGTTCTCGGATGCGGGAGTGGACGGGGCCAAACACGCCATCGAGGAGTTGTTGGCTCGGGGGGAGTTGGAGTTGGCGTCGGTGACGTACCTGCGTGGCCGGTCGATCACCGGCGAGTTCGTGATCATCGACGAAGCCCAGAACCTGGAGCTTTCGACACTCAAGGTGATCATGACCCGTATGGGGAAGGACTCGAAGGTCGTCTTCTGCGGGGATCTGACCCAGGTCGACAATCCGTACATCTCGCCGTACGGGGGGATGGCGGCGCTGATCGAGAAGTTCCGCGGCTCACCCCTGTTCGGTCATGTGATCCTCGACCGTTCGATCCGCAGTCCTCTCGCCGAGATGGCCGCCCGAGTCCTCTGACGACGGACCGAACCCAGGGTTAGATCCGTCGCCTACGACGGATTCTCGCCACGGTTCGGCCGATCAGGCGGTAAGGGTGCCGTGGAAGGTGGGGCCACCGACATGGCGGCCGTCCTGGTAGACCGCGGTGATCTTGTCCCGGTAGTTGGTGAAGTCCAGAGGGTCTCCGTCGATGACGACGAAGTCCGCCCGCTTTCCCACCTCCAGCGTTCCGACGTCGTCGGCCACCCTGACCAACGTCGCAGCTTCCCCGGTCGCCGCTTTCAGCACCTCGAGTGGGGACATCCCCAACTCGGCCATCAGCGCGAACTCTCCGAGGTTCGTGCCATGGGGGGAGACGGGCGAGTCCGTGCCGTAGGCGATCTTCACTCCCGCCTCGATGGCGAGCCGGACCGATGCCTTGTGTGCCTCGATCACTTCGGCCGCCTTGCGGAGCGCCCACTCGGGCAGCGTGATCCCGCGCTCGGCGGCGGTCAGCACTCCCTGTGGAGCCATCAGGGTGGGGACGAGCCACGTGCCCTTGCGCTTCATCGCGTCGACGGTCTCGGCATCGAGGAAGATCCCGTGCTCGATGGAGTCGATCCCGGCGTCGACCGCGTTGCGGATTCCCTTCGTTGCCTGGGCGTGGGCGAGCACGTGGACCCCGGCGGCAGTCGCCTCCTCCACCAGGACGGCGAGCTCTTCCGGACTCAGATGCGGTCTGGTCGGATCCGAACGGGGCGACATGACTCCGCCCGAGGTGGCCACTTTGATGTTGTCTGCACCGGCTCGGATGATCTCGCGCACCACCCTGCGCATCTCGTCGGGCGAGTTGACCACACCGTTCGGTATCCCGGGGTCGAGCGCGAACAACCTGGTCTCGAACCCACTCGGCAGCCACCCGTCGCCGTGCCCTCCGGACTGGGAGATCATCGTGAGTGAGATTCGGAGGCGTGGCCCTCGGATCAGACCCTGCTCGACCGCAGTCTTGATGCCGAGGCTGGCGCCACCGGCGTCGCGGGCGGTCGTGACGCCCGTGTCGAGCGTGGTCGCCAAGTTGTGGGCGGCCTCGTAGTACTTGAGGGCGAACGGTCGTTTGAGGGCCTCGAAGAAGTCGACGTCGCGGAAGCCGATGTGGACGTGACAGTCGATGAAGCCGGGAGTGACGGATTTCCCGCTGACGTCGATCTCGGTGTCGCCGTCCAGGTCGGTGCCGATCTCGACGATCCGCCCGTTCTGGATGGCGAATTCGCCCGGCGCGAACGGAGTCCCGGTTCCGTCGAAAAGTCGCCCGCCTCTCACCACTGTTCGCACGATGCCCCTTCGCTCGATCGAGCTCCCCATTGGAGCACACTCGCTGAGTTCGATGCGCCCCTGGCCGGTATGGTGCGCGTTCCCGGTCGAAGAGGAGATGTCGTGAAGCTCGGATTGTCTGTCGGCTACTGGTCGGCTGGTCCGCCAGCGGGTGTGGACGAACAGATCGCCGTGGCCGAGCAACTCGGATTCGACTCGCTGTGGACTGCCGAGGCGTACGGGTCCGACGTGCTCACGCCGCTTGCCTGGTGGGGATCGAAGACATCGACGATCAAGCTTGGGACCGGGATAACCCAGATGTCCGCCCGGACCCCAGCGGCCACGGCGATGGCCGCCATGACACTCGATCACCTGAGCGGGGGCCGGTTCATCCTGGGGCTCGGGGTCTCGGGTCCGCAGGTGGTGGAGGGCTGGTACGGACTGCCGTATCCGAAGCCGCTCGCCAGGACCCGGGAGTACGTCGAGATCGTGCGACGGATCGTCGCTCGGGAGGATCGGGTCACGTTCGACGGCGAGCACTACACCCTGCCGTATCCGGGAGGGACCGGACTGGGAAAGCCGCTCAAGTCGACGCTTCATCCCCGCCGCACCGACCTTCCCATCTACCTGGCGGCCGAAGGCCCCAAGAATGTGGCGCTCGCCGCCGAGATCGCCGACGGCTGGCTTCCGCTCTGGTTCTCACCCAAGGCGGACGCCTTCTATCGGGAGGCTTTGGCCGAAGGCTTTGCACGTCCCGGTGCTCGTCACACGCTCGAGACCTTCGAGGTGGTGAGCCCGACTCCGATCGTCATCCATCCTGACCCCGAGGTGGCCGCCGAGCTCGTGAGGCCGCACCTGGCGCTCTACGTCGGTGGGATGGGGTCGAAGGACGTGAACTTTCACTACGAGGTGCTGGCGAGGATCGGGTGGCGGGACGTGTGCGAGCGCATCCAGGAGTTGTATCTGGAGGGCCGGAAGGACGAGGCTCAGGCCGCCATCCCGTTGGAGATGGTCGAAGACGTGGCTCTCGTCGGCCCACCGGAGAAGATCGCCGCTGAACTTCCGCGCTGGAGGGACACCGTGGTCACCACTCTTGCCATCCAAGGCCCCCCCGAACTCCTCAAGCTCGCCGCCGACCTGGTCCTGTAGCGGGCCAGCGACCCCCGACCCGCTTTTGGTCGGCAAAGCGCACTATTTATGACGCGCTGGTTCGCTAAAAAGCCAGAAGTGAGGTGGGGAGTTCGACGAGTTTGGCGCGGAGGTACTCGCCGAGGCCTTTGGCTTGAGGGTCGACCCGGAGGGTGCTCGCCACTCCCTCGTCGAGCAGGCCGTGGATCAGGAAGTTGACGGCCCGCAAGCGGGGGAACTCGAAACGCTCGACCTCCAGTTCGGCGAGGTCCGGCAGCAGTTGCTTGAGCTGCTCGACCGTCAGGAACTCGTGCAGCCAGCCGTGGGCGGGTTCGCTGCGGGCGAACACCCCCAGGTTGGCGTTCCCGCCCTTGTCGCCCGAGCGTGCGCCGACAACCAGACCCAACGCGGCCAGAGTCGTGGTGTCGTCGAGGGGAGCGGGAGGTGGGTCGAAACGCGGCACGGATGCCTCCCGCCATTCGCCAGGCTCCGTCTCCAACACCTCCCAGGATTCGCCCCCCAAGTGAACGACGGGAGTCACCGCATCCCGGCTGACCGTCGTCGGCCAGAACACCGCGTACGGTTTGGCCGGTCCCGGTGGCCATACCCCGAACAGGCCAGGGATCGAGGCGAGGGCGATGGAGGCGAGGGCGTTCGACCATTCCCGGCCGACCTTGTCCTCGTCCGGGTCGGCGACGGCGAACTCGACGTAGGAGATGGCGGCCGCGTTCGAGTCCGGATCGGGCACGCCCCCTCCGATCAGAGTGGTCCGGGTCTCGGCGATCTCGTCCCGCGCGACCGGCGACACCGCCCACACCTGTCCTTCGAGCAGCCGCATCTTCGTCAGGTCGTCCGTGCCGGTCAGTCCGATCATGAGCGAGTTGCGGAATCCGCCCGGATAGGCGGCAGACACTTTCAGGGTTTCCGGCGGCGGTTCGCCTCTGATCCCGCTCAGCCGGACCCGGTCGGTGTCCAACTGCTCGATCGAGATCGAATCCATCCGTACCGTGACGTCCGGATTGTGATAGCGGGGCCCTCCCACCTCGTACAGCAACTGGCTGGTCACGGTCCCGACAGACACCTCGCCGCCGCTCCCGTCCGGCTTGCCGATGACCGATGACCCGTCTTCGGCCACGTCGGCCCACGGAAATCCCGGGAGCACCATGTCTTCGATCTCGCTGAAGAACGAGTAGTTCCCTCCTGTTGCCTGAGATCCGCATTCGATCACATGACCCGCCACCACGGCTCCTGCGAGTCTGTCCCAGTCGTCGCGCACCCACCCGTGTCGCCAGATGGCCGGGCCGACAGCCAGAGCTGCATCGGTGACTCGCCCTGTGACGACGATGTCAGCGCCTTCGTCGAGGGCTCGGGCGATTCCCCACCCGCCGAGGTAGGCGTTGGCGACGATGACCGGCCGGTCGCCCAACTTCTCCCCGGTGTCGAGGTTCCGGAACTCGTACCCGTCTGCGATCAGTTCGCCGAGGCGAGGCGCCAGGTCGTCGCCGGTGATAGCGGCGACCTTGGGCTCGAGGCCGAGTCGACTGGCCAATTCTTCGACCGCCGCGGCGCAGCCGAGAGGGTCGAGACCGCCGGCGTTGACGACCACCTTGATTCCCCGTTCCAGGATCTCGTCGAGGACTTCGCTCACCTGTGTGACGAACGTCCGCCCGTACCCGCCGTCGGGTCGCTTCATACGGGTACGCGCCAGGATCAGCATCGTCAGTTCCGCCAGCCAGTCGCCGGTCAGGACCTCGACGCCCGGGTCGGCCAGCATCTCGCGCATCGCCGTCGGCCGGTCTCCGAAGAGCCCCGAGATGTTGCCGATTCTGATCGGTTCGGACATCTGCTGAGTGTGCCACCGTCGGTCGGAGGACGCGTCCCCAGGTACCGTTTGCGTACTGTCGAAGGGGCTGTGTGTGAACGATCCGAAGGCTGATCGTCCGACGATGCCGGATGGCTACGGCGTCCCGGAGAGCGTGGCCGGTGTCCTCACCTGGGAGCGGGTCGAACGTGCCCTGATCGAGTCCTCGCACTACTGGGTGGTGACGACGAGGGCGGACGGCCGGCCGCATGCCGTTCCCCGTTGGGGCGTGTGGACCCGGGACGCCTTCTGGTACGACGGATCTCCCGACACCGTCCATGCCGAGAACCTCGTCGCCGATCCGCGCATGGTGTTGCATCTCGAGTCGGGGGAGCACGCCGTCGTGCTCGAGGGCGAGGCCCAGCCGAGTGATCCGGTCGATACTGACTTCGGACGCGTCCTCTCGGAGCAGTTCGGCGTCAAGTACGGCTCGAGGGGCTACACGCCGGAGCCGGACGCGTGGAGCGGATCGGATGCCGGAGGGCTGGTGGTGTTCCGTCCGCACAAGGCGCTGGCGTGGTTCAACTTCCCTGACGACGTGACCCGGTTTCGTTTCGCCTGAGCGAAATCACATTTCGAGGTGGCGTCCCATCCCGGCCGCCATCGCCCGGTCGTAGGCGAGTCGGGCGGTGACGACATCCTCCATTCCGTTCCCGACCGAGACCCACGCCGTTCGTTCGCCGCCAGACCGTCTTCCCGGATGGCTTCCGTTCACGATCTCGCCGAGTTCGACGACGTCGGACAGGCCTTGTACTGCCACCGGTCCGTTGGGAGGCGGTGTCGTCACTGCCGATTGCATCTGGACGACCACGGTCGCCCCGTCGAGGAGCTGTGGCGGAATCTCCAAGTGAAGCCCCACGGTTGACAGGTGCGTTCCACTGAACGCGCTGGCGTCGAACAGCGGGTCGGCAGCGTCGGTCGTGCAGGCCACCACGTCGGCGCCCTCGACGGCGGTTGCGATGTCGTCGAACACAGTGACGCCCTCGTGCCGGGCGGCCAGTCTGCGGGCGTTGTCAGGTGTGCGATTGGCCAACCGGATCTCGGTCCAAGGCCGCAACCCGCGGAACGCTTCCAGGTGCCCGGCCGCCTGAACACCCGCTCCGAGCACGGTGAGGATGGAGACGTCGGCAGGGGCGAGTCGGTCACACGCCAGCGCAGCCGACCCGGACGTGCGCATCTCGGTGATGACCTCTCCGTCCAGCAGCGCCAGGGGAACGCCGGTCTGATCGTCGAAGAGCGTCACGAGGGCGTGATGGCTCGGAAGCCCCGCCTCGGCGTTGGTTCCGAAGACGGTGACGAGTTTGGCCGCCAGTCCCACGCCTTCGACGTATCCGGGCATCGCGCCGAGCAGTCCTCGTCCGGTGGCGGCCATGACCCGGGTTGGCACGTGTGTCCTGCCTTCGGTCAGGGCGGCGTATCCGTCGGCGAGGGCGTCCCGGATCGCCGCAGGTTCGAGGAGGACTCGCAGGTCGTTGGCATCGAGGATCAGCATGCGCCGACCCTACGACAACTCGGCCTCAGGCCGACCGTCAATCGGTAACGTCACCCACATGAAGAAGATGACGTTCGTGACTGGAGGATCGTCGGGAATCGGCGCCGAGATCGCCCGCCAGGCGGCAGACGACGGTCATGACGTGGTCGTCTTCGCGCGTCGCTCGGGACCGGTCGGCCGTCATGTTCCTGTCGACCTGGCAACACAGGAGGGCTGGGACACGCTGGCGGGTGTTGTCGAGTCCGAGATGGCGTCTGCCGACGCGGTCGAAATGTTCCATTGCGCGGGAACACTGACTCCCATCGGCTTTGCGGGTGAGGTCGATCCTGCCGCCTACCGGACGAATGTGCTTCTCAACGCCGCCGCCCCCCAGGTGATCGGCGACGTCTTTCTCCGTCTCGTCGGTGCACGGCAGATGCCTGCCACGCTGGTGATGATCACGTCGGGGGCGGCTCGCCACCCCTATCCCGGTTGGTCGGCGTACAGCGCCGGGAAGGCGGCGATGGACAGTTGGGTGAAGGCGGTGGGCGCAGAGCAGGCCGAACGCCAGGGAGTGAAGGTCGTGGCGATCGCTCCCGGCGTCGTGGACACACCGATGCAAGGAGAGATCCGCCAGACCGATGCATCGGACTTTCCGAGTGTCGAGCGATTCCGCGCTCTCCATGCCGATGGCGAACTGGGAGATCCCGTCGACGTGGCACGCCGAATTCGGGCCGCAGTCGACTCGCTTTCGAACGGAGCGGTCGTCGATCTGCGGGATCTCTAGGCTCGACGACGTCGAAGGAGGGTCCGTGCAGTCCGCCTACATCGCCGCATACGTCCGTACTCCGATCGGGAGGTATGGCGGTGCGCTCGCCTCGGTCCGCACGGACGACCTCGCCGCGGTACCGATCCGGGCGCTCCTCGCTTCCCACCCTGGCCTCGACGTCGACGACGTCATCCTCGGAGCCACCAATCAGGCGGGTGAGGACAACCGCAACGTGGGTCGGATGGCTGCCCTCCTCGCCGGCCTCCCTGATTCGGTGCCCGGCAGCACCATCAATCGGCTGTGCGGCTCCGGGATGGACGCGGTGGGGTCGGCCGCCCGTCTCGTGGCGGTGGGTGAGGCCGATGTCGTCATCGCCGGTGGTGTTGAGTCGATGTCTCGGGCGCCTTTCGTTGTCCCCAAGGCGGAGGCCGCGTACCCCACGACCGCCGAGATCGTGTCGACGACGCTCGGATGGCGGCTTGTGAACCCTGCGATGGAGGAGATGGGTCACACCGATGCGCTCGGTGTGACCGCGGAGAACGTGGCGGCTGAGTTTGGTGTCTCCCGTCAGGACCAGGACGCCTTCGCGGCGAGGTCCCAGGAACGCGCCGCGGAGGCCGGCAAGAACGGCAACTTCGCCGCCGAGATCACCCCGGTCTCCATCCCGCAACGCCGTGGGCCTGATGAGATTGTGGATGTCGACGAGCATCCCCGCCCGGGAACCACCGTCGAGGATCTGGCTCGGCTCCGCCCCGCCTTCCGCGACGACGGAACCGTCACCGCGGGCAACTCATCGGGAATCAACGACGGTGCCGCCGCGCTCGTGATCGCGTCGGACGCGGGCCTCGAACGTCACGGGTTGACACCGATCGCCCGCATCGTCGGCAGCGCCACCGCCGGTGTGCCTCCACGGATCATGGGCATCGGACCCGTCCCTGCCACCCGCACGCTGCTCGAACGGACAGGTTGGACGATCGGGTCGATCGATGTGATCGAACTCAACGAGGCCTTTGCCAGTCAGGCGCTGGCCTCTCTGCGCGAGCTGGGTCTGGCAGACGACGCCGAACACGTGAATCCGAACGGCGGGGCGATTGCTCTCGGGCACCCCACCGGCATGTCCGGAGCCAGGATCACCGGCACTGCGGCGCTCGAGATGGTGCGACGCGGAGGGAGCAGGGCCGTGGCAACGATGTGCATCGGCGTCGGACAGGGAATCGCCATCGCACTCGAATCGGTCTGAGGAGGACTCGTGAAACTCGACGGAAAAGTGGTGGTCGTCACCGGCGGAGGGAACGGAATCGGCGAGGGTCTCGTTCGTCGGTTCACCTCCGAAGGAGCGCGGGTGGTTGTCTCGGATCTCGACGCCGAGGCGGCCGGTCGCGTCGCCGACGAGACCGGCGGACTCGCAATTCCCGCAGATGTGTCCGTTGAAGACGACATCGTTCGCCTCGTCGAACGGGCCGAGTCCGAAGTGGGCCCCATCGATCTGTTCTGTTCCAACGCCGGCATCGGACCGTCGGGCGGCGTCGAGATGTCGAACGAGATGTGGCAAAAGATCTGGGAGATCAACACCATGTCTCACGTCTACGCCGCCCGGGCAGCCCTTCCCGGTATGCTCGCCAGGGGAGAGGGGTACCTGCTGCAGACAGTGTCGGCGGCCGGCCTTCTCACCAACCTGGGTGCCGCTGCCTACGCGGTCACGAAGCATGCGGCTCTCGGCTTGGCGGAGTGGATTTCGGTCACCTACGGGGACCGCGGGATCAAGGTCTCCGCCCTCTGCCCGCAGTTCGTGCAAACGGATCTTCTCGCCGATCTCGCGTCGGATCCTGCAGTTGCCCAGTGGGTGAAGGGTTCGACGATCTCCGTCGAGGAGGTGGCCGACGCCGTCGTGCGCGGCCTGGACGACGAGCGGTTCCTCATCCTTCCCCACCCCGAAGTGGAGACGTTCTTCCAACGCAAGGCGACGGACTATGACCGCTGGCTCGCCGGCATGCGCAAACTGCAGGCGTCGCTCGGATTGGAGTAGCCCCATGTGTCGTTCGATCCGCACCCTTCACAACTTCGAACCCCCTGCCACCGACGACGAGGTGGGAGCCGCCGCGTTGCAGTACGTGCGCAAGATTTCGGGAAGTCGCGATCCGTCGCGTGTGAACGAAGAGGCGTTCGAGTTGGCTGTTGCGGCGATCACCGCCGCCACTCGCACGCTGGTCGATTCGCTGGTCACCGCCGCACCTCCGAAGGACCGGGAGGAGGAGGCGGCGAAAGCCCGTCAGCGTGCGGCGGACCGGTACCGCTGACGGCGTGCGTGTTGCCACCTGGAACGTCAACTCCCTTCCCGCCCGCCTCGAACGCGTCCTTGCCTTCCTGGCCGAATACGACCCAGACGTCCTGCTGATCCAGGAGACGAAGGTCGCTCCGGAGACCTTTCCGCACCTGCCCATCCAGGCGGCCGGATACGAGGCCGCCGATCACTCCGGTGGACGATGGGAGGGCGTGGCCGTGCTGGCCCGCGGCGACCACGAGATCTCGGATGTCACGGTCGGACTCGACGACGAACCCGACTCCACCCAGGCCCGATGGATCGAGGCCACTGTCGACGGGGTGCGCTTCGTCAGCGTCTACGTGCCGAACGGTCGCGCGTTGGGGACGGAGACGTTCGAGGAGAAGCTGCGGTTTCTGGAGGCGATGGCGCGACGAGCCCAGACTCTGGGTGAGCGGGTGGTGATCGGCGGGGACATGAACGTCTGTCCCACCGACCTCGACGTGTGGAACCCGTCTCTGATTCATGGTGCGACCCACATCACCGACGATGAGAGGTCCCGTTTGGCCGCAGTGTTGGACGCCGGATTCGTCGACGGGTTCAGACATCTCCACCCCGACGAACCCGGCTTCAGTTGGTGGGACTATCGGGCGGGCCATTTCCACAAGGGCTTCGGCCTGCGGATCGACCTGCTGCTCGTCTCACGGTCGTTGGCGGGCGGCCTCGCCTCCGCCCGGATCGAACGCGACTACCGCAAGCCGTCGAAGGTCCCGGGCACCAAGCCTTCCGACCACGCCCCTCTCATGGTCGACTTCAAATGAGTTGGCGCAGAACTCTCAGCCGTCGATCGTGATGGATCCGGTCATTTCCGGGTGGATCTGACAGAAGAAGTCGAACGTTCCGGCTTCCTCGAACGTGAAGACGAAGCTCTCGTTCGCGCCGATCACGCCTGAGTGGAATGCTCCTTCGGTGGCGGTCCAGGTGTGGCCGAAGCTGTCGGCGTTGGTGACTTGCACCGTGTCACCCACGACCCCGGTTGCGTCGCCTGTGAACCGGAACGAGGCGATGGTGATGGCGAGCGTCGCTGCCGGTTCGGCGACAGATGTCGTCGTCACCTCCGATGTCGTGGTGGTTTCGACAGATGGGGTAGTCGTCGTGGTCTCCGGCTCCGTGACGGTGGTCCCGCCACATGCAACAACCGCACCGACCGTCAGCATCAACAGTGAGCGTCTCATCGGTCTGAAGCTACCCGCGATCAACCGAAGGTGGCCACTTACCGACCCGCACAAGCATGCGCTGGATTGGGCTCACACGCCGACCGGACGGTGCAGGCGAAGAGGGGCTGAACTGCCAGTGCGATGAGGCGACGCCTGCGGATGTCCAGGGAGGACAACACGTAGGGTGTACTGATGGATGGCTCTTCTGATCCGGGGGCCCGGAGCCGGTATTCGATTCTGGTTGCTGCGGTGGTCGTCGTCGCGGTCGCCGGGTACTTGGGATACGTCGTCTACCCCAGGTTCGGCCTGCCAGCGGTCGAGGGCGTGGCCCTGCTGGGCTTGGCGGCGGCGGCCGGGGTCGCCTCTTTCTTCTCTCCTTGCTCCTTTCCCCTCATGGTGACCCTGCTGGCCCGTCAGGCGGTCGATGACTCGGAGGCGGGACGACGACCGCGGCCGGTCGTCTTCGGTGGTTCGATTGCTCTGGGAGCGGCGGCGTTCATGCTGCTGGCCGGAGCGGCGATCGCGGCTGGAGGTGAGGCGCTTTTCGCCGGTGTGACGTTCACTAGCGCCGCGGGGATCACGATCAGAGTGTTGGTCGGCTTGCTGCTGGTGTTTCTCGGATTGGCCCAGGTCGGTGTCGTGCCGGTTTCGCTCCACCCCGTGAGTCGCCTGGTCCAGCCTCTTCTGAGGGGCCAGGCCCGGCTCCGGAGGGAACGGCCGGTCGCCGGTTTCGCACTCTTCGGCTTCGCCTACGTGCTTGCCGGCTTTGGCTGAACGGGCCCGATCCTGGCCGGTCTGGCCAGCTACTCGCTGACGGTGGGAGGTTTCGCAGCCGGCTTCTCAGCTTTTCTGGTGGCGTCCATCGTGCTGGTCGGGCTGCTGTTCGCTGCCGCCTTCGGCGTCGCCGGTGCGCAGGACCAGACGATCAAGTCCATCCGAGCGCACGCACCCAGCGTGAAGCGATGGGGTGGATGGATTCTTGTCGGCGTTGGAGCATGGTTTCTCTCACTTGCCATTTTCGCCGATTTCTTCGCTGACATCTTCCTGGTCTGAGCGCGACAATTGACCTGACGCTGAGGAGACGGATGAAAACCGAGATCTACACCGTGGAGGACATCCACTGCAAAGGGTGTGAAACGACCATTCGGACGCTGGTGGGTGATGTGGCCGGAGTCCAGCAGGTCGATCCCGATCATCGGACGAACCAAGTGGTCGTCATGTACGACGAAGCCCAGGTCGATGACATCACGATCCGAGACGTACTGGCCGACGCCGGGTTTTCGCCGAGAGATGGCGAGGAACTCGACGGCGTGATCGGCGATTGAGGTTTCGGGGCTCAGTCCTGCTTCGACTTGCCCGCCGCCCGTTGGTTGCGTTTCCACTCCTTGACCTCGGCGAGGGCGGCGGGTCCGTCGACGTCGGCGGCAGATCGGGGAACATTGTCGGAGAACGGTGCCGCGACGGACTCCCATCCGCTTGGCCGGACCGAGAAACGCTTGGCCAGCAGGGCGATGAAGATCTTGGTCTTCTCGTCGCCGAATCCCGGCATGCGGCGCAGCCGCCGAGAGACGTCAGCCGCATCTTCGGCGTCGCTCCAGACCGACTCGACGCGCCCGCCGTGGTGTTCGACGACGTGTTCGCACAATGCGTGGATCCGTCTGGCCATGACGGCAGGGAACCGGTGGATCGCGGGTGGTTCGCAGCACACGGCCACGAGGTCCTCACGACCCATCGCCGCGATGCGGGTTGCGTCGAGGTGGCCGAGTCGCTCCCGAAGGGTGGCAGGACCTCGAAACGCCCATTCCATCGGCACCTGCTGGTCCAACAGCATGCCGATCACCAACGCCAGGGGGTCGGATCCCAGGAGTCGGTCGATCGCCGCGTCGCCTGTGATCCGGAAGGTCATCAGGCGCAGTCGACGCAGATCCCGGCGGTTTCCGAGGCGAGACGGAGCGGCTTTGTCGTCCAACAGCTCTCACACGCGAAGGTCTCGGCGACGGCGGCCACCTTGGCCTTTGCCGTCTGCAACGTGCGGGTCCGGGTCACCGCAGGTAGGCGTTCGCGGCGGACGGGTGCGGGCTTGGTGCGGGCGACGAAATGGCGGGTCGGGTCGTGTTCCTTCTCCGCCGCCCACCAGAGGGCGTCGAGTGTCCAGAGGTCCGTGTCCACATCTGCTCTGACGAGCCCCAACATCTCGTTCACCCGAACGTAGGTCTCCCCGACGGTGGCGCCATCTGCCACCTCGGGCCACAGTCCGAGCCGGCGCATCGCAGACTCCGAGATCGTGTTCCACACTCCGTACTCGTCGGGATGTGTCACGAGGAGAATCGGAGACCAGACGTCGTGGTCGAATTCTCGAGGCTCACCGAGCTGGTCGATGCGTTCGGACAGAGGGACGTCGGTGTCCAGCAACTCCCCGATCATCGCTCGGACGGCTTCGAAAGAGCCGACCAGGCGGTCGGTGCGGCGCTGCAGGCCCCACCAGTGGCGGTTGTGCTCGAACAGCAGGAAGTCTGCGAGTTGGTCAGACGTCAGACGCGACGGGTTCGAGAAGACCGAACCCCACTGTCTGATCGCAGACTCTCGATCGCGGATCATCTGGACGACGTCGTTGTGGTTGCCGGCGTCCCGGAGTCGCCGGAGATACCTGATGGGGTCGGTCGGTGAGGTCATCGAGGCGCGGAGACTACGCCGGTGGTCGGGCGCGAAAGAAACCCCCTGCTGTCGGCAGCCGGGGGTTCCTTCTCCATCCGCTCAGACGCCGTTCAGACGGCTCGTGACTTGTTGCCCGTGATCGCTCCCCACACGAAGAGGACGAGGGCGATGATCAGAATCCAGCGCAGCGCCTCGAAGGCCAGTCCGACGCCGCCCAAGATGAGGGCGATGACGATCAATACGATTGCGAGTCCCATGAGTGCTCTCCTTTGCCGTGCGACGTCCAGTCGACGTCGTGTCACGGTTCTTGACGATGCGTACACCCAGTCCGTACCCGGCGAACGCCACCCCTATACGTCAATCATTCGCCGGGTGAGGCGCTCCAACCGGACCAGCGTTCCACGAAAATGCGGACCCACGGACCGGTCGGCGGAGTGGCCCGGTACTGGGGATACCGAGCTTCGAGTGCGGCTGCCTCCGAGGGCGGTTCGGCATCGATCGACGCCCTCCCGTCGGCACGAACCCACCAAAGTCGGTCCCAGTCGTCGGAGCGTTCATCGAACAGCACTGCGACTCTCGGCTCCGAGCGGATGTTCTCCAACCGTCGAAGCGGCCGCCCCGACTTCGGCTTGTGATCGACCGCGAAGATGATCACGTCTTCGACCACGGCGTGGACGATCGGTACGACATGCGGGCGGCCGTCCGGGGAGATCGTTGCCAGCGTGGCGAACCGGGTCCCGGCCGCCAACGAGCGCCAGTCGACGGTCAGACAGCCCGCAATTCCCGGCGGAGGATCTTTCCCGAGGCGGACTTCGGGACGGCGTCGATGAACTCCACCATTCGGATCTTCTTGTAGGAGGCGACATGGTCGGCGACGAAGGCCATCACCTCCTCAGCATCGAGTTCGGCTCCCGGCGCCTTCACCACGAACGCCTTCGGGACTTCCCCTGCCTCGATGTCCGGGACTCCGATCACGGCCGCATCGGCGATGGCCGGATGAGTCAGGAGGATGCCCTCGAGTTCGGCAGGCGGGACCTGGAACCCCTTGTACTTGATGAGCTCCTTGAGTCGGTCGACGATGTAGAGGAATCCGTCGGTGTCGAAGTGCCCGATGTCGCCCGTGTGAAGCCAGCCCTCTGAGTCGATGGTGGCGGCAGTCGCCTCGGCATTGTTCAGATAGCCCTTCATCACTTGCGGACCTCGAATCCACAGTTCGCCGTCCTCTCCCGGGTCGGCATCGTCACCCGTTGCCGGGTCGACGATCCTGGTCTCCGTGTTGGAAATGGTGACACCGACCGATGCCGGGTTGTACGAGCCTTCCGGCGTCGAATGGGTGACAGGACTGAGCTCGGTCATCCCGTATCCCTGGACGACCGCCACCCCCAACCGTCGTCGGGCATCGTCGGCGAGTTCGCCCGAGAGTGGCGCCGCTCCCGAGAAGATCAGCCGCAGGCTCGACACGTCGTAGTCGTCGACCATCGGGTGCTTAGCCAGCGCCAGCACGATGGGTGGCACCAGATACGCGATGGTGATGGCGTGATCCTGGAGGATCCGCAGGAACTCCGGCAGGTCGAATCGTGGCATCGTGACCACCGTGCCCCCGCGGTAGATCACGTTGTTCATCAGGACCTGCATGCCGTAGATGTGGAAGAACGGGAGGACGGCGATCACCCGCTCCACACCGGGCTCCACCCGGAGGATGTGTTCGGTCTGGGCCATGTTCGCCGTCAGGTTGCGGTGGGTCAGCATCACGCCTTTGGGAAGACCGGTGGTCCCGGAGGAGTACGGGAGCACGACGACGTCCTCGGCCGTGTCCACCTCGGCATGGCCTCCGAATGGCTCGGCGGCGAGGACTTCGGAGAATGGGATGTGCTCGTCGGTCTCACCGATCACGACGATGTCGGTCACGTTGCTGTCGGCGGCGGCTGCGACGGCCGTCTCGACGAACATCGGGATCGTCACGAGAAGCGTCGCCCCCGAATCCTGCAGTTGGAACGCGACTTCTTCAGGCCCGTACGTCGGGTTGATCGTGGTGACCGTTCCTCCCACGGTGGCCGCACCGTGGAAGGTGAGGAAGTACTCGGGCAGGTTGGGCAGGAGGATTCCGAGAACGTCGCCGTGCCCGAATCCGCGCCCAGCCAGCCATCCGGCGAACCTCCTGGTGCCGTCGGCGAGTTGGGAGTACGTGTACGTCCGGCCGGTCGGACCGTCGATGATTGCGGGGTGATCGCCGAGTTCGTCGACGCGCTGCAGCACGAAGGGTGTGACGGGCTGCGTGGGGATCTCGACATCAGGAAAGGGGCTCGTGTACATCGTGCGGCTCCAGGTTCGGGCACCGCCGACGATAGGCGGGGCGCGCGATGTGAGGCCGTCTCAGAGGCCTGTTGCGCCAACGCCGAATCCGGTCGAAGATGGTGCATCGAATCTCGGAGGTCGCGTGCGATTCAGACAGGTGAACGTCGTTCTTGCCCTCGCGGCATTTCCTCTCCTGGCGGCGCTGCCAGCGCTCGGGAGCGTGACGCCGCCGTGCAACGGGTCCGTCACGATCGGTGGAGCCACGTACGGCCCGGACAACGACACCCCGGGCGATCCGATCATCGTCCCGGCCGACAAGTCAGGAGTTGTCGGAGTCTGGATGGGGACAACTGGCACTCCGATCACCGACCATTCCGGATCCGTCGGCATCGTGGTTGGACCCTCGACAGTCGAACTGGCCAGTTGGAGCGGTGAGAATGCCGATCTGGAGACCACGGCAGAGGGCGACTTTTCCCTCGCCGAGCTCCCTTCGTTCGTTCAGTCGCTCACCGGCCTCTACGAGGTGACGGCAACCCACTCCGGCAACGGCGGAAGCTGTGACGGCTCGGTGATGGTGAAGCTCGAAGGAAACGCGGCAGCCACTCCCGTTGGCGCCGCCTCCATCGGAGGAACTGTTGCTGCCGCGCTGGGCCTGGCATTCGCAGGAAGGGGGAAGGCAGTATGAAGGGCCGTCCTGTTCTCGGTGTGATCAGCGGACTGTTCTTCGGTCTCTTCGTCGCAGTCATGCTCCAACAATTCGGCATCTGGCCGCTGGACACCGTTTCCCTGATCGGGCTGCCGATCGTCGGTGTGATCATTGGCCTGGTGCTGGCCAAGACCGCCCCCCTTTCCAAGAAGAACTGACGCGGCCGAGTTGGGCCCGGGGTCCCCGGGGGAACCGGTGTTGCGACGCGAGCGAAAGTCCTCGGATGTTTCCCTGAACTCCCGGTCGCATCGTGCCGATGGGAGACGAGATGTCTGCAGGAACGCCTCTTCGACGCGCCGCCATCGTGGAATGGCTGGTCCGGCTCGCGCCCGATTCGCTCGGCATCGGACCGGCGGCTGTCGACGGAGCCGCCGAACCCGCCGGCCCGAAGAGTGTCCAGATGGCGGTCGCCACATCCTCCATCGTCATCCACTCCGGGATGTACCTCTACAGCGGACTGTCCGGTTTCCTGTGGGTCGCCCTGCTCTCCTTGGCGTATCTCGTTGTCGGGATTCCGCTCTCCTTCCGTGCCGCCGAGATTTCATCGACCTTCGCGACTTGGATCGATCTCCTCACTCTGTGCCTCGCCGCCGTCTTGTTGGGGGATCCCTCGACCCTGGTGGCGTGGTTTCCGCTGGTGGTGGTCGCCAACCTCCTCTACGTGTCCACCGTCCAGGCGATACGCAACATGGTGGCGATGGCGAGCTTCGCGGCAGCCTTCTTCGTGGTCGCCGCTCGTTTCTCGGACCGGCTCTTCACGGCTGAGATCCTCCGTGTGTACTTCGCCGCCACGCTTCTGATGTGGCTGGCCTCGTCGGCGGTCTACGCGATGGCGGTGGGTGGGGCAGTGGCGAGACGTGAGGCAGCGATCTCGGACGCCCTGGCCCAGCGCGACGCCGCCGAGCTACGGGCGCGTACCGACGCCGCCCAACTGCGGGCGGTTCTCGAGGAGGCTCCGATCGGACTTCTGCTGCAGGCAGCAGGCGAGTCGTTCGTGTACGGCAACGCGCCGGCCCTCGAGATGCTGGACTTGACGCTCGATGAACTGCTCAACTCGGGTGCTGCCTCGGCGATGGAACCCGCCACGCGCGATCTGGTCGAAGGCGAGATCGTCGCCGCTCGTCAGACCGGCAAGCCGTTTCAGGTCGAATATCAGACCATCGGTGGCCGGATCCTCGAGCTGCGCGGACGTCACGTCGAACTAAACGAAGGATTCGCCACCGTCACGGCGCTGCG
>JBBDQP010000106.1:22349-27321 GCA_040905965.1 Acidimicrobiia bacterium
TGCGCGGACGTCACGTCGAACTAAACGAAGGATTCGCCACCGTCACGGCGCTGCGTGACCTCACCCCGGAACGGGACGCTCATCGGCACATTGCACGGCTCCGCACCCTGGTCGAGAACAGCGAGACCCACATGATCGTGTGGGATTCGCACGGTGAGATCCTCATCGGGAACCGGGTGTTCCGCGACTTGTGGAACAGCGGTGAGCCGGTCGTCGGACGGTCAATCGTGGAGTTGGTCGGTGAACAGATGCGTCCATTCGTCGAGATGGATCTTCTCGAAGAGGAGAGGACGTACGAGCGGCCCGGAATCCTGCCTGACGGATCAGAGACATGGATCTCGATCGCCATTTTCGACTTCCAGGATCCGTTCGACGGACGGTGGCTGCGCGCGGCGTCGGTGCGGGATCTCGCCGAGGTGGCGCTCGCTCGCCGGCAGCTGGAGGAGCTGGTGGCCAACAAGAACCAGTTCATCGCATCCGTCAGCCACGAACTGCGGACGCCGCTGACCGTGGTTGTGGGCCTGGCGGCCGAGATGGCCTCCGACCCCTCCGCTCTCGCTCCCGAGGAGATCGCCGAGTTCTCATCGCTCATCGCGGGACAGGCCACCGAGGTGGCAGCGCTGGTCGAAGATCTGTTGACGATGGCTCGGGCCGATGCTGGCGTGCTCTCGATCTCCCCCCAGGTGCTGAAACTGCAGGAGTGTGTCGGGGAGGTCATCGAAGGGCTCCCGCGTGAACTGCGCGGCCGGGTCACCTGGGTGCCAGGGGCCGACTCGAACGTGCATGCCGATCCAGTGCGCGTGCGCCAGATCGTCCGCAATCTCCTCACCAACGCCGGGCGGCACGGCGGGCCACGTATCGAGATCGAGGTTCAGAGTGGCGTCACCGTCGTCAGGGATGACGGGCCGCCGGTGCCGGAGAGCGAACGGGAACGCATGTTTCAGGCGTACGAGAGGGTGCATGACCACGCCGGTACCCCTGACTCGGTGGGTCTTGGGCTCACCGTGTGTCGTCGGCTGAGCCAGCTCATGGGTGGGGATGTCGTCTACACGCACGACGGCACCTGGTCCACCTTCAGCTTGACCCTCGTCGAGGTTTGACCGAGAAGTGGTCGGCGGGCCTGCCGATCCACTGAGGGTGTTATTTGCCGATTCGGTCCCGGCGGGCTTGCAGAAGTTCGGCGGCTCGCTCCAGGCTGATCGACTCGGGGGTGTCCCCCTTGCGCAGCGAGGCATTCACGTCGCCGTCCGTGACGTACGGGCCGTATCGCCCATTCCGAACCGTGACCGACTTCTTCGAGACCGGATCCTCGCCCAGTTCGCGAAGCGGACCTGCCGCCTTCTGACCTCTCCGTCGCGGAGGTTCGGCGAGAAGCTTCAGTGCCTCTTCGACGGTGAGAGTGAACAACTGATCCTCTGCTTCGAGGGATCGGCGGTCGTCACCGCGTTGGATGTAGGGGCCGTATCGGCCGTTGAGGGCGAGGATGTCGACGCCTGCTTCGTCCTGGCCCACCGTCCGGGGAAGGGACAGAAGCTGGAGCGCATCGTCGAGGGACAGCGCGTCGAGTTCCATCGTCTTGAGGAGGCTCGCCCGTTTCGGCTTCTCCTTCGACCCCTCCTCGACCTCGCCCAACTGCACGTACGCGCCGAATCGTCCGGTGCGTCCGAGCACGACCAACCCGGAGTCCGGGTCGGTGCCGAGGATCTTGTCCCCCCGCGACTGGTCGTCGATGAGCTGGTTCGCCTTCTCGATCGTCACTTCGTCCGGGGCGAGATCATCGGGGATCGACCCCCGGTCCTCTCCCCGCTCGACATATGGGCCGTACCGACCGACGCGGGCGATGATCTCACGTCCCTGGTCGTCCGCTCCGATCGGGATCGAGTTGACCGCCCGGGCGTCGATCTCACCGAGTCGTTGCTCGATGGTCGCCTTCAGGCCTTCGTCGCCCAGATAGAACTGGGTGAGCCACGGGACCCGATCTTGATCGCCTGAGGCGATCTCGTCGAGGTCGTCTTCCATGCGGGCGGTGAACTCGTAGTCGACGAGGTTCGGGAAACTCTGCTCCAGCAGCGTCACGACGGCGAAGGCCGTGAAGGTCGGGATCAGCGTCTGCCCTCGTTTGAACACGTATCCGGCGTCCTGGATCCGGGACATGATCGAGGCGTAGGTCGAAGGGCGACCCACGCCGAGCTCTTCGAGGCGCTGGACGAGCGAGGCCTCGTTGTATCGCCGGGGCGGCTGGGTTTCGTGGCCGGCCGGCTCGAGAGCAATGACGGCGAGCGCATCACCCTCCTCGACCCCAGGCAGCGGGGATTCGGAGTCGTCGGCATCGCCGGTATCGACCGACTCGACGTAGACCTTGAGGAAGCCAGGGAAGTGGATGACGCGCCCGGAAGCGGAGAACTCCGCATCCCTCCCGTCAGAGGCAGTGGCGCCGAACCGGATCGAAAGGGACTCGCCTCTGGCATCGGGCATCTGCGAGGCGATCGTCCGCTTCCAGATCAGCTCGTACAGCTGGGCCTCGTCGCCTCCGAGTTCGGTCCGCACCTGGGCCGGGGTCTTCCACGACTCGCCCGCCGGTCGGATGGCCTCGTGCGCTTCCTGGGCGTTCTTGGTCTTCCCGCTGTAGGTGCGAGGCGACGGCAGGACGTAGTCGGCGCCGAACTGCTTGCCGATCTCGGTGCGGGCTGTTGCGATCGCCGACTCGGCGAGCGACACCGAGTCGGTCCGCATGTAGGTGATATAGCCGTTCTCGTACAGCCGCTGGGCCACGGACATGGTGCGGGCCGAGGTGTATCGAAGTTTGCGGGCCGCTTCTTGCTGCATGGTCGACGTCCGGAACGGTGCGTACGGTCGCCGCGTGTAGGGCTTCGTGTCAGTGGATCTGACCGCGAACTCGGCGTTCTCGAGCGCGGTGGCGAGGTTGGCTGCGGTGTCCGAGTCGAGCACGGTCACGTCGTTCTGAACGTTGCCGAGGGAGTCGAAATCCCGACCGGATGCGACGCGTGACCCGTCGAGCGCCACCAGAGAACCGGTGAACTGGGTGGAGTCGCCGGGCTTTTCGAAGGTCCCCTCGAGGTCCCAGTACCCGGCCGAGCGGAACGCCATTCGCTCTCGTTCGCGTTCGACGATGATCCTCACCGCCACCGACTGGACCCGTCCGGCGCTCAGTCCGCGCGCCACTTTGAGCCACAGAACTCTGGACACGTCGTATCCGACCAGACGGTCGAGAATCCGTCGCGCCTCTTGTGCGTCGACCAATTGGGTGTCGATGTCTCTCGGATTGTCGAAGGCCTGGCGGATCGCCGACTCGGTGATCTCGTGGAAGACCATTCGCTTCACCGGGACCTTCGGCTTCAGGACCTCTGCCAGGTGCCAGGCGATGGCTTCGCCTTCCCGATCCTCGTCGGTGGCGAGGTAGACCTCGTCGACTCCTTCCAACGCCTTCTTCAACTTCTTGACGTGATCGCGAGAACGGCTCGACAGGACATACACGGGGTCGAATCCGTCGTCGACGTTGACGGCGAGATAGGCCCACGGTTCCTTGCGGTAGCGCTCGGGGAGGTCCTTGGCCGATCCGGGCAGGTCCCGGATGTGGCCCATCGACGCCTCGACCACGATTTCGTCATCGGACATCCCGCGAAGGAACTGGCCGATCGATTTGGCCTTGGTGGGGGATTCGACGATGACGAGTGAACGGGTCACGGCGGCGGAAGGTACGGGAGCCGTTCGCGAAATGTCAACCTTCGATCCCGCTCACCCCCCAAAGTCATGGGGTCGGTAGCCTCTCGAACGACGTGGACGAATCGATTGCCCGAATCCGGGGTTCCGAGCTGATACGACGGGGGCCGTTCGCCCGTCTTTGGTGGGCGTCAACGATCTCGGCCCTCGGTGATTGGGTCACGCTCTTCGCCACTTTCTCGCTGGCGGCGAGCATCGCCGGGAACGGACCGAACGCCTCGCTGGCGATTCTCGTTCCGCTCGTGGCGCGCTTTCTCCCTGGCGTGATCATCGGCGTGGTCGGGGGTGTGCTGGCGGACCGATGGAACCGCAAGACGGCGATGATCGTCTCGGACTTCGGACGGGCGGCTCTCGTGCTGGTCCTCGTCTTCGTCGGCAACTACCGGGATCTGTTCCTGATCACCTTCGCCATCGAGGTGCTGTCGCTGCTTCGCCAGCCGGCGCGGGAGGCGGTCGTCCCGCAGCTCGTCCCGAAACGGCATCTGATGGCAGCGAACGGGCTGAACCTGCTCGGTGCGTACGGCACTGCTCCGATCGGCGCCGCCATGTTCGCCCTCTTCGCGGAGGTGGGAGTCGAGTTCTTCCAGGTCTTCGCCTTCGCCTCGGCGGTCGCAGCCGCGTTCGCCTTCGACACGATCACCTTCCTCGTCTCCGGGCTGATCACCGTCACGATTCCGATTCAGAAGATCAAGCTGTCCAAGGAGCGAACGCGGACCGGCGGATTCGATTATCGGGCGCCGATGCGCGACATGGTCGAGGGTTTCAAGTTCGTGCTGGTGTATCCGGCAGTTCGACGGATGGTCGTCGGGATGGCCCTGGGGCTGTTCGGCGGCGGAGCGCTGTTCGTGCTCGGCCAGCCTTTCTCGAAGCAGGTGCTGTTGGCGGGAGACACCGGGTACGGAATCATCGTCACCGCCCTCGGCGTCGGCGTCGCGCTCGGCATGGGAACGATGACGGCCCTCGGCAAGCGAGTCGAGCGGAGGGAGGCGCTCTTCGCCGTTTCGCTCACGTTGGCGGGTATTGCGATCACGTTGGCCGGACTGTCCGCCACTGTCGTTGGGGTTTCCGGTTGGGTGTTCGTCGCCGGCGTCGGGACCGGAGTCGCATATGTCACAGGCTTCACGCATCTTCACCTCGTGATCACAGACGACATCCGCGGCCGGACCTTCGCCGCGTTGTACGCGTCGGCTCGTCTCGCCCTCCTGGCGTCTTTCGGCCTGGCAGCCGTCGG
>JBBDQP010000106.1:27421-39130 GCA_040905965.1 Acidimicrobiia bacterium
GTGATGGTTCGAGAACCGGGTGGCACACCGGTGGGCGAAGAGATCCGTCGCCTGCTGTTGCACTCGGACAGCATCTCGGATTGGACCGAGGCTGCGCTGTTCGCCGCGTCACGCGCCGAACTCGTGCGAAGGGTCGTGCAGCCGGCGCTGGATCGAGGCGCTTTCGTGCTCTCCGATCGCACCTATTACTCGTCGCTGGCCTACCAGGGTGGAGCGAGAGGACTCGGCGTCGACGAGGTCCGCGACCTGAACGAACAGGTGCTGGGCGGGATCCTCCCCGAGGTCGTCTTTCTTCTTCTGGTCGATCCCGCCGTGGGGTTCGCTCGGGAGACCGACCGCGATCGGATCGGGTCGGAGGGGATCGAGTTCCAGCGCCGTGTCGCCGAGGCCTATCGGAGTGTCGCCGATGCCGATCCGAAAGTGAGGGTGATTGACGGAGCGAAGTCGCTCGACGTCGTGGCAGCCGAGATCATTGAGATCCTGGGCGTGAAGTGACCCCCTTCTCCGCCGTGATCGGGCACGCCGGACCCGTCGCTCTGCTCGAACGAGAACTCGCCCAACCCGCAGGCGCGTATCTGTTCGTCGGTGCATCCGGCGTGGGCAAAGCAACAGTCGGCCTTGCGTTCGCGGCCGGTCTTGTCTGTCCGGAGCGTCTCACACATGACGAGCCGTGTCGGTCATGTCGGCGGGTGGCGTCCGGGAACCATCCCGACATCGTGGTGATCGAACCTGAGGGGAGGCAGAGTCTGGGCGTTGAACAGGCTCGTCAGACCATTGCGCAAGCCGTCATGACACCTGTCGAGTCCGCCCGCAAGGTCTTCCTCTTTCCCGAGGCCGATGCCATGACCGAACAGGCGGCCAACGCTCTCCTCAAGACGTTGGAAGAACCGACGGCGACCACGGTGTTCGTGCTCGTGGTCGAATCCGAAGACGACCTTCCGTCAACGGTCGCCAGCCGCTGCAGAACGGTGCATTTCGGTCGAGTGCCAGAGGACGTTCTCCGCGATGCGCTGACTGCTCGGTCCGGCGTCGACGCCCTGACGGCCGCCGACCTGGCCCGGGTCGCTGCCGGCCGCCCCGGTCTCGCCTTGGGTCTGCTCGAGCGACCGGAGATCGGTGAGTACCGCCGGGCGTGGCTGAAGCTTCCGGTGCGGGTTTCCGATCGGACCGGTGAGGCGTTCGTGCTGGCAGGCGAGATGCTCGAACTCACCGACGGCGTCGTTCCCGAACCTGCCGACCAAGTGCCGAAGGAGCAGGCCGAGCGCGACAAGCGGCGATCTCGGCAGGCGCTGCTGGCCAGTGGTTTGGAGATTCTCGCGTCGTGGTACGCCGACGCCGCGACCCTGCAGTTCGGCGGGCCGGTACGCAACACCGACCTCGACGTGACGGATCTCACCATGGTCTCGGCGGCTCGTGCGATCCGCAACGCCGATCACGCCCTCGACGCCGTTCTCGATCTGCAGGCGAATCTCCGCCCGCAACTGGTCCTCGCCAACCTCTTCACCACCCTCGCCTCGGACTGAACGTCCCGATGTGCCGGTGACCCGGCCGCGCCCGACCGGGCAAGTGGGTGTGTTCGAGGAGGGGACGATGGAGCCGGAGCGGGGATTTGAACCCCGGACCTACGCATTACGAGTGCGTTGCTCTACCCCTGAGCTACTCCGGCGGGATGCGGCGGGGAAGCATACCCCAGCGCCGTCAGCGCCTGTCCAGGGCCTACTTCGCGTTGGACTACCGTTTCTGGCCGTGGCAGATCAGGCCGACTTCGAAGCAGACGCCATGCAGTTCGCGCCGCAGCTGTATTCGGCTGCGATGCGCATGGCGCGCAACCCCACCGACGCCGAGGACCTCGTCCAGGAAACCCTCCTCAAGGCCTACCGCGCCTACGGCTCGTTCCAAGCCGGCACGAATCTGAAGGCCTGGCTCTACCGGATTCTCACCAACACCTACATCAACAAGTACCGCAAGGACAAGCGCCGACCGACCGAGTCGGAACTGGGTGACGTCGAAGACCTCTACCTCTACAAGCGCATCGGATCCGAAGAGACGGCAGCGTCATCGAGAAGTGCGGAGGATCGGGTGCTGGACGGTCTCGTCGAAAGCGACATCAAGCAAGCGGTGGAGGCGCTCCCGGAGAACTTCAGAGTGCCGGTGCTCCTCGCAGATCTGGAAGGATTCGCCTACAAGGAGATCGCCGAGATCCTCGACATTCCCATCGGCACCGTCATGTCGAGGCTGCATCGGGGAAGAAAAGCGCTGCAGGCGTCGTTGACAGAGTTCGCACAGGGTCGGGGACTTCTCCCCGGCGAGAATCCAAAGTTGAGTGAGCCCAAATGAGCGAGCATTGCAAAGAGGCCCTCGAGAAGCTCTACGCCTATCTCGATCGTGAACTCGATGCCGATTCGCTCACGGCGATTCGTACCCACGTGGAAGAGTGTCCACCTTGCGGCGGGGCGTTCGTCTTCGAAGAGAAGCTCCTCACGGTGATTCGTGCAGGCTTGCGGGAGGAAGTGCCGCAGGTCGTCGTGGATCGCATCCGCGCCGCGATTCGCACCGAAATTCTCTGATCCGTTCGGGTGTTTCGCCGCTCCACTACTGCTTCGGTAGTCTGACGCTGCAATGCGAACAGCCACACGAGTCACCGTCCTCAGCCTCCTGGTTCTCGTCCTCACGTTGAGTGCGATTCCGGCGATGGGCGCCGAGAGTGGCTCCGACGACGAAGAGGCTCCCACGACGACGGAAGTCGTCGAGTTCGAGTATCAGCCCGCCACGATCATCGAGCCTCCGCCGCCGGACCCGGCCGAACAGCCGTGGACCACCAAATTCCTCGTCCCGACCGGGCTGGCGCTGGCCACAGTCGCCGTGTTCGTCACGGTCGTCCAGTACTTCGTCCGTGTCGTGCGCTCGAGGTACAAAGTCGTCGAGTGAACGACGAAGTTCCCTGGCCGTTCGCCGGGCGCGTGGCGGGGCTCATCGCCGGTAGTCATCCGTTGGCCGGGACCTATCACCACGATCACCTCGCCTCGGACTTGCAGTCCATCGTCCTTCGCGCCAACGCTCTCGTCACCTCCGAAACGGGCTTGACCCTTCCCGGCGATCCAGACGTCGTGCTCGTGAGCCGCAAGGAATGGGTCGAGCGGAACATCGCTTCGTTCCGGCACATCCTCGCTCCCGCCGAACAGCGTCTCGTCGAGTCCTCCGACATCTCGGCGGCGGTCGGTCGGCGTATGGTCGCCGTCGAGACGGGGGCGCTGCTCGGGTTCCTGTCGAGGAGGGTGCTCGGTCAGTACGAACTGGTGCTCCCAACGGGTGACGACGGAGACTCGATCGCCTTCGTCGGGTCAAACATTCTGGCGATGGAGCGCGCCCACCAGTTGCGGCCCGCCGAATTCAGGATGTGGATCGCCCTGCATGAGGCCGCCCATCGCGCCCAGTTCCTTGGCGTCCCTTGGATGCGGGAGCACTTCCTGTCCCTTGTCGAGCGCATGGTGTCCGCCGCCCAGCCGTCTCCGCTCGGCCGCGCACGCTCGCTCGTCGACCGGGCTGTCACGGCTCGTCGCGAGCGCACCGGCCTCATCGACGAACGGGGGCTCATGGGGCTCTTCGCCACTCCGGAACAGAACGAGGTGTTGGACGAGATCCAGGGTCTGATGTGTCTGCTGGAGGGACACGGCCATGTGGTCATGGATCGAATCGGTGCGCGCATGCTCACCTCCCAGCGGCGGATGGCAGCACTGCTGAAAGCGCGTCGGTCCGACCCGCGCACTGCTGCCTTCTTCCGTCTCACCGGTTTGGAGATGAAGGTCCGCCAGTACGAGTTGGGCGAGAAGTTCGTCCTCGCCGTCGAACGGGAGGCCGGATGGTCCGCGTTGGATCGAGCCTGGCTCACGCCTGACAATCTGCCGACGGCCTCCGAGATCGAGGAGCCACTGAGATGGTTGGCTCGGACCGGCTGACCGAACTCGCCGCGACTCTGGCTGCCCGGTTGACCGTCCCGGCCGGACCGGTTGCGGTTGCCCTCTCCGGCGGGGCGGACAGCGCTGCCTTGCTCTGGCTGGTCGCTCGGACCGGCGCAGACGTCGTCGCCATCCACGTGTTCCACGGTCTGGCCGCCTCGAGCCTCATGTCCACCGCGGCCGGTCAGATTGCGGCGACGTGCGGGGTCCGCATGGAAATGGCGGTCGTCCATCCGCCCGGCGCCGCCGAACATCATCTCCGCGAGGTACGTCACGCCGCTCTCGTCGAGAGGGCTGCAGGACGGCCGGTTCTGATGGCACACACCGCTGATGACCAAGCAGAGACGGTACTGATGCGCGCTCTGCGGGGCAGCGGGATCGACGGGCTGGCGGGGATCCTCCCCGAGCGTGGACCGATCCACCACCCGATGCTCTCGATCACCCGAGCCGAGGCACGCGAACTGGCGGAACTTGCAGGTCTGCCCTTTCGGGACGATCCGTCGAACGAGGATCAGTCGATCCTCCGCAATCGGATCCGCTCGACGGTGATTCCGATCATCGAAGACGCGATCGGGCACTCCCCGCGAGATGCCCTCAATCGGTTGGCGTCCCTCGCACAGGACGAGTCGGGCCTGCTGGACCGTGCGGTCGATGCCATCCCGATCCAACACCGCGACGGCGCAGTTCGTATCCCCGTTGGTGCGCTCCTCGCAGCCGGACCAGTGCTCGCCGCCAGGGCGGTACGGCGAGCGATGATGCAGGTGGCGGGCCCCTATCCGCCCGACCGGCGTTCGCTCGGCAGGATCATGGATGTGGTGAGTGGGGCGGCCGGCGCCACCGAAGTCGAGCCCCAGTTGCGGGTCACGGTGGTTGACGGGCACCTGGTCGTCGCATCAGAGCAACCCGAGAGAGACCGGTCAGAGACGGCGATCGTCGGAGGATCGACCTCGTGGGCAGATTGGCGTTTCGACGCCGTCGAGATCGACGGACCGGCAGTGGTGCCGCTCTCTCCGATGCGGCTGTTGGCCCCTTCCGGTCTCGGTCCGTGGGCGGTGCGGACGGTCGGGACCGAAGACCGCGTCACGGGCCGCAGGGCGTCGGATGCCCTGGCCGACGCGGGAGTGCCGGCGTCGGAGCGAAAGGCATGGCCGATCGTCACCTGCGCCGGTGAACCCGTTTGGCTGCCCAATGTGCGGGCCCGGATTTGGCCGGGTCACCTCTCGGGTCGCTACCTTTGCCTCGTCGCAGTCCGGGAGCCCAGTTGGCAGATATTCGAACACTGATCACCGCCGAGCAGATCGACGCCAAGCTCGGCGAGATCGGGAGAGCGGTGTCGTCTGACTACCGGGGCCAGGATCTGATCGTGGTCGGAGTCCTCAAGGGCGCCTTCATGGTGATGGCGGATTTGGCCCGTCACATCGACATCCCGGTCGAGTTCGATTTCATGGCGGTGTCCTCATACGGAGCGTCGACCCAGTCGTCTGGGGTCGTCCGCATCCTCAAAGACCTGGATCAGGAGATCGCGGGCCGCCACGTGCTGATCGTCGAGGACATCATCGACTCCGGTCTGACGCTCAACTACCTCATGAAGAGCCTGAGCGTGAGAAAGCCCGCTTCGCTCGAAGTGGCGTCTCTGCTCGTCAAGACCGGGGTCCAGCGGGCCGAACTGTCGGTCAAGTATCCGGGCTTCACGATCGGACCGGAGTTCGTTGTGGGCTACGGCCTCGACTACGCAGGCAAATACCGGAACCTGCCGTACGTCGGCGTGCTCGAGGGCGACTGACTCAGCGGTCTGGCGGGGCGGGCCTGCGGTTCGACCATCGGTTCATCAGGCGTCGCACTCCCGACCACACCTTCCACACCACCCAGATACTGCCGACGGCGAGAACGATCACGACGACGAGGGCGACGATCGGAAACGCCAGCGCAAGCAGGACCACACCGGTGGCGAGTCCGTCTTCGAACACCGACAGCGTGAGATTCGAGAACGGTTCAGGCGACGTATTGACCGCCGCCCGGGTCGACGCTTTCGCCGAGTGGCTGGAGAGGGCGAGCGAACCGGCGACGAGTGCGCCCATCGCCTCACCGATCGACTCTGAGTCACCGGCGATCACGAATCCGAGTGCAGCCGCACCGACCGGCCGGATCACCGTGTGGATCGCGTCCCACACGTTGTCGAGGTACGGGATCTTGTCTGCCGCGAACTCGATGAAGAAGAGAACGGCTGTGACGATTAGCACGTCGGTGCGGGCGAGAACATCGGGGACGTCCGTCCATCCGAGTCGGCCGCCGAGACCAAGTACGAGTGTCACCAGATACAGGTTGAGTCCCGATGCCCAACCCGACCCGGCGATGAGACCGATGATCTCCATCGACGGCACCGTACCGTTCTTGCGGCTGTCAGGTTTTCTTAGAGTGCCGGTCTCCTTACCATGGAGTTCTCGGCGCCTTTCGTCGAGCGTGTCCCCAATGTCTCGAGGAGTCTGGTGAATCGCACTTTCCGAACGCTGCTGATCTACGGCGTTGTCTTCGTGCTTCTCGCCATGACGGCGCAACGATGGTTCGACCAGGTCACCGCCCCCGCCGAGATCACGCTCTCCGAGTTCTCGATGCAGGTCGAGGACGGCAACATCGCCGAGGCCACGATCCTGGAACGGTCCAACCGGGTCCAGGGCCGGTTCGTCGACAGCGAAGTCGAGGAGCCCGCGTTCGACTTCGTCGTGCGCTACCCGGCGGAACTCGAAGACGAGATCGCCCTCGACATGATCGCCGCCGGAATCGACGTGGAGAACGACGCCGAACCACCGACGTTCTTCGAGATCTTGATTTCGATTCTTCCCTGGCTCTTCCTCGTCGGGTTCATGGTCTTCATCTTCATGCAGATGCAGGGGTCGGGGAACCGGGTCATGCAGTTCGGCAAGGCGAAGGCCAAGACGGTCTCCAAGGACCAGCCGAAAGTCACGTTCAACGACGTGGCCGGGCTCGAAGAGGCGATCGAGGAACTCGAAGAACTCAAGGATTTCCTCCAGCATCCGGACAAGTACCGCCAGATGGGCGCCAAGATTCCCAAGGGCGTGCTGCTCTTTGGGCCGCCGGGAACCGGCAAGACCCTTCTCGCCCGGGCGGTCGCCGGTGAGGCCGGGGTGCCGTTCTTCTCGATCTCCGGTTCCGATTTCGTCGAGATGTTTGTCGGTGTCGGTGCGAGCCGTGTCCGTGACCTTTTCGAACAAGCCAAGGCCGACGCACCCGCCATCGTGTTCATCGACGAGATCGATGCAGTCGGCCGGCACCGTGGTGCCGGTTTGGGCGGCGGACACGACGAACGCGAGCAGACGTTGAACCAGCTGCTGGTGGAACTCGACGGGTTCGAAGGCACCAGCGGCGTGATCGTCATCGCCGCCACCAACCGACCGGACATCCTCGACCCCGCCCTGCTCCGTCCCGGCCGTTTCGACCGCCAGGTGACCGTCGACGCTCCGGATATCGAAGGGCGCAAGGCGATTCTCGAGGTTCACGCCAAGGGCAAGCCACTCAAGGACGAGGTCGATCTCGAGGTCTTGGCGAGGCGAACGCCTGGCTTCACCGGGGCGGATCTCGCCAACCTCATCAACGAGGCCGCCCTCCTCACCGTGCGCACCCGTGGCACTGAGATCGGGATGGAGGAACTGGAGGACGCCATCGATCGGGTGATCGCAGGGCCCGAGCGCAAGTCGAAGGTCATGTCGGACGACGAGAAGAAGCTCATCGCCTATCACGAGACCGGCCATGCCCTCGTCGGATGGGCCCTCCCGAACGCCGATCCGGTCCACAAGGTCACGATCGTCGCTCGCGGCCGCTCCCTCGGCCACACCCTCGCCCTCCCCACCCATGACAAGTACCTGGTCAGGAGGAGCGAACTGGTCGATCAGTTGGCGATGCTCCTGGGGGGCAGGACTGCCGAAGAACTCATCTACGTCGATCCCACGACCGGTGCCAGCAACGACATCCAGAAGGCGACCTCGATCGCTCGGAAGATGGTGATGGAGTACGGCATGAGCGACCGTCTCGGTCCACTGCAGTACGGCAAACCTGCGGGCGAAGTGTTCCTCGGGCGGGATTACACGAGCGGTCAGGACTACTCCGACGAGGTGGCGGCTTCGATCGACGACGAGGTGCGGGCGCTCATCAGTGCTGCGCACGAAGAGGCACGCCAGATCCTCCATGCACACCGAGACGCCATGGAACTCATGGTCGAGCGGCTGTTGGAGAAGGAGACGGTGGACCGCGAGGAGGTCGCCGAGATCTTCCGTGACGTGCCCAAGTGGGAGCACGCGTCGAGCGGTTCGCTCCGGATCCAGCCGCCGAAGCTGTCCGACAACGGTCACGTCGGACGGGCCCCCGCCGACGCTGCCCCAGCCGACGACGCTGCTGACTCCGAGGCCGACGACGACTCGGTCAACGTCGGCGGCTGATCCGTCGAGCGATGACCCGCTACTGGCGTGTTCGGAACCGAGCGATCCCCCTGCTGCGACCGCTGGTGATGGGCGTGGTCAACACGACGCCCGACTCGTTCTCGGACGGCGGCATGCTCCCGACCGCGGAGGCGGCCGTTCGGCATGGCCGTGAACTCGTCGCCGCAGGCGCCGACATCGTCGACATCGGCGGCGAGTCGACCCGTCCCGGGGCCGACCCGGTCGATACAGACGAGGAGATCGAGCGCACGATTCCGGTCGTCGAACGGCTGGCGAGTGACGGACTGGTCGTCTCGATCGACACGACGAAGCCGGTGGTGGCGCGGGCTGCGCTCGATGCGGGCGCCGTCATCGTCAACGACGTGAGCGGGATGGCGGATCCGGACATGCGGCGGGTCGCCGCCGACTTCGCAGCCGGTGTGGTCGTCATGCACATGCAGGGCACGCCCAGAACCATGCAGGATTCACCCAGCTACGACGATGTCGTGGCAGACATCACCGCTTTTCTCGACGCCCGTTGTCGGGCGCTGGTCGATAACGGTGTCGATCGTCGGTCGATCGTCGTGGACCCCGGTGTGGGGTTCGGAAAAACCGTCGACCACAACCTCATGCTTCTGAACCGGCTCGATGAGTTCGGCACGCTCGGGTTTCCGATCATGGTGGGGGTTTCTCGTAAGCGGTTTCTCGGTTCGCTGACCGGCCGCGAACGTCCCGAGGATCGCGATCTCGCATCGGCAGTGGCGGCGGCCGCTGCAGTTGCCCAAGGTGCGGCCGTGGTCCGAGTCCACAATGTGGCTCTCAACCTGGAGGCGCTGAGGGTGGCCTGGGCTATCGTGCGCGGTGATGGGGCCCCGTGGGCCCCAATTGCCGTCGAAGGAGCCGCTCCGGAAGGAATCCCATGATCACAGGCTTGAAGCCACGAGGGTTCACGTGGGTGATCGCCAATCGGTTGGCGGTTTCAGAGAGAATCGGCGGGCACGGTTTCCAGCACCGCAGGGTGCGCCGTGAGGAAGAGATCAACTGGCTGGTGCGCGAAGCGGGGATCACCTGTGTCGTGACCCTGCTCGCAGGCAACCAGAACCACGCCGCCTACGAAGCGGCCGGGCTCGAAACCCACACGGTGCCGATCAGCACCGAGCCTGGTCGGATCGACCCCAGCCCGCTCTTTGAGACTCTCGACCGGTTGCTCGCGAACCCGAACGCTCGGGTGCTTGTCCATCGGGAGATCATCGACGACACGCTCGGTGGGCTTCTCGGCGGCTATCTCGTGGCGTCGGGCCTCGTCAAAGATCCGATCCTGGCCGCCGCCCTCATCCAGGAGATCCTGGGCAGGGCCCTCGGCCCCGAGGGTCGTTTCCTGATTCGGGGCTGATGAGTTGGCCGACCGCATCGAATTGCGGGGCCTGGAGGTGCATGCCCGTCATGGGGTCTACGCCCATGAGCAGGTCGACGGCCAGACGTTCGTCGTCGACCTCGTCGTCTCCGTCGACCTGTCTCGAGCGGGGTCATCCGACGACCTGACGGACACCGTCGACTACGGATCGCTCGCGACGGTCGTTCATGACGTGGTCGGCTCCGAGCGCTGGGATCTCATCGAACGGGTCGCAACGAGGGTTGCACAGGTCGTCCTGGCTGCTGACGAGCGGATCGAGTCGGTGGCGGTCACGGTTCACAAGCCGCAGGCTCCCATCGCGTACCAGTTCGAGGACGTGGCCGTCACCATCGAGCGAGCCCGATGACACGAACCCGGGCCACGATCGCGCTCGGGTCGAACCTCGGCAACCGGCTCACGCAGCTGCGTAACGGCCTCGCCGGACTTCGTGAGCTCGGGCATGTCGAAGCGGTCTCTTCGTTGTACGAGACCGACCCGGTTGGGGGTCCCCGACAGGGCAGGTATCTGAATGCGGTGGTGCTGATCGAGACCGATCTGGGTCCCGACACCCTGCTGGAAGGTCTCCAACGGATCGAGGGCGGTTCGGATCGGACTCGTGACGTCCACTGGGGGCCGCGCACGCTCGATCTGGACCTCATCACGTACGGCGATCGTCGAATCTCGGAGCCTCACCTCGTCGTGCCGCATCCGCGTGCCCACGAACGACGCTTCGTCCTGGCTCCGCTCGCCGAGGTGGCGCCCGATGCGCGGCTCTCCGACGGCTCCACCCCCGGTGAGGCCATCGCCCACACGCTCGATCAGGAGATCGAGCGATGGGGTGGCGCATGGCCGGAAGAAGCCCCGCGAATGGGAAAGGAGGCGACCTGGTGGGTCATCGGCCAATTCGGTTTGCTGACGGCCTGGCTCGTGGTCGTGGTTCTGACCACCGACCCCGTTCGGACATTGTTGCTCGGAGTGGGTGCTCTCGTCGCACTGGGAGGGGTGGCGCTCGGTGTCGGGGCGGTTTCCTCGTTCGGCACCCGGATCACGCCGTCGCCCCAACCGCTCGAAGGGTCGCTGCTCGTCGATGCCGGCGTCTACCGCCTCGTGCGCCATCCGATGTACGGGGCGGTGTTCCTCTCCACTTTCGGGGTGGCGGTTGCGGCCGGCTCGATCACGGGGGTGGTCGTGTCCCTCGTCATCCTGGGCTTTCTCCGACTCAAGTCAGGGCGTGAAGAGCGCATCCTCGGCATTGTCGTCGACGGTTATGAGCAGTACCGGGTGAGGGTCCGGCAGCGGCTGATCCCCTGGATCTGGTGACCAGCGTTCCCCGATGGTGTGACCAATGGCCCTGCCGTGGTTGGGGATGCGCGATAGATTGGCCCCATGGTGGAGCATGCTCCCCCCTGATCGACACAGCATCGACGCAGCATCGACTCTGTCCGTCCGCTCGACCTGGAGGAACCATGGCCCGCCGCTCCCGTGACCGTCGCAAGACCATCCCCGGCTACGACGAACTCCGCCCTCGACGAGACGATCGCGCTCGTGACCATCGGAAGGTCAGACACGCGGCAAACCAGATGCTGCACACCGCGACCGACGTCGAGGAGCTCGCCCCGCTTCCCGAAGTGCGGGCGGATCACCATCACGACCGAATCGACTTCGAGCCGGTCGAAGCGCCCAAGAATCGCTTCACGGTCGGCAAGACGAAGTTCTGGAAGCGGCGCGGCCAGTACAAGGAGTACCGAGCCCGCCTGGACGCTCGCTGGCCGGAACGCGACAGCTCCGAGGGCTGACCGACCGGCCCTCTCAGGCCGGGAGCCGCGGCGAGCCGGGCGTCCGATTTGATGGATCGGGTGCGGGGGTCCAAAGTTCACGGACGCATGACAGAACTCTCGGACGATCCCGCGGACCTCACGTCTCCCCTCGA
>JBBDQP010000106.1:39230-69205 GCA_040905965.1 Acidimicrobiia bacterium
GACGTCGAGGAGCGGTCCCGGCACCGCTACGTCGACCTGATCGTGAACCCCGAGGCCCGCCTGATCGCCGTCACCCGTTCGAAGGTCGTGAGCGCCCTCCGTCGCGAGTTCGAAGCGCGCGGCTATATCGAGGTCGAAACACCGGTCCTCCAGGTGGATGCCGGCGGCGCACTGGCGCGTCCGTTCGTGACTCACCACAACGCACTCGACATCGATCTCTATCTCCGCATCGCCACCGAACTCCACCTCAAGCGCCTCGTCGTCGGTGGGCTGGAGCGCGTGTTCGAAGTGGGGAGGATCTTTCGCAACGAAGGCATCGACTCCACCCACAATCCGGAGTTCACGATGCTCGAGTCCTACGAAGCCTTTGCCGACTACACCGACATCATGACGATGGTCGAAGAGATCGTGGCGGGAGTTTCGATGGCGGCGACGGGATCGACGGAGATCGAGTACCAGGGCCGCCCCATGTCGCTCGCCGGACCGTACCGACGGGCGCGAATGACAGATCTCGTGTCTGAGGCCCTGGGAGCCGAGGTCTCAATCCACACTCCACGGGCCGAGTTGGTCGACCTGGCTCGCTCCGTCGGGCTGGACCCCGACGACGCCTGGGGTCCGGGCAAGATCATCGAGGCTCTCTTCGGGGCGAGGGCAGAGGAGTCGATCTGGGAGCCGACGTTCGTGACTGACTACCCGGTGGAGATTTCCCCGCTGGCTCGCCGCCACCGCGACGACCCGGAACTCACGGAACGCTTCGAACTGTTCATCGCAGGCGCCGAGTACGCCAACGCCTTCACCGAATTGAACGACCCGCGTGATCAGCGCCAGCGCTTTCTCGGCCAGGCAGCGGCGAAGTTGGCCGGCGACGACGAGGCCCACCCCATCGACGAGGACTACATCAGGGCACTCGAGTACGGGATGCCGCCCACCGGCGGCCTCGGTATCGGCGTCGACCGCCTGGTCATGCTCCTCACCGACCAGACCCACGTCCGCGAGGTCATCCTGTTCCCCACCATGCGCCCCCCCGCCGACTGACCCCGCCTTCCCGAGCCCGTTTTTAGCGAACCAGCGCTACAAAAATGAAGCGTTTGGAGGGGTAAAAACTATTCCAATCGGGCGATGACGGGGCCGGGGTCAGCCTCGGCGTTGAGTTGCAGGGCACGGCCGAGCACGTTCCCCGAGGGCAACGCAGACAGCACTTCGACCCCGCTGATCCGGAAGGCGCCGCCCATTGCCGGAGTCGACGCGGCCAGCCGATCGAGGAGATCCTTCATGCGGGCGGCGACGATCTCGATTGTGCCCGGTTCGAGGTCGGCGAGCGCGACCGCGAATGTCGTTTCGTTGAGTCGACCGACCGAGTCGACCTCCCGGATCGCGGCACCGATCGTGGCAGTCACATGGGTCCGGAACTCGACGGCTCCGTCCCCGAAGAGGACCTCGTCAGAGAGTGCCGGAAACGCCACCACGATGAGCCCGTAGATGTCGCCCCGGCGGATCAGCCACTTCTGGCCCCGTTCGAGGGCATCGAGCACCCCCGTCCGGTTGAGGATTCCCGAGTCGAGGTCGATGGTGCCGACCACATCGAGCGTCACCTTGATGGCTTCCAGTTCATCTCGAAGCATCTGGATCTCGCGGCGGAGTGCGGATACCTCGTCCATCGGTGCGAGCGTAACGGTGACGTCGCGCGGCGATGTGGTGCCGATGCTTGCCTCACCTCCGACGCTGCCGACAGGACCGATGATGGCGCACCGCTCTCGGCTCGCAGACCTCGACCATCGGTTCAGCGTCGAACGGGATGTGCTCGAGCGCCTGCTGTTCAGGCTGGTCGTGATCAGGGCGATGCGATTCGTATCAGCCGACCCGTCGGATCTGGCAGAAGCTCATCGTCATCTCGAATCGGCCGCACTCGGGGTTCGGCTCGCGGGCCGAGCGGGATTCGACGAGACCCTCGATCCGCCTCAGGAACGACTCGAGATCCTGGCCGAGACGGCGCCGGAACCGTACCGGACCATGTTCGCCGACCACCTCGAGCGTGTGAACAGGATTGCTGCCGAACTGGTCGACCCTTCCCATTCACGCGGTCCGTCAGATCCCCTCGACCAAGCGCTTGCTGAAGTTTTGTGTCGCGCAGTGCGGGGAGCGGTGTCTGGCATCGCGGCACCGGAGTTGGCTTCGTTCGTCCGCACGGGGATGCTCGAACTACCGCCGCATGGGGCGTAGGCTCGGGGGATGCTCGTTCTCACTCGAAAGGTAGGGGAGTCGATCGTCATCGGTGACGATGTCGTGATCACCGTCCTCGAAATCAGGGGTGGGCAGGTACGGCTGGGCGTCGAAGCGCCGCGCGAAGTCGTCGTCCACCGATCCGAGGTGCACGATCAGGTGATGGCTGACAACCGCTCGGCAGACGACTGAAGTGTCGACTGGAGTCAGCCTGTGAGCCGGTGCCCGGTCCTGGGCGTCACCCGGGCATGTGAGAGCGTCCTCACGCGGCGCCGTTCGGTGTCGACGTCATCCAGCAATCCGTCGAGTTCCTGCTGAAGTGATCTGAGAAGCTGCCCGGGCCCTGACGGCATTCGGATGATGAGGTCGTTCAGCGTTGGGGCCGCCCGCAGGTGAAGGGCTGAGCCGAACTTCTCGGTGGCGTCGACTCGGAGCCTTTCGGCCAAGTCGAGTTCGACCACGACCTCGGACAGTTCGTCGAGGGCGACCCCGAGGAAGCGGTTGTCTCCCACTTCGAGCAGCACCCGCAGTTGCCGGTGTGCAAAGCGGAGCCGTTCAAGGATCGCGAGTTCCTTGCGCAAGACGGCGACGAGGTCGGCCGAAGATGGATGAGGTTGTCCCATGGTCGACCTGTCGTCATGTCGGCCCTCGGGTTGCGCGAAAAGCGCGAATTATTGTCGGAATGGTCCTCAAGCGGTGCCGTGCTCGGCGCCGATGTCTAGGTGATACGACTGCGCTGGCATCGAGGGTTGCGGGAATGGCTACTGAACTGACGAATTCGGAACAAGACGACCTGGTCGTCGGGACCATGGATCTCATCGGACACATCGTGGCCGAGCTCTCCGCTCGCTACCCCCGGCACGTGGATCGATCCGAATTGTGGAACGCAGGTGCGCTTGGCCTCGTCGAGGCGAGCCGCCGATTCGATCCTGATTCGGGAGTCCCGTTCTCCAGGTATGCCGCGATCCGCGTTAGGGGGGCGATCATCGACTCCACGCGAAGTCGGGACTGGGCGAGCCGGTCGGTCCGCCGCTGTCTCCGCGAGATCGGTCAGGCAACTTCCGGGCTCGAAGAGGAGAGTGGCCGCATGCCGGGGACCGCCGAAGTGGCGGCATTTCTGGGGATTTCCCTCGAAGAGTTCGAGCGTCGTCGGACCGAGTCCGTCGCCTCGACCCTGCTGCATCTCGATCAGGCGGTCGAAGGTGAGGATGCCACGTTGGCGGACAGGATCGAAGAGCCATCGATCGTCGGCAGCCCGGAGAGCGCACTCGAGCAGCGGGAGTTGCGGGGCACACTCGCCGAAGCCATCCGAAACCTGCCCGCCGTCCAGGCAGAAGTCGTCAGTCGCTACTACATCGACGGCAATCTCCTGCAGGACATCGCGGGGGAGATGGCCCTCACCGAGGCACGCATCTCCCAGATTCGGAGCGAGGGCTTGGCGTCGCTCAAGGCGTTTTTCGCGATTCAGTACGACGAGGTGGAGCCTGAAGCGGACGACGCCCCCGGCAAGCGCGCTCGGGCTGCATTCCTCGAACGGATGGGTGCCACCTCGGACTGGCGGTCGCGGATCGAGTCTGCCGGCTACCTCGATTCGGCTGTGCAGGGTCTCGAGTCTCTGGTGGATAGCGAGGCGTGTTCGGCCGCCCTCTGACCCGGCCTCAGATGTCGGCGAGATCGCTGAGTCGGGACGCCAAAGTGGAGATGTCGAACGGCTTTTCGATCACGCCAACGACCCCCAGCGCCTCGAGAGTCGCCGCATCGGCGATTTCGGCACGTCCAGTCAGGAACAGGACTTTGACGTCTGCGGTCTCGGAATCGGCTCTCAGTTCCTCGACGACTTCGAGGCCCGTACGCCCGGGCATCAAGTAGTCGAGGACGACGAGGTCGGGCCGATGCGCGATCACGGCTTCGCTCACGTCTTCCGGGTCGGCGACCGAGACCACGTCATGTCCCGCCCGCTTCCCGAGGACCAATTCGAGGAGGTAGAGGATGACCGGATCGTCGTCGCAAATGACCAGGCGCATCAGGGTGTGACGAATCTCTTGAGGCGAGCTGTCAGTTCGGTCGGCGAGAACGGCTTGATGACGTAGTCGTTGGCGCCGAGATCGAACCCACGGACGACCTCGCGTTCGCTGCCGGCGGCTGTGAGCATCACGATCGGGGTGTTGTCGAGTTCCCGCACGGATCGCAGTCGTTCGAGGACCTCGAATCCGTTCTTCCCGGGCATTTCGACGTCGAGCACGACGATGCCGAACTCGCCCGTCCCGGCTGCTTCGAGTGCCGCGTCCCCGTCCGACTCGTGGACGACTTCGAATCCTTCACGTTCGAGACGGTGGATGATCAGCGCCGCAGTGAGGTCGTCGTCTTCTGCCAGGAGTACCCGACCGGTGCGGCGCATGATCTCTCCGATGGTGACCCTGTCGCCGCCCGCCAGGCTTGCATCCATGGCGAATTGATGAGCGGTTTGGTACGCATCGGTGAGTCCGAGACCGCCATCGGTGACGACGCTGGCGGAGAAGGAGACCACGGCGCCGTCGGTTGTCGGGTGACGGAGGGTGCGCAGCCGGAGCCGTGATTGATCGACGAGACGGATCATCTGGGCCGGCTCGTAGGCGCCGACGATGGCCAGTTCGCCGTCCGCCCACCGGGCGATGTCGGCGTCAGGTCCGAGGAGGCTGAACAGACCGGCGTGGACCTCGCGGGTCACTGCCGGATCGGGTCCGACGGATCGGGTGCCGCCGGGTCCGTGTGTTTCGGGGACCACCGCCACCACCGAGATCGGGATCTCCCGCTCGAGCAAGGCCCGGTAGGAGGCGGTCAACGCGGCTCGCCCTGGCTCGGGACCTGCGCGACGAAGGGCGACTGCAACACGCCCGGCGACTTCGTCCCCGACGAACGGCTTTGCGATGAACCCGTCGGCGCCGAGATTGGTCACTTCGTCGATCATGGATTGGTCCGACACACCGGAGATGACGAGCACGGGCGTGGCCGCGGTGGTCTCGTCGAGTCGTATCTCCCGCAGCAGCACGCGACCGTCGCCGTCCGGGAGGAACGGGTCGAGCAGGATGAGATCAGGCTGACCCTGACCGAGGAACTGGCGGGCGGCCTCGAGCGACGCCACCGATGTGACTCGCCGACCGGGGGTGGTGAGACGCGCTTCGAGCAGGCGAGTGATGAGCGGATCGTCGTCGATGACGAGCACCAGGTGGCGAGAAGTCGACGAGGTGACCGAGCCGAGGGTGGCGCACAGGTTGGCGATCGCCGGGCTGATGTGGTTGTCGCCCACCGACTCGACCTGGGCGGCGGATTCGCTCACTTCGGGGAACCCGTAGCTTGCACCGGAGCCTTTCAGGCTGTGGGCGATTCCGCGGACGCGAGACACCGCATCGGCGTCACCCCTGCGGACGGCGGGGATGAGGCTCTCCAACGCTCGGAGCCGGTCGAGGGCCGAATCACGAAAATACTGTTGGAGTTCGTCCACTGTGGGAAGGATCGGTCGGTCCAGGGGGTGACTGAAGCCGATTGGCGTTCAATGTGGTCAGACTCCGGATCTCTCGACGCGGGCGACGAGATATCTGCCGAGCCCATCGAGCACTTCGCGTGCCTCGACGTCGGGAAGGCGTCCCGCGGCGTCGGAAGCGACCGCCAACCGGCGATGCGCCTCATCCAGCGTTGCCTGGATGTGGTCACCGGACCTGATGACCTCGATGACCTCGTCGACCGTCTCCTGTCGGTAGGGCCGGCTCTCGCTCAACAGCTTGCGGAGGCGTTCGGCGTCCGGGCCGCCGAGAGCAAGGAGCAGAGGCATCGTGAACTTGCCTTCGTGGATGTCCGAACCGGCCGGCTTTCCGATTTCCTCGGTGGTCGAGACGAGGTCGAGGACGTCGTCTGCCAGTTGGAAGACCATTCCGACTTCGTGCGCCCACGACGTGATCGCCTCGACCGTGTCCGGCTCCGCATCTGCGGCCATTGCTCCCAGCCGGGCCGATGTGCGGATGAGGCTGGCGGTTTTGCGGGAGATGACCGCCTCGTATTCGGCGAGACCGTGTTCGAGATCGAAGTCCAGTTCGAGTTCCTGCATCTGGCCTTCGACCAACTCGGCGTAGGTGGCGGCGAGGATTCGAACCGACTCCTTCGACAGCCAGGTGGCGGCCGTCTCCGACGCACGGGCCATGAGGAAGTCCCCGGCGAGGATCGCCACCGTGTTCGTCCAGTTGGTGTTCGCGGAGATTGCCCCGCGCCTGGTGTCGGCCTCGTCGATGACGTCGTCGTGATAGAGGCTTCCGACGTGGATCAGCTCGACGGCGACGCCCGCTTCGACAGGTCGATCGTCCTGGACTTGTCCGAATTCCGCCGCCAACACGGCGAGCAGGGGTCGATAGCGTTTGCCGCCGGCTTCGAGAAGATGCCGTGAAACCTGGGTCAGGTAGGCGCTGTTCGATTGCGTCACCTCGAAGAGGCGTCGTTCGAGGCTTGCCATCCGCTCCCACACGCGGGGCAGGTCGACGAGTTTCCGCAAGTCCGTCACGACCGCGATGGTACGCCGTCGCATCTGCTGGCGAGAACCCGGCCGACGCGAGAAGAACCGCGATTCGCTTCATCTTCCCCGCGCGAGTGCCGACGGGAGAAAACACCACCGGGGGTATACTTCGCTTCCAGAAGCCGAGGATCCCGCAAGGAGGATTCCTTGTTCGAACGTTTCACTGACCGAGCCCGCCGTGTCGTCGTGCTGGCGCAGGAAGAGGCACGTCTCCTCAACCACAACTACATCGGCACCGAGCACATCCTGCTCGGTCTCCTCAACGAGGGTGAAGGCATCGCGGCCAAAGCGCTCGAAAGCCTCGGTATCAGCCTCAATGCGGTCCGTGAGCAGGTTGTCGAGATCATCGGTCAGGGCCAGCAAGCCCCAACCGGCCACATTCCCTTCACACCCCGCGCCAAGAAGGTGTTGGAACTGAGCCTGCGCGAAGCACTCCAGCTCGGTCACAACTACATCGGCACCGAGCACATCCTGCTCGGCCTCATCCGCGAGGGTGAGGGCGTCGCCGCCCAGGTGCTCCAGAAGCTCGGGGCGGAATTGCAGAAGGTTCGCCAGACGGTGATCCAGCTTCTCTCGGGCTCCGGCTCCTCGGAAGAGGCGGCATCCTCGGGCTCGTCTTCGTCGTCGATGCGCGGCGGTTCGTCCGGCGGTGAGTCGACCCAGGGCTCGACCGTCCTCGATCAGTTCGGACGCAACCTGACCCAGGCTGCCCGAGATCGGAAACTCGACCCGGTCATCGGCCGCGCCAAGGAGATCGAGCGGGTCATGCAGATCCTCTCCCGTCGGACGAAGAACAACCCGGTCCTCATCGGCGAGCCCGGCGTCGGCAAGACCGCCATCGTCGAAGGCCTCGCCCAACAGATCATCTCCGGTGAAGTGCCCGAGACGCTGGCGAACAAGAAGCTCTACACCCTCGACCTCGGAGCCCTCGTGGCCGGCTCCCGCTACCGCGGCGACTTCGAGGAACGGCTCAAGAAGGTGCTGAAAGAGATCAAGCAGCGCGGGGACATCATCATCTTCATCGACGAGATCCACACCCTCGTCGGTGCCGGCGCCGCGGAGGGTGCGATCGACGCCGCCTCGATCCTCAAGCCGATGCTCGCTCGCGGAGAGTTGCAGACGATCGGCGCGACGACGCTCGAGGAGTACCGCAAGTATCTCGAGAAGGACTCGGCCCTGGAACGGCGTTTTCAGCCGGTCAAGGTCGAGGAGCCGAGCGTCGGGGAAACGGTGCAGATCCTGCTCGGCCTCAAGGATCGTTACGAGAGCCACCACAGCGTGCGATTCACCGACCAGGCCCTCGTCACGGCGGCCAACCTCGCAGATCGCTACCTGTCGGATCGTTTCCTTCCCGACAAGGCGATCGACCTCATCGACGAGGCAGGCTCCCGCATGCGGATCAGTCGCTCTGCGAACAATCCCGAGTTCGAAGACCTCGACAAGAAACTCACTCAGGTGCGTTCCGAGAAGGCGGATGCAGTCTCGGCCCAGCAGTACGAGCGGGCCGCCCAGTTACGCGACCAGGAGCGGTCTTTGGTGGGTGAGCGCACCGAGATCGAACACCGGCTTCAGGAGTCGGGCGAGTCGACTGGCTGGGTCATCGACGAAGACGAGATCGCCCAAGTGCTCGCTCAGTGGACCGGAATCCCGGTACAGCGCATGACCGAGGAGGAGACTGCCCGTCTCGTCCACATGGAAGAAGAACTCCACAAGCGCATCGTCGGACAGCAGGATGCGATCGTGGCCGTGTCGAAGGCGATTCGGCGCACGAGGGCCGGCCTGAAGGACCCGAAGCGTCCATCCGGCTCGTTCATCTTCCTGGGTCCGTCAGGCGTCGGTAAGACCGAGACCGCCAAGGCGCTTGCCGAGTTCCTCTTCGGTGAGGAGTCGGCCCTCATCCAGCTCGACATGTCCGAATACATGGAGAAGCACACTGTCAGCCGTCTCATCGGCTCGCCGCCGGGATACGTGGGATACGACGAAGGTGGCCAGCTCACCGAGGCCGTCAGGCGCAAGCCGTTCTCCGTGGTGCTCTTCGACGAGATCGAGAAGGCTCACCCTGATGTCTTCAACACGCTTCTCCAGATCCTCGAGGACGGCCGTTTGACTGACGCCCAGGGGCGCACGGTCGACTTCAAGAACACGGTCATCATCATGACGTCGAACCTGGGGACCCGTGATATCCGCAAGTCGGCGATCGGATTCCATCAGGACGACGCCCGGGACACGTACGAGAAGATGCGCGCCAAGGTCCAGGACGAGCTCAAGAAGCATTTCCGGCCCGAGTTCCTCAACCGGATCGACGACACCATCGTCTTCCACGAGCTCACGCTCGAGGAGGTCAAGGAGATCGTCGACTTCATGCTGGTTCGGGTCAAGAACCAGCTTGCGGCCCAGGGTCTCGACCTGGTCCTGACGGACGACGCCAAGGGCTTCCTCGGCAACCGCGGATACGATCCGGAGTTGGGCGCTCGACCCCTCCGTCGCTCGATCCAGCGCTTGTTGGAGGACCCGTTGTCCGAGAAGGTGCTGCTCAACGAGTTCCGGGCCGGTGCGACGATCCTCGTCGGCCTCGATACCGAAGCCGAAGAGCTCACATTCGAGGCGTTCGAGGCCCCCGACGCCCCACCCCCGGTAGAAGTCCTCGAATCCGAGTAACCCGAAAGGGCCCAGGGGGGTTTCACGAACCCTGGGTTCCTGAGTACCGGATCGGTACTCCCCAGCCCACGGTTCGGCGCGCGGTGACGCGCTGGCGTGAACTGTGGGCTCGCAGATACCGAATCGGTACCGCTGAACCAAGGGTACGGGGTACCCCTTGGTGGCCGCCGGGTGGGTGATTCGTTCAGTAGGCCTCGGTGATGCAGAGGTGGTGGGGGCCCATGAGGTCTGCGCGGGGGCCGAGTACCGCTTCTGACCAGAGCCAGTAGTCGAGGTCGGGTGTGCTCACCGGGTTCCCCTTCTCGGCCAGCCTCCGGCGCAACAACTCGGCACCCTGGATCGTCCCCCACCGGATCGCCATCTCTTCGAGCGAACCGGCATCGAGCAGGTGTCCCGAGTCAACCTTTCGAGCGAGAGCATCCGAGTAAACGAGCACGCCTTCGTGCCGGAGATGACGGGGGAGCATGTAGTCGGGAAACACCGGAAACCGCTCAGTTCCCGTGATCGGGAGACGGGCGGCGAGCATCGTGACCGCCAGGTTGGCCAGCTTGTCGAAGGCGAGCACACCGTCCGAGCTGGACGGTCGGTCCTGATAGCCGGGGATGGTGGCCGCCAACGCATCCCTCAGCGCCACCGCATCACCTTCGACCTTCTCGACGAGACCGGTCACCGAGCCCTGATGATGCGTGATCAGCGACCGGGCTACCTCTCCCAACACCTCGATTCGACGCGGAACGTCCTGGAGGATCCCTTCGCCGTCGAAGAAGTCTTCTCCAAGTCCACCGCCCGCCAGCCATTCGAGATCGAGGCTGCGTGGCTCCCGTCCGAAACACAGCCACAGCCCTGAGGCGTCTTCGACGATCTGCCCACTTTCTGCGACGCCCCACATCCGCTCCCCGGCGGGTGGCCACAGCCGCCAGACGACAGAGACCCCGAGGACGACGAATCGTCCCCAATCCTCTCCTGAGTAGTCGGGGGTGCCTTCGTACTCGTAGGAGGCCGGTTCGAACCGGTGATCGGCGAGCCGTTTGGCGAGTCTCTCGACTGCGGCCTCATCCACGGAAACCCCCCATGCCGGTGGTGGTGGGTTTTCGCGAAGGTCCATCAGGGGTTCGATCATCGGCTCGTCGCAGTCACGGATGCCCTATTCTTATGGCCTCTGCGCGCATCCGCATTTGCGCGCTGCCCTACAAGAGAAACAACTCAGGAGGAACATTGACTTCCAAGCGTTTGATGGCACTGCTTTCAGTGCTTGCGCTCGTCCTCGCCGCATGTGGCGGCGGAGACGGCGCTGACGGCGACGGGGTGCCCGTCGGTCTCGTCTATGACATCGGTGGACGTGGCGACCAGTCGTTCAACGACTCCGCTGCCGCCGGCCTCGACCGTGCCGTGTCGGAACTGGGCATCGTGGCATCCGAGGCGTCGGCGAACGACGACGGCTCGAACCGTGAGGAGCTGCTGAACCTTCAGGCTGAGGGAAGCGAACTCGTCTTCGGAATCGGCTTCCTGTTCGCGACGCCGATGACGAACGCCGCCACAGCCAACCCGGATGTGAACTTCGCCATCGTCGACGACGGGTCCGTTGCCCTCCCCAATGTGGCCGGTCTGGTGTTCGCCGAGGAGGAAGGTTCCTTCTTGGTCGGCGCGGCTGCCGCACTCAAGTCGACGACCGGAACCATCGGTTTCATCGGCGGCGTCAGCATCGACCTGATCAAGAAGTTCGAGGCCGGCTTCATCGCCGGTGCGAAGGCGGTCAACCCCGACATCCAGATCATCAGCCAGTACGTGACCGAGCCCCCGAACTTCGACGGCTTCAACGATCCGGCTTCGGGCCGTGTCATCGCCCAGTCGATGTTCGAGGGCGGCGCCGACGTCGTGTATCACGCCGCCGGCGGCACCGGTGCCGGTCTCTTCCAGGCCGCCAAGGAGTATTCCGAGGCCAACGGCACGAAGGTGTGGGCCATCGGCGTGGACTCCGACCAGTACCTGACCGCAGGCGAGGAAGTGCGCGACTACATCCTCACTTCGATGCTCAAGCGGGTCGATGTTGCGGTGTACAACACGATCGAGGCTCAGGTGAACGGCGAGTTCGTCGCCGGTACCAACGTCTTCGACCTCTCGGTGGACGGTGTCGGTTACTCGACGAGCGGCGGTTTCGTCGACGACATCGCCGACCAGCTCGAGGACTACAAGCAGCAGATCATCGACGGGGACATCGTCGTTCCGACGACTCCCTGACAACCCGGTGGGCGACTCGCCCGCTACAGTCTCGAAGGCCCCGGATATCCGGGGCCTTCGATCGTCTTGAGGGTTGTCGAGGCGCCGAGGGAAGTGAACCGGGACCCGGGACCCAGGGTCCTGCGGATCGGAGCCAGTGAACGAGGGACACCACCGCGGATGACGCCGTGAACAACGAACTCGCAGTGAAGCTCGATGGCATCACGAAGCGCTTCCCTGGTGTGATCGCCAATCAGGATGTCAGCCTCGAAGTGGCCACAGGGGAGATCCATGCCTTGTGTGGCGAGAACGGCGCCGGCAAGTCGACTCTGATGAAGATCCTCTACGGCATGCAGAGAGCCGACGAAGGCCGCATGTGGGTGAATGGCGAAGAGGTGGAATTCCACTCTCCGACCGATGCGATCGATGCCGGAATCGGAATGGTCCACCAGCATTTCATGCTGGCGGACAACTTCACGGTCCTCGAGAACGTCATCCTCGGATCCGAACCGACGACGAGCGGCGGCCGGATCGACTTCGACGAGGCCCGTCGTCACATCCTCGACGTGGGTCGTGACTACGGGCTTGCTGTTGATCCCGACGAACTCGTCGAGACGTTGGAGGTGGGGGAGCGGCAGCGGGTCGAGATCATCAAGGTGCTCTTCCGCGGAGCCAAGATTCTCATCCTCGACGAACCGACGGCGGTGCTCGTCCCACAGGAAGTCGAGGACCTGTTCCGCAACATGCGCGACCTCAAGGCCGAAGGCCACACGATCATCTTCATCGACCACAAGCTCGACGAGGTGCTCGAGATCGCGGACACGATCACGGTCCTCCGTCGCGGCAAGACGGTGGCCACGGTCAAGCCTGAAGACGTCACATTGAATGACCTGGCAGAACTGATGGTCGGGGCCGAGCTGCCCAGCCCGGAGACACGGGACTCGACCGTGACCGACCGGGTCGTGCTCGACGTGTCCGCACTGGAAGTGGCTGGAAGTGAGACCGATGTCGCACTGCAGGGACTCGATCTTCGGGTCCACGCGGGCGAAATCGTCGGCGTCGCCGGGGTGGAAGGCAACGGGCAGTTGGAGTTGGTCGAGGCGATTCTCGGTATGCGTCCGGTGACCGGGGGAACCGTCGTCCTCAACGGAGAGGACATCACGACTTGGCCGGTGCGACGGATCCGCGAGTCCGGAGTGGGCTACATCCCCGAGGACCGGCACCGGCGCGGCCTGTTGCTAGACGCTCCGCTGTGGGAGAACACCATGCTCGGCCGTCAGACTCAGGCGCCGTTTGTGAAGAACGGCTGGCTGATCGACCGGGCGGCCGCCCGCGACCACACGGCCACCATGGTCGAACGTTTCGACGTGCGCACCCCAGGGGTGGATGTTCCCGCCTTGGCACTGTCCGGTGGGAACCAGCAGAAGCTGATCGTCGGCCGCGAGCTCTCGTCTGAGATCAGCCTTCTTATCGCATCGCACCCGAGCCGCGGAATCGACGTCGGTGCCCAGGCGGCCGTGTGGGAGGAACTGCGAAATGCCCGTGCTGCCGGGGTGGCCACGGTGCTGATTTCTGCGGATCTCGACGAACTGATCGGACTCTCCGATGTGCTGCTCGTCATGCTGCGGGGTCGATTCGTCGCGACGCTCGACCCGTCGGCGGTGACGCCTCGGGACTTGGGCAGTTACATGACCGGGGCGACGGTGGCGCAGTGAGCAGGGATCGGATGCTCTCGATCGTCCCGCCGGTCGCCGCAGTCGTGTTCTCTGTGCTGGTGTCGGGGATCGTTCTCGCCGTATCTGGAGCGAATCCTTTCGCGGCGGCCGGCAACGTCTTCCAGTACGGCGTTCGTGCCAACACCCTCGTCGAGACCGTGAACTGGGCGACCCCGTTGTATCTCTCGGCGATCGCGGTGGCGATCGGGTTCCGCATGAACTTGTTCAACATCGGCGTGGAGGGTCAGTACATCCTCGCCGCATTCATGGCGGCCCAGGTGGGTGCTGTCGTCGACCTGCCCCCGGTCCTTCACGTCACCCTCATCATTCTCACAGCGATGGTCGTCGGTGCCTTCTGGGCGGGACTCTCCGGTGTCATGAAGGTGACGCGGAACGTCCACGAGGTGATCTCGACGATCATGCTCAACGCCATCGCCGTCGGGGGAATCGTCTCGTATCTCCTCGGTGTGTGGGACGTCCCCGACGCCGGTCTCGACACCGCGCTCGGCGACATCCCCGAGTCCGGATGGTTCCCGTCTCTGTCTCCCATCCTCGACGTCTTTGGAGTGGAGACCCGCAGCGAGCTGTGGGGTTTCGTGCTCGTCGCCGCTGCCGTTGGATTCGTCTATCACTTCTTGATCAATCGGACTCGGCTCGGCTTCGACCTCCGAGCGACCGGATCTAACCCGTCTGCGGCCGAAGCGAGCGGCGTCGACCCGAAGCGCACCATCGTCATCGCCATGGTCCTCTCTGGTGCGGCTGCCGGTCTCGTCGGTCTCCCCGAGTTGCTCGGAGCGAGCCACGCGTACAGCCTCCGCTTCACCCAAGGGTTGGGCTTTGCCGGCATCGCCGTCGCCCTCCTTGGTCGCAACCACGCCGGCGGTATCGCCGTCGCTGCGCTCCTGTTTGGCTGGCTGAGCCGGGCTTCGGGTGTTCTCGAAGTTCGGGGTGACGCGCCGAGGGAGATCGTCGCCATTATCCAGGGCGTGATCATCCTCTCGGTCGTCGTCGCCTATTCCGTGGCGGAGCGCTACCGACGGGTCGAGGCCGCCAAGGCTGCCGCTGCGCTCGTGGGGGAGGAGCGATGAGTCATCCCATGTCCAAGAACCGGGATCTGCCTTCGATCACGAAGAGCTGGGTGGATTCGGTTCCCGGGGTCCGTGTCGACTGGCTGGCACTGGCGCTGCTCGGTGTCGTCCTCCTGGCGTTGACCGAACGTTTTGCCCGAATCCCTACGACGGACCTGACCTCATCCGGGACCTGGAGCATCGCTCTCGGCTGGTCGATACCGATCCTGATGGCCGGACTCGGCGGGATGTTCTCAGAACGCTCGGGCGTGGTGAACATCGGACTGGAGGGTTTCCTCGTGCTCGGAACCTGGTTCGGCGCGTGGGGCACGTTGTACACCGGCAGCGTGTGGCTGGGCATCCTGATCGGTGGCGCTGCCGGTGCCCTCGGTGCGCTGCTCATGGCGGTGGTGACCGTGACCTACGGCGTCGATCACATCATCGCCGGCACGGCGATACTCGTGATGTCGCCTGGCATCGCCCGCTACCTGTCCGGACTGATCTTCCCCGACTACGGCGGGTCGATCACCCAGTCACCGACGGTCGTCGGGTCGTCGACTTTCAACGTCCCCTTCCTGGCAGGCGGGACGATCTTCGACTGGGAGTCGCCGGACTTCTTCGGAGCCATGGAACGCAGTGACCTTTTCCTCATTGCCGAACTGGGCGGCATCCTTCGCGGCTTCGTCTTTCAGATGTCGTGGCTGACGCTGCTCGGGATCGCCATCATCCCGATCTCGTGGTACCTGCTGTGGCGCACCCGCTGGGGCCTTCGTCTGCGCAGCGTGGGTGAGGATCCTGACGCCGCCGACTCGCTCGGTGTGAACGTCTACCTCTACAAGTACTACGGCGTCGTCACGTCGGGGCTTCTCGCCGGGCTCGGCGGGGCGTTCCTGGCGGTGCAGCTCTCCGGGCTGTATCGGGAGGGACAGACCAACGGCAAGGGTTTCATCGGCCTGGCGACGATGATCTTCGGGAACTGGCGTCCGACCGGCACGGCTTCCGGCTCGCTCCTCTTCGGGTTCGCCGAAACTCTGCGTCTGCGCGACCAGAACGCTCCGCATGCTCTGCTCCTGTTCGTGACGATCGTGCTGGTGCTCTTCACGCTGCGGGCGCTGTACCGCCGTCGTTGGCGTACGGCGGTCGGACTCGGAGCCGGTGCGGTCGCGCTCGGCGCTTTCTACTTCAACGTCGACACCGTTCCGAACCAACTGCCGCAGATCACTCCGTTCATCGCCGTACTGGTGGTCTTGTTGTTCGCGACCCGCCGCCTCCGCATGCCCGCCGCCGACGGCCAAATCTGGATCAAGTCTTAAGTCCCCCCAGCGAAGCGTTGGGGGACAGCCGAGCGCCAGCGAGGCCGAGGGGGGTTCCTTTCTCCCCCTCGCGACCGAGCCGCCAGGCGAGGTCGTGTTGGGGGGAGTGGCCGAGGCTCTGCGAGGCCGAGGGGGGCCTTCTCTCCCCCCAGGGACGAAGTCCCGTTGGGGGGAGTGGCCGAGGCTTTGCGAGGCCGAGGGGGGCCTTAAGGCGCAGCCGCCAAACCCGTCAACCACCTCCCGCGAGAGGTGGTCCACGAGGTCACAGAGCTGACCGCCCCCCTGGCCGGCCCAGAGCGGCCGGCCTGTCCCCCCAGACGGCCTGCGGCCGAGGGGGGACAGATCACGCCCTCGCTCTTCTACCCTCACCCACCGTGATCGACTTCGATGCGTACGCACCTGATTTCGTCGCCGACCCGTATCCGACGTATGCCCGCTTGCGCGACGAGTCGCCTGTGTTCTTCGATCCGCATTGGGATGTGACGTTCTTTGCAAGGCACGCGGATGTTTCAGGCATTCTCCGAGACCGGAGGTTCGGGCGAGACGTCCGGTCCCGGGTTCCGGTCGATGAGATCGACGCCGAGGTTCTCGCCCGCATCTACCCGGCGGACATCCCGACCTGGACTTCCTACGTCAGGGACTCGTTCATCGACCTGGAGCCCCCAGCCCACACCCGCATCCGTCGCTTGGTTCAGTGGGCGTTCACTCGCAAGGCGTCTGAGTCCTACCGGCCCCGTCTGGAGGAGGTCGCTGCCCGTTCGATCGATCAGGCGCTCGATCGGGGCTCGATGGAGGCGATCGCCGACTTCGCCACCCCGATCCCGCTGACGATGATCGCCGACCTGCTGGGCATTCCGGCCGCCGATCAACCGATGTTGGTGGCGTGGTCACATGCGATGGTCCGGCCGTTCGACGCCGACTGCCCTCTGGAGGATCGGGTGGCGGCCGAGCAAGCCACCAAGGATTTCGTGGCCTACCTGACTGTGATGACGAGGGACCGCCGAGCCGAACCGGGCAACGATCTGTTGTCCGAACTGGTGGTGGCAGAGATTGACGGTGACAGTCTGTCGGAGGAAGAGGTGGTCGCAACCGCGATTCTCACACTCAACGCCGGTCACGAGGCGACGGTGCAGGCCATCGGCAACGGGCTGCTCGCCTTCGCCCAGTTCCCCGACCAGTTTGCGCGGCTCCGGAGTGATCCGGAGCTTGTGGCATCGGCCGCCGGGGAGATCCTGCGTTTCGACACGCCGTTGCAGATGTTCGAACGCTGGGTTCTCGAAGATCTCGATTGGGACGGCATTCGGTTGCGTCGCGGCACGAAGGTCGGGCTGTTCTTCGGGTCCGCCAACCGTGACGAGGCCGCGTTCGAGAACGCCCAGACGTTCGACATCGCCCGGGACAGCCGTGCCCACCTCGCCTTCGGCGCCGGGATCCACCACTGCGTGGGTGCACCCCTGGCGAAGTTGGAGCTGGAGGTGGCGATGGAGGCGATCCGCAGGCTCCCGCGCCTCGAACTCGCACAGGAGAAGCTGGAGCGTGTGCCGAGTCTCGTCTTCAGGGGAGTGCGTGAACTCCGTCTCGACGTGACCTGATCAGCCGTCTTCGGCCGGGGCGGTGGTCGTCGTTGTGGTCGTCACGACGTCGCCCGCCGGGTACCCGACCACTTCGATCCCGGCGATCGCCAGCTCCGTGAAGACACGTCCGCCGCGCTCTTCGGGCAGATACGCAGTGTTGACCTGGATGCGCAGGCTGAGCGTGCGGAAGCTCACGTATTCGATGGCCTGCTTGCCCGGTTCGTCGTCGAGCTCGTGGGCGAGGGGCAGCGTGTTGGGGGCGTCGGTGGAGATGGAGATGCTGCGGGCGCGATAGTTCTGATAGAAACGATCGCTGTCTGCCGGAAGGTTCTCCCACACGAACCCGGTCACCACCATTGGCTCGGGGAAGATGAGGTCGATCGTGATCACGTCGGTCTCTTCGAGCGCCTCCCAGTTGATCTGGTACTCGCGTTCGCCGTCGATCAGATTGCGGCATTCGAATCCGGACAGCCCCGAAATCGAACAGTCTGCGCTGAGGATGTTGATAGGTTCGGGAACTCGGGCGATGGTCGTTGTGGTCGTCGAGGACGTTGCGGCAGCGAGGTCCGGGTCTTCATCGTCACCGGTGAAGATGTTGAACAGGAGAGCGATCAGCACCACTCCGAACAGCAGTCCCGAGATGGCCATCGCCGCTCTGACTCCTGCGGTCGCCTGCACGGCGGGTCGGGGCGCGACGGGGAGGGATCCTTGGGCGAGCCGGGCTCCGCATTCCTCGCAGTGCCGGTTCGTGTCAGGGTTGGATGTACCGCACGACGGGCAGGACACGGTCTGGGACGCCACCTGGAGGGGCGGGCGCGTGAAGTCGGCCGGCGGTGGGCCTTCGTCGAGGGAGAATTCCTCGTACTCACCTCCGTCGGCCGGCTCGGACGCCGGGTCGATCCAGGTTCCACAGCTCGGGCAGAACTGGTCCTCGTCGGACACCACCGATCCACAGTTGTCGCACACGTGACGGGCCAAAACGCCTCCTCCGGGGGTTCGCTCCGGGTGGGTATTGTGCCACGGTGATCGACGTGTTCGCTGTCAGGCAGGTCGAAGGGTGGACGGCAGGCTCCGTGACGTCGGGGATCCTGCTCGCCGGACTCGCCCTGGCTGGTCTCGCCTGGGTCATCGACCGGGCGAGTCGGCGCTGACCAGCGGGCCTTTTCGGGCGGTGGCGACGAAACTGTCGCAGCCTCTCCCTACAGTCCGTTCCCGTGTCCTACGCGTGTGAATCTTGCGGCTACCGCTCCACGAAGTGGATGGGTTTCTGCCCCCAATGCGGGCGGTCCGGTCCGTTGGACGAGGTCGCCGATCTCCCGGGCCGTTCGAAGTCCCTGCGCCGCGGTCCGGCTCCGGTCGCAGCACAGCTCAACGACGCCGCCCGCTTAGAGAGGAGGACCTCGGGGATGGGCGAGGTCGACCGGGTGCTTGGCGGTGGTCTCGTCCCGGGGTCGGTCGTCCTGGTCGGCGGTGAACCAGGCGTCGGCAAGTCGACCCTGCTGCTCCAGTTGGCAGGCAGCATCGCGGCGAGCGGTGGCCGGGTGTTGGTGTGTTCCGCCGAGGAGTCCGCCCAGCAGGTGGCGATGCGGGCCGAGCGCGTGGGGGTGACTGCTGACGGCGTGCTCGTGCTCGCCGAGGACGATGTCGACGCCGCCATCGCGGCCGCGGATGAATGCAACCCGGATCTGTTGATCATCGACTCGATACAAACGGTGGGCGTGCCGGATCTCGGCTCGGCGCCGGGCTCGGTCACCCAGGTGCGGGAGTCGGCTTCCCGTCTCGTTCGCTACGCCAAGGAGCGGGGGGTTGCCACGATCCTCGTCGGCCATGTGACCAAAGAGGGCGGGCTGGCCGGCCCGAAGCTGCTCGAGCACATGGTCGATGTCGTTCTGTCGCTGGAAGGCGACCCTGATCGGGGCTTTCGGGCGCTCCGCAGCTTCAAGAACCGCTTCGGTGCTACCCACACTGTCGCTCTCTTCGACATGCGGAACGAGGGGATGGTCGAAGTCGAGGATCCTTCCGAGGCGTTTCTCGCCGAGTGGCAGAGCGACGTTCCGGGAACCGTCGTGTTCCCCGCAGTCGAGGGCAGGAGGTCGGTGCTCGTCGAGATTCAGGCGCTCGTCACGTCGTCCAGCCAGCCGCAGCCGCGGCGGTCGGTGCGCGGAGTCGAGTCGTCCCGTGTGCATCAGATCCTCGCCGTCCTCGATCGTCACTGCGGGATACCGCTCGCCGACCATGAGGTGTACGTCAACGTCGTCGGCGGTTGGAAGCTCGACGAACCGGCATGTGATCTTCCGGTGGCGTTGGCGCTGGCGTCGTCGCGGATGGATCTTCCGCTGGGCTCGGTGGCGGCGTGGGGCGAGATCGGGCTGGCCGGTGAGGTCCGTCCCGTGCCGTTCGAAGCTCGGCGCCGCGAGGAGGCCGACCGGCTCGGCATCAAGACGGTGGTGGCTCCCGCCCAGGGCCAGCGGCTCCTTCTTGCCCTCGTCGAGGCGGGATTGGTGCCCTCACCGCCTCCGAGCGGTTGAGAGGTGATAGATTGCTCAGGTGGCTCGGAACGGCACGTTGGCGCTCGAGACGCTCGAGCGTCTCGCCCCGGGAACCCCGTTGAGGCAGGGTCTCGAACGAATCATTCAGCAAGGCAAAGGCGCGATCATCGTCCTTGGAGACGGTGACGCCGTTTCTGCGATCTCGAGTGGAGGCTTTCGCCTCGCCCAGCCGGTGCTCTTTACGCCTCCGAAGGTGAGCGAGCTGGCCAAGATGGATGGTGGGATCATCCTCGATGCCGAAGGTGATCACATCATCGCCGCCAATGTCCACTTCGTCCCTTCGAACGACATCCCCACCGAAGAGACCGGGTCTCGTCATCGAACCGCCCAGCGCATCGCCATCCAGACGTCGGTGCCCGTCGTGGCGGTTTCCGAGGGCCGCCGCACGGCGTCGGTCTACGTCGAGGACACGAAGGTCGAGTTGCGCTCGCCGACGATGGTCGCGGCTCGCGTCAACCAGGATCTCCAAACGCTCGATCGTCTCCGGCGCCGTCTCGACGAAGCCGAGAACGGATTGACCTCCCTCGAGGTCTTCGAACTCGTGACCTACCGGGCGGTCGTCACGCTTCTGCAAAGGGCGGAACTCGTGAGACGGGTCGGGACCAGCATCGAACGGCAGGCCATCTCGCTCGGCGACGAGGGTCGGCTGGCCTACATCCAGCTGGCCGACATGGTGCGCGGTGTCGAGTTTCTCCGCGACGTCACGCTCAGGGACTATCTGCCGACGCGGCGCAAGGCCAGCCTCCTCAAGGCTCGGGATGCGCTCGGCGAGCTCGAGGAGTCCGATCTCGAAGATCCGGTCAGGATCGCCAAGGCGATCGGATTCGACGAACTGGATGCGCCTGTGACCCCCCGGGGCTATCGGCTCCTGTCCCGGGTGGTCCGGCTGCCCGATACTGTCCGTGAAGAGTTGATCAAGCATTTCAAGCAGCTCCCGAAGATGTTGGCCGCCTCAATCGCCGACTTCGAGAAGGTCGAAGGAATCGGCAATGCTCGGGCGACCCATCTTCAGCACTACTTCGAAAGAGTCCGATCCCTCGCCCAGGAGTGGACACCGCAGGTGCTGTGATCGGACCCGGGTAGACTGCCCGGATTCATGGCTACCAAGAAAACCAGTTCCTCCGCGAAGTCGTCCACGACGGACTCGAAGCCGGCCAAGAAGGCGCCTGCCAAGAAGCCGCCGGCCAAGCAGGTGCCTGCCAAGAAGCCGCCTGCCAAGAAGGCGCCTGCCAAGAAGCCGCCGGCCAAGCAGGTGCCTGCCAAGAAGCCGCCTGCCAAGAAGGCGCCTGCCAAGAAGCCGCCGGCCAAGCAGGTGCCTGCCAAGAAGCCGCCTGCCAAGAAGGCGCCTGCCAAGAAGCCGACGTCCAAGTACTCGGTGGGGGACAAGGTCGTCCATCCCCAGCACGGGGCGGCGACGATCGCAAAGAAGATCAAGCAGGAGTTTGCCGGTGAGAAGAAGGACTATTTCGTCCTCGACATCGCCACAGAGCAACTCACCGTCAAGGTCCCCGTCGAGGCAATCGACGATCTCATCCGACCCATCATCTCCAAGGCCCAAGCGCGCAAGGTGCTGGCGGTCCTGAAGGAAGAGCCTCAGGAGGCCGGTTCCAACTGGTCCCGCTGGTACAAGGTGCTCACCGAGAAGATGTATTCAGGTGACATCTTCCAGGTCGCCGAAGTGGTCCGCGACCTCAACTACGCCCAGCAGACCAAGGGCATCTCACCGGCGCTGAAGCGGATGCTTTCCAAGGCGCGGGTCACCCTCACGTCGGAACTCGAGTTCTCGCTCGGCGTCGACGAAGAAGAGGCGGTCAAGAGGCTCGACCGGGCATTGCCGATCTTCGAAGTACCCGAAGACTGAGTCCGTGTTCGAGACCCGGGTCGGCATCGGATTCGACGTCCACCGGTTCGGCACGACGCCACCCGTTCTGATCGGCGGCGTCATCGTCGACACCGAACGCGGCCTCGATGCGACCTCCGACGGCGATGTGGCGTGCCACGCCGTGACCGACGCAGTGCTGGGGGCGGCGAATCTTGGGGACATGGGCATGCATTTCCCGTCTTCGGATACCCGCTGGCACGACGCCGACAGCATCGAGATGCTTCGGGAAAGTGTGAGGATGGCTGCCGCCAGATCGGTGTCGATGGTCGCCGTCGATGTCACCGTCATCAGCCAGTCCGTCCGTATCGCACCGTTCCGGGACCAGATCAGGGCAGGAATCGCCGGCGCCCTCGGTGTGGACTCCGAGCGGGTGTCGGTGAAGGCCACCACCACCGATCACCTCGGGGCTTTGGGCCGTGACGAAGGGATCGCGGCGATGGCGGTCGTCACCGCTCGGATCGACGAGGGCTGAATCGGCGTCTGGAGAGCCGCCTCCTAGCATCCGCTCCTTCATGCAGCCCGTCACCGAAATCCAGGTCTACAACACGTTGGGACGCCGCCTCGAGGCTTTTCGACCGTTGGTCGACGGCCAGGTCGGCATGTACGTGTGCGGCCCGACCGTCCAGTCGGACCCGCACCTGGGCCACGGCCGGTTCGCGGTCGCCTTCGACGTGATCGCCCGCTATCTGCGTTGGCGCGGCTTCGATGTGACCTACGTCCGCAACGTCACCGACGTCGAGGACAAGATCATCGCCGCCGCTGCCGAGACGGGGGAGTCGACCGACGAGTTGGCGGCGAGGGTGGCTGCCCGGTTCGCCGAGGCGTTCGAGCTCCTCGGTGTCGGGGCACCCGATCACGAGCCGCGAGCGACCGAACACATCACCGGGATGATCTCGATCATCGAACGCCTCATCGACCGCGGCCTGGCGTACGCCGAGGAGAACGGGGATGTGTACTACTCGGTACGGACCCTGGAGGGGTACGGCAAGCTGTCGGGGCGGAATCCGGACGACCTCCGCTCGGGCGCCAGGGTCGAGATCGACGAGTTCAAGCACGACCCTCTCGACTTCGCGTTGTGGAAGGCTGCCAAGCCGGGCGAACCTTTCTGGGATTCCCCGTGGGGCGCCGGTCGACCCGGGTGGCACATCGAGTGCTCGGCCATGTCATCTGAATTCCTGGGCGACTCTTTCGACATTCACGGCGGCGGCAACGACCTGATCTTCCCGCACCACGAAAACGAGATCGCCCAGTCGGAGGGGGCCTCCGGTCAGCCGTTCGCCAAGTACTGGCTGCACAGCGGCATGCTGAACCTCGGCGGGGAGAAGATGTCGAAGTCCACCGGACACATCATCGGCCTGCACGAGGCGATCAGTCAGTTCGGCGGGACTGCGGTCCGACTCTTCTACCTGCGTGCCCATTACCGCTCCCCGCTCGAGTTCTCAGAGGAGTTGCTGGGTGATGCGAGGTCCGCCCTCGACCGGATCGGCAGAGTGTTGGACCGGTCCGACGCCGGCGGCGTGCCCGATGCCGACGTGATGGCGCGGTTCGTGGAGAAGATGGACGACGACTTCGCCACCCCCGAGGCGATCTCGGTTCTCTTCGATGCGGTCAGGGATGCCAACCGGGGCCTCGATGCCGGTGACGACATCGCCGGTGTTGTCGCGGCCGTCCACGAAATCTCCGATCTCCTCGGCCTACGAGCGCCCACCACCGGTCTCGACGACCTGGCGGGGGCAATCGAGGATCTGGCCGGTCGGATCGGGGTGGCGGGTGGCGACGATGCCGAAGGGACTCTGGATCTGCTCCTCGCCCGACGTGGCACCGCCCGTGCCGAGCGGGATTTCGCCACCTCCGATGCCATCCGCGACGGGCTGGCAGAGATCGGAATCGTCGTCGAGGACACCGCCGATGGCGCCCGCTGGAATCGGTCTTAGCCTCGAAGGCGTCCACGCCGTCACCGCCGCCCTGCGGGCGGGTCGGGTGGAGGTGCTCACCGTGGAGCGGGGTCGAACCGAACGCGACGACATTGCGGGCTTGATCACCGAAGCCGAAGCCGCCGACGTCCAGGTTCGAACGGTGGACGACGTCCGAACAGTGTCCGAGACGACAGCCCCCCAAGGCGTAGTCGCAACCTGCCGGCCCCTGCGAACGTTCAGCCTCGAAGACCTCGTCGGTCAGGCGTCACCCGCCTCGTTGCTCATCGTCGACCACGTCGAGGATCCGCACAACGTCGGTGCCATCGCCCGTTCGGCGGTGGCCGCCGGCGTCCCTCGAATGGCCGTTCCGGATCGGAGGACGGCAAGGATCGGGGCGGCGGCGTTCAAGGCGGCAGCCGGTGCCTTCGAGCATCTGTCTCTCTCGGTGATCGGGTCGGTCCCAGACGCGGTCCGGAAGTTGTCTTCGATGGGGGTATGGACGGTTGGTCTGGATGCCGAGGGCGATCAGTCGCTGTTCGGTTTGGGACTGTTCACCGAGCCGGTGGCGATCGTCGTCGGAGCCGAGACCGGCCTCGCCCACCTTGTACGGGAGCGGGTCGACGTGGTCGCTTCGATCCCGATGGCTGCGGAGTCCGAGAGCCTCAACGCCTCTGTGGCGGCAGCCCTGGCCTGCTTCGAACTGATGCGGGTGCGAGCGGATAACTCCTGACCGGAGGACCGGTACCCTTCCGGTCGTTTGCTGGCGTAGCTCAGATGGCCAGAGCAGCTGACTTGTAATCAGCAGGTCGTGGGTTCGAGTCCCACCGCCAGCTCCCAACCGCTTTTTAGCGGCGTAGCGCTACATTTTTGTAGCGAAACGCCGACCAGAACGACACATCGGGCCGGTCCGGACGCTCCCTGGATTCTCGAGGGCTCAGCGCCCGCGTCTGTAGCCGAAGCCGCCGAATACGACCAGTAGCACGATGATCAGGATGATCCATTGGATGGTGCTCATGTCTTCCTTCTTTCCTGTTGCGTGTCGTCCCTGGGTTACCAAGACCGCCGTGTCAGCGGTCGATGACCGTGACGTCGCGGTCCTGGGTTCCGGCTGATGTGATGAGCGTCAGGACGACGCCGATCGCTCCGGCAACCATGAGGATCAATCCGATGGTGTTGAGGTTGAATCCTTCGCCTTCGACGCTGACTCCCCAGTAGAGGACCGCGCCGAGTGCTGCCAGGACCAGGCTTCCAACGATTCCGCCGTTGCGCATGTGTGCTCCCTTGTCGGTGATGCTGAGAGTCCGTGTGCCCACGACGGGCAACGCCTAAACACCGAAAAGGTCCAATTTTTGGGTCCAGATCGGCGCGACGAGAGGAACGATCCGAGTTGCGTGGCCAGTTGGTCGCCGGGCGTGCGTGCTCTCGGACGCGTGTCCGAGAGTGCGAAATCCCCTCGTAGACCGGGTCCGTCGATACCCTTCGGAACACGGAAATGTTGACTCTCGCCGATCGCCGCATTCTCGACTTCGAGCGCGGGTGGTGGATGTATCCCTTCCCAAAGGAATGCACCATCTCCGATGTGCTCGGGTTCGACCCTGACCGGTATTACACGCGCCTGCGTGAGCTCGTCGACCTACCGGAGGCGGACCGCTACGACCCGTTGACCGTGAGGCGACTGCGAGCGTTGATCGGGAGCAGATGATGGACGGCCGGGGCAAGCACGTCGCTTCCGGATCCTCGGCATTCATCCGGGATCTCGTGGTGATGGCGGTGGGGATCGTGATTGTCGGCGTCCTCCTCTACGGCGGCCTCTCGCTGCTCGCCGGTCTCGGGGCGGACGACCAGGATCCGGCCGCTACGACCGTGGCGAGCGAGACGACCGGTCCCTCCACCTCCGAGACGACGATCGCCACCACCAACCCGACGACCACCGCGACGACAGCACCCGAGACCACCACGACGACAGCAGCGGCGGTTGCCCGTGATCCTTCAGGCGTGACGGTCATCGTTCTGAACGCAGCCAACCGCTCCGGTATCGCCGGCAGGCTCACGACGAGCCTCGACGAAGCGGGTTATCAGACGCTGCAGCCGGACAATTACGAGCCTCTGCTGGACCAGTCCCGCGTCTGGTACGTGGGTGATTTCGCTCCTGAAGCGGCCGAATTGCAGGCGGGATTCGTGCCCGATGCCGCCATCGAGCCGTATGAGGGGCCTGACGTGGGCGCCGACATCGTCGTCGTTCTCGGGGCCAGCTTCGAAGGGTGAGCGTCGGCGGTCCGCCTGTGGGCCGCGGCCCGTGGCCGGTCGCTGCATGGGCGATGACCGGATTCACCTTGCTGGCACTCGCGGTGGGGATCGCCGGCAACGTCGTGTCGAGGACTGCAGTCCTCGATGCCCTTGCGCTGTGGCCGCTTGCCGCACTGGCTGTTCCCGCAGCTCTCATCGGGCGGAAGGGCGGGCGACATCGAGCCCTGGCCCCTCTCATACTGGTCAGCTGGATGCTGCTCACTGTCGGCCTGCATTTGGGCGGGTTCGAAGGCCTGCCCTCGACCGCGTCTGCCGTCACCGCCGATCTGAGCGGAACCGACACCGCCCGGCTCACCGTTTCTGTCGACGGCCTGGCGGTCGAGATCGGACGGGGGCCGTTCGAGGTGTCGCCGAGTCCGGTTGGCGGCTCGGGCGGGGTGCCGGTCGTCGAGCGGGTTTCCGGCACGGCGGCCACCGCACTCGTCGTCACAGACGACCCGGACCGCTCCCCGTGGTTCCGGTTCGGTGAGTATCGAATCACGCTCGACTCCGGGATTGCCTGGGATCTGCGGATCCGGGTGGGCGATCTCGACGCGGACGTTTCGGAGGTCGACGTCGTGGGTGCCAGGTTCGAGGCGTCCACCGGTCGGGTCGTGCTCGGAGCCCCGTCGGCCCCGACGACGGTCGAGATCGATGGCGACATCGAGGTATCTGTGCCTGCAGGAGTGGCGGTGACCGTGGTCGGTGCGACAAGGGTGCCGTCAGACTGGACTGTCGACGGCGAGGTCGCCACGGCTCCCGTGGCTGGCGAAGGATGGACGATCCGAGTGGTGTCCGGGTCCGTTCGAATCGTCAGTCGCTGAGTACCCTTGCCGATGTGAGCGACGTACGTCCGACAGACCGCATGCGTCGAGCCGCCCTGACCGTCTGGACGGCCATCGGCTCATTCGTCATCCTCGGTGTGCTGGCCTGGTCCGCCAATCAGGTGCGCATCATCTGGCTTCCGCTCGTCTTCGCCGTCGGTCTTGTGATCATCCTCGATCCGATCGCCACCGCAATCGAGCGCGCCGGGATCCCTCGCGTTGTCGGGACGGTGTTTGCATTCGTCGTCTTCGCCGGCTTTCTCGTCGCCATCGGGTTCCTTGCCGTCCCCACGATTCAGACCCAGGCGGCAGACTTCGGTCAACGGCTCCCGGTCCTCTACGACGAGACCATGGCGTTGCTCTCGGACACGTCCGACGACCTGGGTGTGGATCTGGGTCCGGTGTGGACCTCTGCCACGATCTCGGAGTGGATCGCCGACCCTGCCAACCAGGAGACCCTGCAGAATCTGGTGGGCGGATTCGGTTCCGGGGCGGGCAGGCTGATCCGAGGGGTGGCGGAGACGGTGGCGATCTTCGCTCTCGCGCCGGTGCTCGCCTTCTACCTGCTGCTGGATCTTCCGCGGACCAAGCGCCTCGCAGTGGAACTGGTTCCCCGCTCGGTTCGTCACGAGTTCCAGCACGTGTCCACCCGGGTCGCCACGGCAGTCGCCGCGTTCGTTCGGGGCCAGCTTCTGGTGGCCTTCATCGTGGGAGCCTTGTCGGCTGGAGTGCTGCTGCTCCTCGACCTTCCTTTCTGGTTGATCATCGGGATGGCTGCGGGCGTGCTGAACCTGGTGCCGTTCGTCGGCCCGTTCGTCGGGGGCCTGCTCGCCGTGGTGGTCGCACTGGTGGAAGGCGAACCGTCGAAGGCGTTGCTGGCGGTGGTGCTGTTCACCGCCGTCCAGCAGGTCGACAACCACATCATCACTCCGATGGTCCAGCGCACCAGAGTGTTGCTGTCACCGCTGGTGATCGTGCTCGCTCTCATCGTCGGCGGTTCGGTGGCCGGTCTGCTCGGCGTCCTCGTTGCTGTTCCTCTGGTGGCGGTCATCCGGATCGTCGCGGGCCATCTGTGGAGGACGCGGATGCTGGGCGAGTCGTGGGAGGAGGCGCTCGACGCATCGATCGAAGTCACCGAGCGCCCCGACCGCATCCGGGTGCGACCCCGCAAGCTGCAGGATGAGCGCCTGTTCGACACGGCCGAATTGCGTCAGACGGATGCCGCGCCGGTCAAGACCGATTCCTGAGGAGGCTGTCGTGGAGATCGAAGAACTGGCTGGTCGTGACGCGTATCTGACTACTGCCGAAGGCGACGTCGAGACGGTCACAGACCGCGGCATCGTCTTGTCCCGAACCGTCTTCTATGCCCGCGGTGGGGGACAGCCGGGCGATACCGGCGTTCTCACCTGGGATGGTGGCCAGACCCGTATCGCCGACACGGTTCGCGTTGACGGAGTCGTTACGCACATCCCCGTCGAGGGCGATCCGCTGCCTGAGCCGGGAATGGGGGTGGAGGGTGTCATCGAGTGGGACCGCCGCTACCGCACGATGCGCACCCATACCGCGCTTCATGCCCTGTCCGGGGTGGTGTTCCGGGATTTCGGGGCGAAGGTGACGGGCGGGAACATGGAGCCGGGCGCGGCGAGGATGGACTTCGAACTCGACGGGATCTCCCAGGAGTTCGGTAAGCAGGTGGAGGACAAGCTCAACGCCGAACTGGTGAAGGGCTACCCGACCGAGATCGTCTATCTCGCCCGGGACATCGCCCTGCAGGATCCCGATCTCATCCGCACCAAGGTCAATCTCATCCCCGAGTTCGTCTCCGAGATCCGGGTGGTGGACATCGTCGGACTTGATCGCCAGGCAGACGGGGGCACCCACGTCCGGTCGACCCTCGAGGTCGGTCAGGTGCGGGTGGTCAAGACCGAATCGAAGGGCAAGGCCAACAAACGCATGCGAATCGAGTTGACGTGATCGGTGCTGGCGCAGGTCAAGGTGCGATCAACCGCACGGTCGGGAAGTAGGTGCGGTATCCCCGCGAATCACGGGTGAGAAGGTCAAGTCCTTCTACCGCAGCGTGGGCGCCGATATAGAAGTCGGGTAAGGGTGTGGTCTTCGTTCCACCCCGACGGCGGTAGTCCGCAAACGCCCTCCCTGTCAGGAACCCGGCGGCGTAGGGGAGGGGCCGGCGCTGGTAGAGATCGGGGGGAAGGGCGGTGTCCAGTCTTTCGATCGAGTCGAATGCAAGGGATACCTCGGCGTAGATGATCGGGTTGATGCAGGCGACGTTCCGATCTGCCGCGTGCGCCAGCGCCGAACTCGACCAGTCGTACCACTGCGGATCGTGGGTCGCGATGTCGAGAAACACGTTGGTGTCGACGAGGATCACCGCTCACCACGGGTGAGAGCCATCAACTCGTCGGTGGTCCATTCCGATGTCGCGGCTCCGGTGAGACGCCGCACCGCTCGAGCACCGCGACCATGTTCGACGGTTGTGGACCGTACGATGCGCACGGTGTCGCCTTCGACGACAAAGTCCACTTCGGTGTCAGGCAGGAATCCGAAGCGTTCCCGCACCTCGATGGGGATCGTCACTTGGCCTTTGGATGTGATTCGCATGTGTACTCCTGGTATGAGTATTACCAGTAAGAATCTTACCTTACGACTCTCCAGGTGTGAACCCATGTCGGTCGGGCCATGATCGACTTCCTGCTCGGACTGTCTCTGGCGGGGTTCGCCGTTCGCGGATGGCTGCGCGGCTTCGTCAAGGAACTGTTGGATCTGATCGGCCTCATCCTCGGCCTGGTGGTCGCCTTCCGTGTGAGCGCCCCGATCGGGGATTTCATGTCGGACCGCTTCGACGTGACACCCGAGTGGGCGCGGATCGGGGCGGGGATCGCTCTGTTCCTTCTTGTCAGCGCCGGGCTGGCGATGGTGGCCCACTATCTCTCCAGGGTGATGCGACTCCCCGGTCTCAACCTGGCGAACCGGCTGGCCGGATCCGCTTTCGCCCTCGCCTGGGGCATCGCCCTCATCCTGGTGGTCACTTCGCTTCTCCGTGCTCTTCCGACGCCGTCGGCGGTCGACGAACAGCTCGACGGTTCGGCTGTGGTGACCGCCCTCGCCTCTCCAGAGTCGCCCACGCAGCAGGCGTTCCAGCGGGTGGTCGGTGACGAGGTGCTGGACACGCTGTTGGCGCTCCGCCCGTTGATCG
>JBBDQP010000106.1:69305-72284 GCA_040905965.1 Acidimicrobiia bacterium
GTGACCGGGTGCGGGCGGCCCGGATCCCGCTGGCGACAGTCGGAGAGAACCTGGCGCTCGCCGCCACCCCCCGGGCCGTCCATGCCGGTTTCATGGAGTCGGACGGACATCGGGCGAACATCCTCAGGACCAGCTTCGATCGGGTGGGGGTGGCGGCGGTGGACGGTCCGCTCGGACTGATGGTGGTGCAGGTGTTCGGTGGCTGAGCACGAGCTGGCCGCCGCCCTCGTCTCGGCATATCGCCCGTATGTGACAGCGATGCTTGCCGAGCGCGGCCTCGGCCCTGTTGCCGGCCTGGAGCCCAGTCTGGTGGACGGGGAAGCCTGGCTGGGTCGCGAGCTGGCGACGCTGCTGTCCCGCCCTTTCGCCGAACAGACCCGGGGCCCGCTCGAGGTTTTCCAAGAGGCGATGGAGTTTCCGACTCGAGCGTTGGCGGCCGCGGGCGTGGCGGCGGTGACCCGTGACGAGGTCACGGCGAATGCCCTGCCCGGCGACCTGTACGACCTCGCCCCCGCCTCCTCCCGGGATCTCGGCGAGGAGGTGTGGGCGGCCCACCTGCGGTGGGGCGTGGAGAAGGCGGCGGCGTTACGCCACCGCTGAGGGGGTCTTGCGGCCCGGGAAGGTGACGGTGGCGATCCCCGCCAGGACGATTCCGACTCCCGCCCATTGGATGATCGACGGCCGTTCGGTGAAGATGATCGCCCCCCACACCAGCGTGAGCGAAGGCTGGAGCAGGATCGCGAACGACGTGTGCGACGACGGCAGGCGGGGGAGGGCGTAGCCGATGAGCATCCACCCCCACACCTGGGCTCCGAGTGCCATAAGCAACAGCCAGCCGTGGGCGGGCCAGGAGGGGACGAAGTCGAGGTTGCCGCCGATCAGCCCGGTGACGAGGCCGCCCAGTGTTGCGCCGAAGACCACGTCCCGGAGGACCCGGACGACCGGACCGAGGCTCGTATTCGCCTGTCGGTAGAGCATGAGGAAGGCGGAGTAGAAGAGGGCGGCACAGACGGCGAGCACCACACCCAGTACCGGGTCGGATCCGAATGCGTCGGCGGATCCGAGTCCGGTGATGAGCACCAGGCCGCCCATGACGGCAGGCATGGAGATGAAGGTCCGGGTGGAGGGACGTTCGGACAGGATCGCCCATGCCAGGAGCGAGACGATGACCACCTGGCTGTTGGCGATGAGGGTGGCCAGTCCCGTGCCGATGTAGCCGATGGCGGTCTGCCAGAGCCAGACGTCGACTGTGAGGAAGATCCCGGACGCGAATGCGATGGTCCGTTCCCGTCGGCTCCGCACCTTCGGCGCCCGATTCAGCCGGACGAGGATCTCGAGTGCGATCAGGGCGTAGAACGCCCGAAAGAACGTGCCCGTGGAGGCGTTCACCCCGGACAGCTCGAACGTGATGGCCGAAAACGAGATGATTACTGCGCCGCCCAACGCCGCCAGCAGCGGGCGATGGACGCCGGTCAGAAGGTTCCGCAGGGCGTTCATGGATTCAACGACGCTAACTGCGCCCGCCGTCGACCTATCCGACTGAAGCTGCCGCGTTCTTGAGCAGGTCGAAGCTGTGATGGATGGATGCGATGAAGTCCGCCGAGTCGGGGAGGGCGTCGTAGTCGGCATGGATCCCCCACAGCAGGCGGCCGTCATAGGAGAAGAGGGCGATGCCGACCCCGTGTTGTTGCCAGAGCGGAACGATGGGGAAGTTGGCGAGCATCTTGGATCCGAGCAGATACATCGGGAACTGCGGTCCTGGCACGTTGGTGACGGTCATGTTGAACGGCCGCACGCTGCTTCCGACCAGACGGTTGGCGAGGCTGAGAAGGGGCAGCGGGGTCCCGCGACTGAGTTCGACGAGTGTCGAAGCTCCCAGCGCCTGATCGGACCTTTTCAGATGCAGGGTTTCTGCCGAGATCTGGCGGAGGCGCTTGACCGGATCCGGTTCGGAGACGGGCAGACTCACCAGCCACATGGCGACCTGGTTTCCGAGTTGCCCGCGTTGGTCGGCTTTGCGCACGGAGACCGGCGCCATCACCCGAAAGTCGATTCCCTTGGTTGAGAAGTCCCGTTCGACTTCGAGAAAATGTCGGATGGCGCCGGCGACGGTGGCGAGCACGATGTCGTTGAGCGTCCCGCCCAGGGCGTTCTTCACGGCTTTGACCTCGTCGAGCGGGATCTCGGTCCAGTCGAAACGTCGGTTTGGTCCGATCTCGGGGTTGAGGGGGGTGCGGGCGGTGGGACTCAGCCAGCCGGATTCGAGGGAGCTGCGCACTGCTGCCAACCGATGGCTCACCGTACCGAGAAGCTGTTTGCTTTCTTTGGCCAGCTCGCCGACGGATCCGAGTTGGTCGATCGTCCGCCGGGCAGTCCGGGCGATTTCGGCCACGGCGAGCTGGGTTCCGGTGGGTGCGGGTCGGGGGTGCCATTCCGGTGTGTCTTCGAGCTCGTCCGTCGGCACGATGTTCAACAGGATCGTGGTCAGGTCGACGCCGGAGACCCCGTCGATCATGCAGTGATGGATCTTGGCGATGATCGCGAACCGGTCTCCTTCGAGCCCTTCGACAACCCACAGCTCCCACAGCGGTTTGGAGCGGTCGAGCTGTTGGGAAACGATCCGTCCGGCGAGGTTGCGCAACTGGGCGTCGGTGCCGGGACGGGGGAGCGAGGTGTGACGGACGTGGTAGTCGAAGTTGAAACTGTCGTCGTCTATCCACACGGGCGACCGGTTATACGGGACGAATCCGAGGCGCTGGCGGTAGCGCGGGATGTACTGCAGTTTCGACCCGATGTGGGCTCGAACTCTGGCGATGTCGATCCCGCCGTCACCGACGCGAAGCGGCCCGGCGTCGAAGAGGGCGACACCTGCGACATGCATGTGCGTGGTGCGAGTTTCGAGCGCCAGAAACGACGAGTCGAGATAGCTGAGCGGTTCGTAGAAGGGTTCGGTCATGACGCGGGCGAAGGTTAGGTGTA
>JBBDQP010000107.1:0-15492 GCA_040905965.1 Acidimicrobiia bacterium
GGGGGTTCGACGCGTGGACGCCTCCGTTACTGTCCCGAAGATGAGCGAGCGTCACGAGTACGGGTTCGGCACGCGGGCGGTGCACGCCGGCCAGCAACCCGACCCCGAGACGGGTGCCAGGGCCCTTCCCATCTATGCCACCACGTCGTTCGTCTTCGAAGACGCCCAGAACGCCGCCGACCTCTTCGCCCTCCAGACCTACGGCAACATCTACACCCGGATCGGCAACCCGACGACTGCCGCGTTCGAAGAACGGATGGCCTCACTGGAAGGAGGTCTCGGGGCGGTGGCGACGGCATCGGGACAGGCCGCCCAGCTCATCGCCGTTCTCACTCTCTGCCAGCAGGGCGACGAGATCGTCGCCAGCCGGAGCCTCTACGGCGGGACGTACACCCAGTTCGACGTGACCCTGCGGCGGATGGGGATCGACGTAACGTTCGTCGATCAGGACGACCCCCAGAAGTTCGCTTCCGCCATCACCGATCGCACCAAGCTCGTCTACGCCGAGACGATCGGAAACCCCCGTGCCGATGTGCTCGACATCGCCGCGGTCGCTGACGTGGCCCACAAGAACGACATCCCGTTGGTCATCGACAACACGTTCGCCACTCCCGCCCTGTGTCGTCCGATAGAACACGGGGCGGACATCATCGTGCACTCGGCCACCAAGTTCATCGGCGGACACGGGGTCGCCATCGGTGGTGTGATCGTCGAATCGGGCAGATTTCCGTTCGACAACGGCAAGTTCGGAGTGATGACCGAACCGTCGCCGGCGTATCACGGTCTCCGGTTCTGGGAGAACTTCCGCGAGTTCGGTTACCTCACCAAGGCGCGAACCGAACTCCTGCGGGACGTCGGCGCCTCGATCTCGCCGTTCAACAGTTTCCTGCTCATGCTCGGTCTCGAAACCCTGCCGTTGCGCATGGCCAAACACGTGGCCAACGCGGCCGGGGTGGCACGCTATCTGGCGGAGCATCCGGCAGTGGCATGGGTCAGCTATCCGATCTTCGACGACTCGCCCACGAGGAAGCTGGCAGAGAAGTACACACCCGCCGGTCCAGGCGCAGTGTTCACCTTCGGGCTAAAAGGCGGATACGACGCCGGCGTCCGATTCATCGAAGGCGTCGAACTCGCCAGTCATCTCGCCAATGTCGGTGACGCAAAGACTCTGGTCATCCATCCCGCCTCCACCACCCATCAACAGGTTCCGACCGAGGAGCGGGCGGCGGCGGGAGTGGGCGACGAAATGATCAGGATCTCCGTCGGGATCGAAGATCTCGACGACATCATCTGGGATCTCGGCCAGGCACTCGGAGGTTGATGTGAGCACCGTCGTCGAAGCCGCCCCCCAAGACCGCCTCCGCGTGCTGTCTGAGATGAAGTCGGTGGCGCTCGTAGGTGTGTCGAGCAATCCGCTGCGCAGCTCCAACTTCGTCGCCACCTATCTGATGCGCACTCCGTACCGGGTATATCCGGTCAATCCCAACTACGAAGAGGTCCTGGGACAGAAGTGCTACCCGAACCTCGCGTCGCTTCCCGAGGTGCCGGACGTCGTCGACTGCTTTCGCAGAGCTGAGGACCTTCCCGGGCTGGTCACCGAGGCGATCGCGGTCGGAGCGAAAGTCGTCTGGTTCCAGCTCGGGCTCCGCAACGACGAGGCGGCGGAGATGGCGGTCGATGCAGGTCTCAGTGTCGTCCAGGACCGCTGCCTGAAGATCGAACACGCCCGTTTCGCCGGGGGGCTTCATCTCGCCGGCTTCGACACCGGGGTCATCAGTTCGAAGAGACGCCGGCCCGTGTGATCTTCCGGGCCTATGCCCGGGCGCGCCGTTTGTCCTCACGTTCTCGGTCGGCGCTGACACCTCAGCCTCTACCGATACCATCGCGTCGTGTCCTCTGAATTGCGCAGGATCGGTGTGTACGGCCGTTGCATCGTCGACGGGGCGGTGCTGTTGACCCGACTCTCCCGGCTCGAACCCGACCGCGGAAAGTGGACCCTTCCTGGTGGGGGTGTCGAGTTCGGCGAAAGTCCGACGGAAACTCTCGTCCGTGAGTTCGACGAGGAGACCGGGCTCGAACCTCGGATCGGCCCCTTTCTCGATGTGTACTCGCGGGTGTATCCACCCAACGCCCGCCGAGGTGCCCTTCATGTCCTCCAGTTCGTCTACGAGGTGACAGCGAGCGGAGAGCCCGAGGTCAGGGAACTCGACGGCAGCACGTCGGAGGTGGCGTGGGTCGATCGCAGCGAGGTCGGCCGTCTCGAGTTAGTCGACTTGGCGGTGTGGGCGCTGGCGCTGTGACTCGGTTCGGCGGAAACCGGGACGCCGATGCCTGCTCGGTACCATCCCGCACATGATCGACGCCGACCGGGTCCGCCGAGACCTCGAGAACCTCATTTCGATTCCCTCCGTCACGGGTCAAGAAGAGGAGATCCAGACGTCGTTGGCGGCGATGCTGACCTCCGAGGGATTCGAAGTGGACCGGTTCTCCGGCGATCTCGAGACCCTGTCGGCTCATCCACGTTTCCCGGGAATGGAGGTCGACCATCCCTCGTTGCCGGTGGTCGTGGCCCGTTTCGACACGGGACGTCCAGGTCCGACCATCCTCGTCGACGCCCACGTCGATGTCGTTCCGCCCGGCGAACCGGAGACATGGCTCACTCCCGCCTTCGAGCCGTCGTATCGCGACGGGAAGGTCTTCGGGCGCGGGGCGTGCGACATGAAGGGTGGACTGGTGTCTGCGCTCGAGGCGGTGCGGAGCCTCAAGAGCGACCCGGCCGGTCTCTCCGGCGAGGTCCTGCTTGCGTTGGTCCCGGGGGAAGAAGATGGCGGGTCAGGCACATTCGCGCTCCTCCAGGCCGGGTATACGGCCGACCTCTGCGTGATCCCCGAGCCCACCGGACTGGACATCGTGGTGGCGCACGGCGGCGCAATCACGTTCACCCTCGATGTGCCTGGCAAAGCGGCCCACGCCTCGATGCGGCTCGAAGGGGTGTCAGCCCTCGACAATCTCAGTTATCTCGTCGAAGCGCTCGCAGAGGACGAGCGTGTACGCAACGCGGCTGAGACAGATCCGCGGATGGTGGCGATCGGCTTGCCCTATCCGACGATCATCGGCCAGGTGGAAGGCGGGAACTGGGCATCCACGGTGATGGACCGGGTCGTCGCTCACGGGCGTTACGGCGTGACCGTCGACCAGGACGCAAGCGGTGCGGCCGCCGACCTGCAGAAGGCGATCTCCGCAGCCTGTGCCAACCATCCGTTCCTGGCCGAACACGACGTCGACGTCTCGGTGTGGGGTGGACGTTTCGACTCGGCCCGAGTGCCGTCAGATCATCCACTCCCGCTTGGCATCGCGGCAGCCCACGAGGCAATCACCGGGAGCCGGGCCGAATGTGTCGGTGCCCCGTACGGGGCCGACATGCGTCTGTTCGTCCAAGAGGCCGGAATCCCCACGGTGATGTACGGGCCGGGCAGCGTGCGGGTGGCACATTCGGCCAACGAGCACGTGCCGCTCGAAGAAGTGGTCGTGTGCGCCGAAGTGCTCGCCCGATGGATGCGGGGAGTCCTCCGGTCATGACGCCTGCCGCCCGGTGGCGAGACTCGCTGCGCCTCCGAGGAGAGCCGGAGCGGCTTCCCTTCATTCTCACCAACGTCTTGATGGCGGGTTTTGCGGTAATTGGGACGATCGGGCTCGCCCAGTTCCTTGCCACCCTTCGCCCAGGGGCCATCGTCCAGCCGGTCGGGGCTGCGGGGTTGCTCGTGTGGGCCGACGTCATGCGGCGTACCCGCAGGCCTCGTCCCGAGCTTCTCCTCGCCGTGACCGTGACGCTCGCGTTCGCCTACCTCTTTGCTGCCGCCCTCGACTCCAGCGTGGGAGACGTCACCGACTCGGCACCTATCGCCATCATCGTCGGGGCAGGCGTGATCGCCCTCGCCGTGGGTGGTCGGCCATCCGTCGTGGTCGGGGCGTACTCGCTGGGCATCGCGGTCGTGGCGACAGTGGTCGTCCAGATTCAACTCGGCGCGCCCGCAATCGACATCGTGGTCGAAGCAAGCAACGTCTTCATCGTGATGGTGGTGGCGTTCGCCATGGTGCGGTCGGTCCGCGGCTCGGTGGACCAGGGATTCGCGCGCTATCGCGGGCTGCTCGAGAGCGCGCCCGTGGCTGTCGTCGAAGTCGACCTCGCCGCCTTCCACGCGGGGGACCCTTCCGTTCGGCTTGGACCGATGAACTCGACTGCCGCGGCCATCCTCGGATACACCGACGGTCGAACGGACACCATGGTTCCGCGCGACGAGATGCCCAACGAGTTCGCCGAGATCCTGCATCTCGTCTCGACCGCTCCGACCGGCACGGCAGTCCGAACACTGCGGGACGGGCGGACGTTCAAGATCGGTTGGCGCGTCGACGCCGTCGCCGGCAGCGTCACGCTCTCAGCGACGGACATCACCGCCCAACGGAAATCCGAAGAGGAGCTGTCAGATCAGGTGTCCGCCAGGGACCGATTCATCGCCACTGTCAGTCACGAACTGCGCACTCCGCTCACCGGCGCGATGGGCATGCTCGAAGTGGTCAAATCCGGAGACGTGAGCGAAGGAGAGCGGGAGGAGATGATCGACCTCGCCCTGCTCCAAGTGCGAGACATGGCCGACATCGTCGAAGATCTGTTGGTGGCGGCGCGGGCCGCCAACGGCATGCTCACGGTCAAACCTTCTGTCACCGATGTGGCTGCCTCTGTCGGAGACGTGCTGTCGGTCGTCCAGGATCCATTCGAACAGTCGATCGAACCAAAAGCGACGGCCTGGGCGGATCCGGTTCGCGTCCGCCAGATCGTCAAGAACCTCATCACCAACGCTCTCCGCTACGGCGGTCCCAATCGGCGTGTTGCCGTTCGTACCGAGCAAGGAAAGGTTGTCGTGGAGGTCTCCGACGACGGTCCACCGCTGGCTCCCGACTTCGTGGAGAGGATGTTCGAACCCTACGAGCGCGCCGGCGGACGTTCGGCTTCGGAGTCGGTGGGTCTGGGCCTGACAGTGGCTCGGACGCTTGCCCAGCTCATGGGCGGCGACCTGACGTATCACCACGACGGGATCGCCACGTTCCGGCTCGTGTTGCCCGGTGCCGGCGACCGTCAGACCTCATCCAGCTGATCGAGCACGAACGCAAGCACCTCTGCCTCGTCTCTCCACGCGTCGTATCGACCCGACTTGCCGCCATGGCCGGCGCCCATCTCGGTCTTGAGGATCACCGGCCCGCGGTTAGTCGTCTTCGACCGCAGTGCCGCCACCCACTTCGCCGGCTCCCAGTACGACACCCGGGGATCGTTGAGACCGGCAGTCACGAACATTGCCGGATACTCAGTGTCCGAGACGATGTTCTCGTAGGGCACGTAGCCCCGCATCCAGCGGTACTGCTCCTCGATCTTCGGGTTGCCCCACTCCTCCCATTCGATGACGGTGAGCGGGAGGGTGTCGTCGAGCATGGTGTTCACGACGTCGACGAACGGGACTTCGGCGACGATCACACGGAAGAGGTCGGGTCGGAGATTCACGACCGCCCCCATCAGGAGCCCCCCCGCAGAGCCCCCGCGGGCTGCCAGCAGGTCAGGCGTGGTCACCCGTACGTCGACGAGATGCTCGGCACACCGCACGAAGTCCGTGAAGGTGTTCTTCTTGTTCGCCAACTTGCCGCCTTCGTACCAGAGCCTGCCCATCTCGCCGCCCCCCCGTGGATGGGCGATGGCAAAGACGACGCCCCGGTCGAGCAGTGACAGCCGGGGGATGGAGAAGTACGGATCGACCGTCACCTCGTATGACCCGTACCCATAGAGCATGGTCGGGGCAGGCAGCGGCACGTCTCGGCGCCGTACGAGAGAGATCGGGATTTGCGCTCCGTCGGCGGCGACCGCCCACATTCGTTCCGAGACGTAGTCCTCCGGGTCGTAACCACCCAAGACCGGCTGCTCCTTGACCACCCTGCGCGCTCCGCTGACCAGGTCGACATCGATGACCTGCTTCGGAGTGGTCAAGGACTGGTAGCTGAGGCGAATAGTGGAGGTGTCGTACTCGTGGTTGGTGTCCAGCCCGACGGTGTACACGGCCTCGTCGAACTCCAACTCGGTCTGCGAGTTCTCCGTCAGGATCGTCAGCGAGGTGAGTCCGTCGATTCGTCCGCTCGCGACGGCGTGGTCTGAGAAGGTCTTGACGTTGGACACCTTCCGCAGCGGATCATGCGGGATCAGCGTGACGACGTCGTCGGGATCGTCGGTGGCCACCGAAAGGAGCCTGCCGTTTGGGGCGTCATCGTCGGTGACCACCAGCCAACGCCCGTCACGATGATCGACGGTGTACTGGACGCCGTGAACTCGGGGCAGGATCGGTTCGAATGCCGGGCTGACCTCCGATGCGTCCGCCCAATGCGCGTCGGCGGTGATCTGACTTCCCGCCGCAACGATGATGAATCGCCGATCGGTGGTGGTCTTCACCTCGAGGAACATCCGATCGTCGGGTTCGGAGAAGACGACCTGGTCCTCGGTCGGATCGGTGCCCACCCGATGCATCCACACCTTGTCCGGCCGGTGCGCCTCGTCGTAGGTCGTGTAGAAGTACGCCCGCGAGTCCGAGTTCCACGCCCCCGAGTAGTAGGTCGCTTCGATCTGGTCGGCGAGATCCTCGCCGCTCCGCAGATCGCGGAACTTGAGCGTGAACGATTCGCTTCCGTCGAGATCGAAAGAGTACGCCACGAGGTTGTGATCGGGCGAGACCTTGAAAGCTCCGACGGCCAGGTAGTCGTGGCCCTCGGCGAGGAGGTTGGCGTCGATCAGCACCTGCTCCGGTCCGTCCGCCGACCCGTGCATCCGCACCAGCACCGGATACTGGCTGCCTTCCTCGGTGCGGGCGGCGTACCACCAGTCACCCCACTTGGCGGGCGGCGAGATGTCGGTTTGTTGGGTGCGAGCGACGATCTCGTCGAAGATCGCCTGCCGAAGCGGCGCCAGGGGTGCCAGGACCGCCGAGGCGTAGTCGTTCTCGGCCGTGAGATGGGCGATGGTCCTCTCGCCGTTCGGATCGCGGAGCCAACCGAACTCGTCGATCACGGTTTCACCGAACATCGATCGTTCGACGGGGGAGCGGTGGGCGAGGGGTGGAGTCGTCACGGCGACTCAAACTACCCGGTTCCACGGCGTGCGTATGACCGTCCGCCCGTCACGAGTGGGCGCTCCACTAGCGTCCGTGCCGATGGACTTCATCACCCAGTGGTTTACCGACGGAGACACGACCGGACGCATCGTTCTCACCGTTGTCCTCATCGGCGCGCTGTTCGTCGTCCGGTGGCTCGTTCTGCGAGCAGTCCACGCCAGGCTCGAACATGGAACAGCCACCTTCCGAACCAAGAAGTGGGTTGGCTACGCCGTCACGATCATCGGGATCGTGGGTCTCGTCCGAATCTGGTTCGGCGGCTCCGGTGGCATCACCACCTATCTCGGGATCCTGTCGGCCGGTGTCGCGATCGCTCTTGCCAGCGTGCTGGAGAACCTGGCCGGATGGGCCTTCATCGTCTCTCGGCGGCCGTTCCGAGTGGGGGATCGTGTCGAGATCCAGGGTCGGGCGGGCGATGTCGTCGACATCCGGGCATTCCGGTTCTCGATGCTCGAGATCGGAAACTGGGTCGCCGCCGACCAATCCACAGGCCGGCTGATCCACGTCCCGAACGGCAAGGTCTTCTCAGAACAGGTCACCAACTACACCGAAGGGTTTCCCTACATATGGGATGAGATCGGGGTCATGGTCACCTTCGAATCCGACTGGAAGAAGGCTGAACGCCTCGTCGGTGAAGCGCTCAGCGCTCACGCCCCCGACACCAGCGAGTCGGCCATCGTCAATGCGATACGGGAGGCCGGTCAGCAGTACCTCATTCGGTACCGTCATCTCACGCCGACCACGTATGTGAAAGCTCAGGACTCCGGTGTGACGATCGCGGGCCGATATCTCGTCGGGGTGCGAAGCCGCCGCTCGGTATCCGACGCCCTGTGGAGGGCGATCCTCGAGGCGTTCGCGGCCGAGCCCGATGTCGACCTGGCGTATCCGACGACGCGTACGGTGCTTCCGGGCGGAGTGGTCATTCGGTCGATTCGGGGAGAATCCCAGGAGTGAACCGGCGCGAGCCGTAGCCTGCCGGGTCCGTGGCTTCACTCTTCACATTGATGCCGGCCGGCGCCGGTCCGATCCCACTCGAGCGGCTGGAAGCAGCCGCCGAGGCCGAGGACGTCCTCGTCGACTGCCTGATCGACGAGGAGCTGTATTGGCTGCGGAACGGCGAACCGCCCGATCCGCTCTATGACGAGCCCTACCTATCTGGGCTCTCCACCGAGGCGCGAGCGGCGGCGCTCGACTCGGGTCTGCGGGCCCTGATCGCCAAGGGCATGGTGGATGTCGACCCAGACGAACCGACTTCGATGGACGTCCTCGGTGTCTATCGGTTGCTGGCTGATGCCAGGCGCGACGCCCTGTCGGTGACCCGAGCCCGGTTGGACGTCGCGGGCGAGTCGACCATCCGCTTCGCCTTCCATCGCATCAGCGACACCCTCGTCCTCGTCGAAGAAGTCTCCGACGACGGGTTCCACGATTTCACATTCCAGTCGCTCGACTCGGCGGCCGCCGCCCTCGCCTCGATCTTCGACCGGCGGCGCTCGGCATCGCCGGACAGCGGGCGACATGTGCGAGTGGCATCCGCCATCGAGCTCGATCCGTCACCCGAGTCCCTCCTCGGTTCCGCCGCGCATGTCGTGTCGGTGATCTCCCGGGGGACGGGTATGGATGGAGCGAGGCACGACCTGACGCTCACGGTGTTCGGGCTGACGGACGGCGTCTGGGCCCACTGGATCGAACCGGGAGACGCGACTCACGTGATGGCGCAGGCGGGAGCGGCCGACCTTTTCGTGCTGGCTGCCGACGCCATCGCCGGAAGAGCGTCCACCCGCTGACCTCCCGGTGTCGGCCGATTGGCACTGGTAACGTCACGGGAAGTCGTACGCGAGGAGTCGCACAATGCTCGGTCTACTTTGGTTGCTGCTGATCGGTCTCGTCGCTGGGTTCATCGCTCGGGCGCTCGTTCCGGGGCCGGACCCCATGGCCTGGTGGCAGACGATGCTGCTCGGGGTCGTCGGTTCGTTCGTCGGTGGCTTTATCGGGTCGCTGCTCGGTGGTGGCAACATCACCGACGTCAATTCGTCCGGCATCCTCCTTTCCGTCGTCGGCGCAGTGGTGGCCCTTCTCGTCTACCGGATGGTCAACCGACGCGCCTGAGAAGCGGACCCTTGTCCCAGGGCAGACCGCCCCCTGAGTGGCTGATCGGACTCGGGATCGCCATCGTGGTCGTGCTCGTCGGCGTCCTCATTGCCTCGATGCTCGGAGCCGGAGACGATCCCACTTTCGCTGACGGCCTCGGTTGGTTTCTCGGCGACTCCCTGTCGTAGAGCCAGGCGGCGTCCCCCGCCTGCCCATCCGCTGCCCGGTACGACCGTTCGAAACTCGGGGGCTAGATTCGGCTGACCGACTGATCTGGAGAGTTCATGCGCGAAGCCGTCATCGTCTCGACCGCCCGTACGCCGATCGGCAAGGCATACCGGGGGCTGTTCAACGACACCGAGACACCATCCATGGGGGGCATGGCGATCGCCGCCGCGGTCGAGCGCGCCGGGGTCGAAGGCGCCGAAGTGGACGACCTGATCATGGGCGTCGCGATGCAGCAGGGAACACAAGGCATCAACTCCGCTCGCGTCGCCGCCATCGCCGCCGGACTCCCGACCTCGGTGTCGGGGATGACGATCGACAGACAGTGTTCTTCCGGTCTCATGGCCGTTGCCACCGCCGCCAAGCAGATCGTGATGGATGGGGCACCGATCGTCGTGGCGGGCGGGATGGAGTCCATCAGCCTCGTGCAGAACGAGCACATGAACATGTTCCGGGCGGCGGATCCGGCCGTTCTCGAATCCGAGCCGCACATGTACATGCCGATGATCGACACTGCCGAAGTGGTCGCCGAGCGCTACGGCATCGGCCGCGACGTCTGCGACGAGTACGCCCTTCAATCCCAGGAGCGGGTGGCGGCTGCCCAGGAGAACGGCCTGTTCGACAACGAGATCATCGAGGTGACCACGACGAAGGCCGTCGTCAACCGCGAGACCGGTGAGACCACGAAAGAGCAGGCGACCATGCGCCTCGACGAGGGCAATCGGCCCGGCACCACCCTGGAGGGCCTCTCTCAACTGCCGCCGGTGCGAGGTCCAGGTAAGAACGTGACCGCGGGAAACGCCAGCCAGTTGTCCGACGGTGCCGCAGCTCTCGTCCTGATGGAAGCTGCGGAGGCCAGCCGCCGTGGCCTGGACCCCCTGGGGTATTACCGGGGGATGGCGGTCGCCGGTGTTGATCCCGATGAGATGGGGATCGGACCTGTGTTCGCGGTGCCGAAGCTGTTGGAGCGGAACGGGCTGACGATCGACGACATCGACTTGTGGGAATTGAACGAGGCCTTCGCGGTCCAGACTCTCTACTGCAGAGACACTCTCGGCATCGACAACGAGATCTACAACGTCAACGGTGGCGCCATCTCGATCGGTCATCCGTACGGGATGTCGGGGGCTCGCATGGTTGGCCACGCTCTCCTCGAGGGGAAGCGACGCAAGGCGAAGTATGTCGTCGTGACCATGTGTGTCGGTGGCGGGATGGGCGCCGCCGGACTCTTCGAAGTCGCGTGATGAAGGCGCTGCGCTGTACCGAGCTCGGTCCTGCTTCGAAACTCTCTGTTCAGGAGGTCGATGACCCGACCCCCGGTTCCGGCCAGGTGGTGGTCGATGTCGAGGCTGCCGGTCTCAACTTCCCCGACACCCTGATCATCCAGGGCACCTACCAATCCAAGCCGGACCTGCCGTTCTCGCCGGGGGGAGAGGCGGCCGGTGTCGTCTCCGAGGTCGGTGAGGGAGTCGAGGGAATCTCCGTTGGAGATCATGTCATCGCGCTGTCGTCCCACGGCGCTTTCGCCGAGAAGTGGGCGACGGACGCAGGTTCGGTGATCCCAGTGCCAGAGGGTCTCGACTGGTCCGAAGCGGCCGCCTACGGCCTCACGTACGGAACTTCCTACTACGCCCTCAAGAACCGGGCTCGTCTCCAGCCCGGCGAGACCCTGCTCGTGCTCGGAGCATCGGGCGGTGTCGGCTCGGCCGCCGTCGAGTTGGGAAAGGCGATCGGTGCGACCGTCATCGCCGCCGCCTCGACGTCGGAGAAGCTCGAGTGGGCGGAGGGTCTCGGCGCAGATCACCTCATCAACTATCGGAACGAGGACTTACGCAAGAGGTTGGCGGAACTCACGGACGGGCGAGGGGTGGACGTGGTCTACGACCCGGTCGGCGGTGACATCACCGAGATGGCAGTTCGGTCGACGGCGTGGAACGGTCGACTGGCGGTCGTCGGGTTCGCGGCTGGCGACATCCCGACGATTCCACTCAACCTGACCCTGCTCAAGGGAATGTCGATCGTTGGCGTCTTCTGGGGGAGGTCGATCATGCAGGAGGAACCCGAACTGCATCGGGAGAACTTCGCGGAGATGGCGGGGATGATCGCCGACGGACGGATCCGGCCCAGGGTGAGCGCCGAGTTCTCTCTCGACGAATACGAGGCAGCCTTCGCGATGTTCACCGAGCGGAAAGTCATGGGCAAGGCGGTCTTCCGCATCCGGTAGCGTCGATCGCATGCAGTTTCCCGACACCTTCGTTTGGGGGGTGGCGACCGCGTCGTATCAGATCGAAGGCGCCGCCGAGGAAGACGGTCGGGGCGAATCGATCTGGGACCGGTTCTCCAAGACTCCCGGCAAGGTGCGGGGTGGTGACACGGGCGATGTGGCCTGCGATCACTACCACCGAATGCCGGAAGACGTCGCCTTGATCGCTGCGCTGGGCGTCGACGCCTATCGGTTCTCCATTGCCTGGCCCCGGGTGATGCCGGACGGGACCGGCGAGGTCAGCCACCGCGGCCTCGACTTCTACGACCACTTGGTGGATGAACTTCTCGAGGCGCGGATCACGCCATTTCCGACCCTCTATCACTGGGACTTGCCGCAGGCCCTGGAGGATCGCGGAGGATGGCGGAGCCGTGTGACTGCCGAAGCGTTCCTCGATTACGCCACCGCCGTCACCGGTCGTCTGGGTGATCGGGTGAAGCGGTTCGTGACTCTCAACGAGCCGTGGTGCTCGGCGATCCTCGGACATTTGAGCGGCGAGCACGCGCCGGGACTGCAGGACACGACGTCTGCGCTGTCGGCCGCTCATCACCTGATGCTCGGCCACGGTCTTGTTGCCCAACATCTCCATGCGGACGGGTTGGAGGCCGGGTACGTGGTCAATCAGGAGACGAAACTGGCCGCATCGAACCACCCCTCGGACGTCACGGCGGCCCGGATCGCCGACGAGAAGATGAACGGCTGGTTCCTCGATCCGGTGGCTGGCCGCGGGTATCCGGAGGGCGCCGTGAGGGATTACGACTGGGATGAGAGCCCGGTGCTCGGTGGCGACCTCGACATCATCGCCGAGCCGCTCGACTTCATCGGGCTCAACTACTACACCTCGTCGGTCGTGGCCGACCCGCACCTGGCCGACTCGGACCGTGACGTCCGTCGATATGACGCCGAAGAGGTGACCGACATGGGCTGGCCTGTCGTTCCCGGCGGCCTCACCGTCCAGCTCCGAAAGCTCTCCGAGGACTACGCCTTCGGGGAGATCTTCGTCACGGAGAGCGGAGCCGCCTATCCCGACGCGGTGGGAACCGACGGCACGGTCGACGACCAGGACCGAATCTCCTATCTCCGTCGGCACTTCCAGGCGGCGAGCGACGCGATCGATACCGGGGTACCGCTGGCTGGCTACTTCGTCTGGTCCCTGATGGACAATTTCGAGTGGGCGTTCGGCTATTCGAAACGATTCGGTCTGGTTCACGTCGACTACTCGACGCTGCAGCGCACACCGAAGGCGAGCTACGACTGGATGCGCGAGGTCCTCGGGGCGGTCGACTGACACCCCGGTCGGGACCGGCATCGTCGAGCCTCATTCGTTGACACATTTCCCCGCGATGCCGTATGCTGCGCTCAGCCGAAAGGCGACGTCTACCGGCCGTCGACACCGTTCGACACCGGAAGTGGCGTCCGACAACGGAATATTTCGTTTTGAGATGCGTTGGTCGCTCGTGCTAACGTGCTCAATCTGGTTGTCCGGACCCACCACATTCGTTTAGGAGGCAATTTTGTCCTCGCGCGTCGCTGAGCGCTTTTCCTTCGGCAAAATCCCCGAAGTACTTCCCCTGCCCGACCTTCTCGCAGTCCAACACGAGTCATTTCAATGGTTCCTCGACGAGGGACTCAAGGAGATCTTCGATGAGATCTCTCCCATCGAGGACTTCACCGGCTCGCTTGCCCTCGAACTGACCGATCACCGTTTCGGTGATCCGATCATGTCGATCGAAGAGTGCAAGGAGCGCGACACCAACTACGCCCGTCCGCTGTTCGTCACCGCCCGGTTCATGAACAAGCAGACCGGCGAAATCAAAGAACAGCAGGTCTTCCTCGGCGACTTCCCGATGATGACCGAAAACGGTGTCTTCATCGTCAACGGGACAGAGCGCGTCGTCGTCTCCCAGCTGGTCCGTTCGCCTGGTGTCTATTACGACGCAACGCCGGACAAGACCTCCGACCGATTCATCTACGCCGGCAAGGTCATCCCCGGACGTGGTGCCTGGCTCGAGTTCGACACCGACAAGCGCGACACCATCGGTGTCCGCGTCGACCGCAAGCGCCGTCAGTACGTCTCCGCCTTCCTCCGTGCCCTCGGCATCGCCGAGACCGACGAGGAGATCCTCGATCTGTTCGACGGCGCCGAGTCGATCAAGAACACACTCGAGCGCGACCCGGCCACCGATCGTGACGAGGCGCTCGTCGACCTCTACCGCAAGCTGCGTCCAGGCGAGCCGACCACCGTCGAATCTGCCCGCGGGCTGATCCAGACGCTGTTCCGGAATCCGAAGCGTTACGACCTCACCCGGGTCGGCCGCTACAAGCTCAGCCAGAAGTTCCAGGAGCCGACACCCGACGACTACCGGGCCGAAGGGCTCCAGTTGTTGCGTGACGAGGACATGGTCGACGCGATCAAGTATCTCGTGGCGATGCATGCCGGTCAGCCGACGATGACCACCCACAAGGGCATCGAGATTCCGGTCCTCACCGACGACATCGACCACTTCGGAAACCGCCGCATTCGGACGGTGGGTGAGCTGATCCAGAACCAGATCCGAGTGGGGCTCTCCCGCCTCGAGCGGGTCGTCAAAGAGCGGATGACCACCCAGGATCCGGAAGCGATCACGCCGCAGTCGCTGATCAACATCCGTCCGGTCACCGCCTCGATCAAGGAGTTCTTCGGGACCTCCCAGCTCAGCCAGTTCATGGACCAGCCGAACCCGCTGGCCGGGTTGACGCACCGTCGCCGGCTGTCTGCACTCGGCCCCGGCGGTCTCAGCCGTGAGCGCGCCGGATTCGAGGTTCGCGACGTCCACTCCAGCCACTACGGCCGCATGTGCCCGATTGAGACACCGGAGGGTCCGAACATCGGACTGATCGGCTCGCTGGCGACCTATGCCAGGGTCAACCGGTTCGGATTCATCGAGACGCCGTACCGCAAGGTCGAAGACGGCACGGTTACAAAGAAGATCGAGTATCTGACCGCCACCGAGGAAGAGCGCTACGTCATCGCCCAGGCGAACGCTCCGCTCAAGGAGGACAGCACGTTCCGCAACCCGCGTGTGCTCGTCCGCAAGGCCGGGGGAGAAGTCGAGTCGGTCTCGCCCACCCAGGTGGACTACATGGACGTGTCGCCCAAGCAGATCGTCTCGGTCTCGACCGCACTCATCCCATTCCTCGAGCATGACGACGCCAACCGCGCCCTCATGGGTTCGAACATGCAACGTCAGGCAGTCCCGCTGATCCGTTCGGATGCTCCGCTCGTGGGGACCGGGGTCGAGCGTCGTGCCGCCCAGGACTCAGGCGACATGGTCATTTCGACCGTCGACGGCGAAGTGACCGAGGTCACCGGCGTCGAGATCGTGGTCAAGGAAACCGGCACGAACAAGAAGCACACCTACCCCCTCGACAAGTTCGAGCGTTCCAACCAGGGCACCTGCATGAATCAGAAGCCGCTGGCGCGCGAAGGCGACAAGGTGAAGGTCGGCGACGTGCTCGCCGACGGGCCTTCCACCGACCAGGGCGAACTCGCCCTCGGCCGGAACTTGATCGTTGCCTTCATGCCGTGGAACGGTCACAACTTCGAGGACGCCATCATCCTCTCCCAGCGTCTCGTCCAGGACGACCTGCTCACGTCGATCCACATCGAAGAGCACGAGATCGACGCCCGCGACACCAAGCTCGGCGCCGAGGAGATCACGCGTGACATCCCGA
>JBBDQP010000108.1:0-12195 GCA_040905965.1 Acidimicrobiia bacterium
CGTCCAATCCAGCCCACAGAAAGCGCGACAACCGGTAGGTTCGGGCGGAATTACCAGGAGCAAACGATGACCATCCCCGCATCCGTCCGCGCCCTCATCGAAGAAGGCCGCCTCGCCCATCTCGTCACCCTCGAACCGGACGGCAGCCCCCAGGTGACAGGCATTTGGGTGGGTATCGAAGACGACGAGATCGTCTCGGCTCATCTGAGCCGGACCCAGCGAAAGCTCGCCAACATCCGTCGTGATCCACGCGTCGCCCTCTCGATCGCCAGCGGTCATCCCGGCCCGCACGGGATGGAGCCATACGTCGTCATCCACGGCCGGGCGAGAGTCGCCGAAGGTGGTGGCGCCGACCTTCTCCGCCGCCTCGCCAAGGTGTATCTCGGTCCCGATGTCGACTTCGTTCCCGCCAGCGCCCCCGACGGATTCGTCACCCGCATCTCCGTCGAACGCATCGGCGGCAACGGCGACTGGAATTGAGCTGATGCGCGGTCTGTTCTTCGACGGTCCCGGCGAGATCCGCGTCGCCTCCGACCTCCCCGAGCCCGTCATCGAAGATCCGACCGACGTCATCGTCGACGTCACGCTCTCCGGCCTGTGCGGCTCGGACCTCCACCCCTTCGAAGATCGAGAGCCGTGCGCGCCCGGCGTGATCCCCGGCCATGAGGCGGTGGGGGTGGTCTCGGCGACAGGGTCAGAGGTTTCGACGGTCGCACCCGGCGACCGGGTCATCGTCCCCTTCACCGTCTCGTGCGGACATTGTCGACAGTGCGCTTCGGGTCTCTCATCACGGTGCAGATCGAGCCGACTGTTCGGCTGGGGGGATCCTTCGGGAGTTCCTCCGCCTCTTCACGGCGGGCAGGCGGAGCGTCTGCGTGTCCCGCTGGCCGACGGAACCGTGGTTCCTATACCCGATGGTGTCGACGACCCGACTGCCCTGCTGCTCACCGACAACTTCCCCACCGCCTTGCATGCTGTCACCCGGACCGACTGGACGGAGGGCCCGATGGCGATCATCGGGCTCGGTGCGGTGGGGTTGTGCGCGGTGGCCGCCGCCCGGGCGGTGGGGGTGACAGACATCCTGGCGATCGACCCGGTGGCGAGTCGGCGAGAGGCAGCCGAGAGCCTCGGAGCCCGCACTGCCACACCCGAAGACGCATCCGGTGAGTTCCCGGCGGTGGTGGAGGCGGCCGGACCGCTCTCCGCCCAGCGTCTCGCAGCGCAGTTGGCGGCCGTCGGAGCGACGATCTCGATCATCGCAGTGCAGACGGCGGAAGCCTTCGGCATCGACCCGGTCGCCGCCTACGACAAGAACCTGAGCATCAGCACAGGTCGCGCGCCGGTGCGCAGCGTGCTCGATCGGATCCTTCCCGAATTGGCAGGGTTCCGGATCCCGACCGAGACCGTGATCACGCATCCGGACCGGCCGCTGAAAGAGGGGCCAGATCTGTACCGGACGTTCTCCGCCCGCGACGACGGCCTGATCAAGGCCACGTTCCGGCCCTCGGAGGAATAAGGCCACCGGAGGAACCAACCAGGGCTGCCACCGTTCACCGAGCCGCCGTGGGACGCACCGGGTATGGTCGGCCCCCGGGAGGGAGGCGACTTGGCCTGTCCGGTTTGCTCAAGCGAGAACCCGAGCGATGCAGCATTCTGCATCCGATGCGGTTCGCCCCTGAGCCCGGCGTGCAGCAATTGCGGTGCGGAACTGCCCGAAGGTGCGGCGTTCTGTGCTCGCTGTGGCACCAAGGTCGACCGAGCGTCGGCCTCTTCGCGCGCCGACCAAGGACTGCGTCGCTTCATTCCCCCTGAGTTGCTCGGAAAACTGGAGTCCGCCGAATCGACCGGCACCTCCCAAGGCGAGCGTCGCACGGTCACGATGTTGTTCTCCGACCTGCAGGGGTCGACCACGGCCGCCGAACATTTGGACCCCGAGGAGTGGGCCGAGATCATGAACGGCGCCTTCGAGCATCTCATCGCCCCTATCTACAAGTACGAAGGAACCCTGGCGAGGATGATGGGAGACGCCATCCTGGCCTTCTTCGGAGCGCCGATCGGGCATGAGGACGACCCGGAACGAGCGGTGCGGGCAGGACTCGAGATCGTCGCCCAGATCAAGCCCTACCGACAAGAGGTGAAGCAACGGTGGGGCGTCGACTTCGACGTACGGGTCGGGGTGAACACCGGACTCGTCGTCGTGGGAGCCATCGGATCGGATCTGCGGGTCGAGTACACGGCGATGGGCGACGCCGTCAACGTTGCAGCCAGGATGGAGCAGACGGCTTCACCGGGCAGCGTCCAGATTTCGGAGGCGACCCGTCGGCTGGTCGAGGGTCTGTTCGAACTCGAAGCGCTCGGGCCGATCGACGTGAAAGGAAGGTCGGAGCCGGTCGAAGCCCATCGGGTGGCCGGGGTATTCGCGCGTCCCGAAGCGACGCGTGGCATCCCGGGGATGCGCGCCCCCATGATCGGCCGCTCCGCAGATCTCGACGCGCTGATGGCGGCGCTGGAAGAGGCGAGCGGCAGCCAAGGTCGGGTCGTGTCGGTCACTGGGGAGGCGGGCATCGGCAAGTCCCGACTCATTTCCGAGGCGAGAGACGCGTTCATGAGTCGCAGCGCCCCGCCAACCTGGATCGTCGCTCGGGCATTGAGCTACGAGAGGGCGGTCCCGTTCGCTGTCGTCCAGCGACTCCTTCGGCGAGCCGCCGGTATGGACGAGAGCGCTGACCCCGCCACCCTCTGGAAGGCGATCGACGAGCAGATCCGCGCTGTTCTTCCCGGTCGCGCAGCCGACATCGGGCCATTTCTGGGAACGGCGGCCGGAGCGGCGGTGCCTGACGAGTTCCGCGACAGGATCGACTACCTGGCGCCGGATCGTCTGCGGGCCGAGACTTTTCATGCTGTCGTCGAACTGTTGGCGGCAATGGCGAAGCAGGCGCCTCTCGTACTCGTCTTCGAAGATCTCCATTGGGCGGACTCGTCCTCGATCGATCTGGCAACCCGTCTCCTCGACTTGGCAGAACGCGCTCCGGTGGCCCTGGTGCTGGCATACCGGCCTCGACGGCACGAGCCGTCGTGGGCCGTGCGAGAGGCGGTGGAGCGCGATCACCCCCACATCCACCGGGCCGTGGAACTCGCACCGCTCGACGACACTCAGTCGCGAACGCTCGTGGCTGCGCTCCTCGACGTCGACGGTCTTCCCGCAGGTATGCGTTCCGCCATTCTCGCCAAGTCCGAAGGCAACCCGTTCTTCATCGAGGAAGTCATCCGCTCGATGATCGACCGGGGTCTTGTGAAGGAGGAGCACGGCACGTGGGTGGCGTCCACAGACCTGGTGGATGTGACCATCCCCGACAGCCTGGCAGCAGTCATCACTACCCGGCTCGATTCTCTTGACGAGGTCACCAGACGCGTCGTCCAAACCGGGAGCGTGCTGGGTCGGGAGTTCCGCTACGACGAACTCGCCGCCGTGCTCGAAGACCATCTGGGAATCGACGAGGCACTGATCACTCTGCAACGCCGCGACATCCTCAGTGAGATCGCGGTGTTGCCCAAGCGGGTGTTCCGTTTCAAGCATGCCCTGACTCAGGAAGCGATCTACGAGACCCTCCTCCTCCGAAATCGGACCGAGATGCACGCTCGAATCGGCCGACATCTGGCGCTGGTCCAACCGGAGCGCGCCGAAGACATCGCCGACCACTTCCTCATCGGGCGGCTTCCCGAGTTGGCGGTGCCTTTCCTCGTCGGCGCCGGCAGACGCGCCCTTCGTGCACATGCCATTCCCGAAGCAGTTGCCCGCTTTACTCGGGCGCTCGAGATCCTCGATGCCGCCTCCGAGCCTCCTCCCGAGATGGTTCGTGCGGTTCTTGAAGGTCTTGGACGCGCGTATGAGGGCGCCTTCGAGTTCCCGGCAGCCATCGAGGCGTACTCCCGACTCAAGTCCGAAGGAGAGCGGTCCGACGACCTCGAGATGATGCTGTCCGGCCAGAGCAAAGCTGCATTCGTGACAGGCTTGATGCTGCAGGATTTCGAACTCGCATTCGCCGAGTTGGGGACAGCCGAGGAGGTCGCACGGGCCACCGGGAGCGATGCCCCACTCGCCGAGACATGCATGTACCAGTGCTATCTGCGGGCGGCCACAGGTGATTTCGATGCGGTCGAGCACTACATGGGCGAGATGGCAAGAGTCGGCGAGGAACTCGACGACGTCGAAACGGTGCTTTTCGGCCTCACCCACCTTGCCAACACCCTCGCGCAGTCGCTCAAATCCACCGACTCGATCCGGGAGGCCCGGCGCGCCCTGTCTCTGGCTGAGGAGTCGGGCCACCTCAAATGGCAGTGCGAGCTACTGACACTCTCGTTGCCCCTCGCCCACCTCCAACGCAACGAGATCGCCGAGGCGATGCATGCCGCTGAGAGGGGGATGGAGATTGCCGATCGTATCGGCGACAAGGCGTCGGAAGGTTGGGCTGCCCTCTTTCAGGGGAGGGTGGCGATGCTGCGCGGAGATCTCGAGGACGCGCTGGGGGCGTTCCGTCGGGCAGATGCCGCCCACCAGGCGAGCGGATTTCCGTGGCTCGCGCCGTTGGGGCCATGCATGGTGGCGTCGTGCTACGAACGAATCGGTGGGCGGTACCTCCAAGTCGCGATGGAGATGCAGGAGTCCACCCTGCAGGCTCTCGATATGCCGCTCACTCAGTTGTACGGCGGATGGGTCTGGACTGAAATCGGCCACTGCGCACTGGCGGCAGGTCGCCCGGACACCGCCGAGGAACTGTTTCAGCGGGCCATGGACGTTCCGAACCTGGGCAGGCTCATCGGGCGCTCCGACGCGCTTCGCGGTCTCAGCATTCTCGCCATCGAGCGGGGTGACCTCGAAGCCGCCGCATCCCACGTCGCGACCTTTCGGATGTTTGTCGAGGATCACGCTGTTGCGAATCAGCGGCCAGGCCTGCTGATGACGGAGGCCCGACTTGCCACCGCCAAGGGTGATCATGCCGACGCGCTCGAGCGGCTGAATTCGTGTGTCGACGAACTGGCCGGCCTGGACTTCCGCAGACTGGAACTCGACGTGCAGCGCGAGCGGATGGCGGTGTTCGGTGCACTCGGAGATGCATCCGGGGCGCAGGAGGCAAGGTCCACATTCGACGCGCTCGCTGCCGAGATCACGTCGGGTTTCGGTGACGACGAGTTGCGGGCCGCCTTCGCAGATTCGGTCAGGCGATCGGTTGAAGGCCCCGGTCAAGCATGAACGACGTCTGACGTCGTACGAGCACTGGCACGCTCCCACCGCTCGACAGGGCCCAATCAGACGCTGTGCAACCGTCTGATCCGTCGCCATAGGAGCGCGCCCACCACACCGTGCGTACCGAGGCCGAGGACGAATCCCGGCCACACCACCTCCGCCACGACCGTCTCGACGACCCACGTCGCCGGGACCAGGCCGAACGGGATGCGCCACCACCCTTCGATGAACTGGAAGGCGACGGCCGCGACCAGCAGGAATCCGGTGAGCTTTGACACAACCAATGCCTGCACCCGGTCGCGGGCGAGGGTGGCGATCGTCAAAGTCACCAGCACCGCAGTCCCGCCGGCGAGGACCGCCACCGCCACGAGACGCGGCCATCCCAGCGATTCGAGGACCAGCCCGACACCCCCCGCAGTCACCGAGCCGACCACCGCCGGGACCATCAGGCGGTGTCGCAGAAAGCCGTCCCGACCGCGCGACGTCACCGCGACCGCGTCGAGGATCCGCTCCTCGCCCTCCTCCACCAACAGAAACCCGACCACGAACCCGATCAGTAGCGGCGTGAGTAGCAGTGCGCCCGCGACGAACAGCGGTCGATGGACAGCGAGGTCGATATCGCCGGCTGCGGCGTTCGTCAGCGGTTCGAACCCGAAGCCGATGAGCGCCGCGATCAGCACGGGGGCTAGACCGGCGGCCATCAACATCGGGTCGCGACGCAGGTTGGCGAGGTCGGACCGGACCAGTCCGGCGACGCTCATGACCTTGCCTCCCGACGCGCCGCTTCGAGTTCTGAGATCGCCCACCGTCCGACGAACAGCGTCGCCATCACCAACACCGAGAGAGCGACCAATGCACGGTCTGTTCCCGCACCACCCCGCAGCAGGACGAGCGACGCGGTCGTCGGCCAAAGCGACAACACCCACTGTTCCGGGTCAAGGGCAAACGCCACCAACGGGGTGAACAGCGGTATCGACCAGGCGGTGGCCCGGGCGAAATACGCGTTGACGGAATCGGAACGCATAGCCACCGCGTAGCCGAAGCATGTGTAGAGCACCGCAGTCAACATCACGGCCGGGGCGAAGGTCAGCCAGTCCACCTCCAGACCCGAGGCAAGCCCGAGCGCCAATCCGCCGGCCGAACCGATGGCGGAGAGGACCCCGACACGACCCACGACCACCTCCCATGGTTCAACCGGGGACGTGGATACCGCAGCGGCGACGCCTTGCGCACGATCGGCGAGAACGGTGCCCCCCACGAAGAAGAATCCGAGCGCGGCCGGGTCGGAGAAGACGAGGTACGGCAGCAGGACGGAGCCAACAGGTGCAGGCACGAGGCGCAACAGGATCACGTAGATCAGGGCAACGACTCCCGCCGCCCCGATCACTCCCCGGCGCCAGGCGAGAAGGGTGTCGACACGAGCGAGCGCAGCGACTGTCACGACAGTCGCCTTCCGGTGACTGTCAGGAAGACATCCTCCAGAGTGGCTTCGGCGGTGTGAATCGTCTCGATGCCTCCGGTGGCGACGAGTTCGGAGAAGCGGGGCCCGGCGAGCAGCCGGTCGAGTTCGAATTCCTCGGTGGCGATTGTGCCGTCGGCCAGGCGGTGCGTGACGGTAACAACCCTCCGACCGTGCGAGACCATGAGGTCACGCGGGGGGCCTGAACCTTGCAGTCGACCGTCGACCAGGAAGCCGACCTCGTCGCAGAGTTCGGTGGCGGCCGCCATGTCGTGGGTGGTCACGAATACGGCGGCTCCCCCGGCGGCGGCCTCTTTGACGAGGTCCTTGACGAAACGTGCGCTGGACGGGTCCAGCCCCGACGTGGGTTCGTCCAGAAACAGGATCGATGGTCGGTTGAGGAATGCACGAGCGAGGTTGAGACGCATCCGCATCCCCTTCGAGAAGGTCGAGACGCGGTGGTCGGCGACGTCGGCCAGCCCCACCAGGGCGAGCAGCTCGAGAGGGGGTCGGGTCTCGCCGCGATGAAGCGCCGCGAAGAACGCCAGGTTCTCCCTCGCGGTGAGCCGGGTGTAGACATTCGGGAACTCGAAGGAGACACCAATTCGTGCGCGGTAGTCGCTTCCCAGCTCGGCAAGAGGGTGGCCGTCGACCTGAACCGACCCCGACCACCCTCCGAGGACGCCCGTGAGGATCCGCTGGGTGGTCGACTTGCCCGCACCGGACGGGCCGAGGAATCCGAAGACCTGACCGGCGTCGATCGAGAACGAGAGCGATCGAAGGACGTCGGCGGCGGTGCCGGGGTAGCGATAGCGGAGGTCCTCGATCTGGATCACCCTCCATCTCCTGCCAACCGGACGGCGAGCGCCTCACACATCACATCGATGAGGCTTGGGTGGGCAAGCAGTTCCGGATCCTGACTCACCGTCAGCGCCATGCGGGCGATGGCGGCCAGAATGTCGTCGCCGACGTCGTCGGCGAGGATCCCGTCGCGGCGCAGTCCGGCGGCCAGCTCGGCGAACCAGCGATCGTCGTCGGCCGCACGCTCGGCCATCTGTTCGGGCGTCACCATCCGGAAGATGTGCGGGCCTTCTTCGGGATCCGCCAGGAGGGCAAGAACGGGATGGCCCCCGACCGCCTCGAACATGGTGCGAACCACGCCGTGCATCACCTGCGTTGGGCTCCCGGTGCGGTCGCCGGCGACTTCTACCAGCTGGTTTCGCACCTCGGATTCCACCTCGTCGAGGATCTCCATGACGAGGGCGTCCTTCGATTCGTACAGCAGGTAGAAGGCACCCTTGGAGATCCCCACCTGTCGGGCGAGGTCGGCGACGGACATCGAGCGGACACCCGACTGTTCGATGCGGTGACGGGCGCTGGCGTGGAGCTTCTTCTTGAGGAGTGTGCGCTCTTCTTCGGCGAATGGGCGAGGCATGATTGCTTTCTGACGTTATGACCGAGTTCGAATCTATGGTCACTGCTCCCAACTGTCCAGAGGATTCTTCGACCGGGGAACCCTGGGGCCTATGCCAGCGTCGGATTGGTACGAATCCGATTGAAGGAACATGAAATGAGAAAATTGACAGCCCTCACAGGCATGCTTGTCCTGGTGCTCGCCGCCTGCGGTGGCGGAGAAGGCGCTTCGAACTCCGGGGTGCCCACCAGCGATGCGGACGCCCCCGACGTGGCCGGCGCCTGTCTGGCCGGGGACCCGAACTGCGACGACATCGGCGACCCGAATGCCGATCCGAACGCCCCGTCGGACGCATCCGACGAGCCGATCACGCCTTCTGCCTCCCTGAGTGCGGCCCAGGTGCTGGCCGCCGGGACAATCGACGGATCGTTCGTCGTGTCCGGCTACCTGTTTGTCGACGCCGACGGAAACGCCCGACTGTGCGACATGGTGCTCGAGTCCTATCCCCCGCAGTGCGGCGGCGATTCGATCCCGGTCGCCGGGGATCTGTCCGACCTGGAACTCACTTCTGACCAAGGTGTCAGCTGGTCCGACTCGACGGTGTCACTCGAAGGCACCTTCGACGGCACCACCTTCACCCGCGCCTGATGCTCAACTGGTGCGAGAAACCCGCCATATAGGTGGTCCTGAACCCAGGGTTTGGATCTCAGGCGCCCCGTTCGGACCAGCGGAGGAGGGCGGTGGCGAGCAGGGCGGCGGCGAAGAGGGCGATGCCGAACGGGGCGACGGTGCCGTCGAACCGGGCGTCGAGCATCGCCCCGAGGGTGGCGCCGATCAGCGTCGAGGCGGTCCCCACGATGGCGGCCGCCATGCCTGCCACCGTCCCCATCGGCTCCAACGCCCGACTGTTCAAATTCGGGATCAGCAGGGCGTGGGTCGCCATGATCCCGCCCATCCCCGTCACGAAGACCCACAGCGGCGGCCGCCCGCCGTCCATCAGGATGACGACCATGAACACGAGCGACACCATCACGTAGGCCGCCATCGTCCAGCGACTCAGCCGGATCATGCCGATCCGCTCGACCACCCGACCGTTGATCACCATCATCAGGCCCATCACTGCGGCCAGCGCACCGAAGTAGATGGGGAACGCCTCGACCACACCGAAGACCTCGGCGAACATGATCTCGGCCGATGCCAGATACGAGGTGAACGCCCCGAACAGCACGGCGAGTGCGAGCGTGTGGCCGACGGTGATCCGGTTGGACACCACGAACCGGGCCGCAACTTTCAGCCGGGCGAAGCTCAGGTCGGCCAGACGATTCTCGGGGGCGAGCGTCTCGTGCAGACGACGCGACCACACCAGGATCCCGGCCGCCCACAGAGCACAGAATCCGAACACCCACGGCCAGGAGGTGAAGGTGAGGACCAGCGCCCCCAGCGCGGGGGCGAAGACCGGAACCAGGATGAAGATCGAGAACACCAGCGAAAGCGCCCGCGCCATCCGGTCGCCCTCGTAGACGTCCCGGACGATGGCGCCGACGACCACCCTGGCACCGGCAGCACCGAGGCCCCACAGGAATCGGGCGGCCAGCATCAGTCCGAGACTGGGGGCCAACGCCGACAGGATCGCTCCCAGCCCGTACAAGCCGGCGGCCACCGACAGCGTGCGTTTCCGACCGAAGTAGTCGGCGAACGGCCCGTAGAAGATCTGGCCGACGGCGATGCCGAAGAAGTAGGCGGTGACCACCCTGGCCACCTGGGTGGAGTCCGGGGCGAGACCGAACGCTTCGCGGATGGCACCGAAGGCCGGCAGCATCACGTCGATGCCGAGAGCGGTCATCGACATGGTGGCGGCGAGGAACAGGGTGAATTCCGCCGACTCGCTGCGAATGCCTCCCGAGCGACTCGCCAACGGTGACCTCACGCCGCCTGACGCTCAACTGGTGCGAGAAACCCGCCATATAGGTGGTCCTGAACCCAGGGTTTGGATCTCGTTCTCACGCCACCGAGGCCACCCACGCCTCCACCGACGTCCGCATCGTCTCGAGGGGGACGGTGCCGTGTCCGAGGACCGCCTCGTGAAAGTCGGCGATGTCGAAGGCCGCTCCAAGCGCCTCTTCCGCCCGCGCCCGGGCGTCGGCGATCTCCAGCCGGCCGATCATGTAGGACAACGCCTGACCGGGACTGCCGATGTACCGATCGACTTCGGCTTCGATCTCACCCTTTGGCAGCGGGCTGTTGTCCATCATGTATTCGATCGCCCGATCCCGCGACCAGCCGTGCAGGTGCATCCCGGTGTCGACCACCAGCCGACAGGCCCGCAGCGAGTCGCCTGCCAGCATCCCCAGCCGTTCGATGTCGTTGCGGAACAGCCCCATCTCGTCGGACAGCCGCTCGGAGTAGAGCGCCCAGCCTTCGTTGAAGGCGGCGATGTAGAGCTTGCGGTGGACGAGGTGGAGATCCTCGTTCTCGACCGACCGGGCGATGTCGAAGTGATGGCCGGGGATGCCCTCGTGGAACGTGGTCGCCGCCAGTTGCGGCCCCCATAGCGAAGGGTCGGAAACGTTGAAGTAGAAGGCGGCGGGCTTGCCGGTCTCCGGGTTGGGACTCGAGTAGAAAGCCATGGCTCCCGCCGTCGTCGGCCGCACTTCGCAGTCGCTCTCCGGGGTGTGTCGGAACCAGTTGGGTGCCTCGGCCTGGGCACGATGGAACATCTCGGTTGCGTCGGAGATGAGCTGGTCCACATCGTGATAATGCAGCGATTCGTCGTTCCGCAGCTTCGAGTAGATCTCCGCCAGATCGGTGGTTCCGAACGCCGCACCGCCCCTCTGGCGATACTCGTCGTCGAGCCTGGCCACCTGTTCGAGACCCCGTTCGTGGATGGTTTCGGGGCTGAGGTCGGTGGTGGTGAATCCAGCAACGAGGCGCCGGTAGAGATCCTCGCCACCGTCGAGATGACACAACCCTGGCTCATCCGCCGATGGTGCAGCGGGCATCGAGATCGCCTCGAGGGCGTCCCGGTAGCGACGAAGCGCAGGCTGGATGTGGTCGTCGATGATGGCCGTGATGGAGTCGTGCCAGTCAGGATGCCCACCCTCGGACGGAGCCGGCTGGCCACCGAAGGGATGGTGGCGGGCGTCGGTAGAGAGCACCCGATCGAGGGTGTCGATCATCATCTGGACGTGCAGTTCGTTGGGGACCCAGCCGACGTCTCTTCCCCGTTCCAGACCGCCGATCAGCTGACCGATCATCACTGGCAGCCCACGAAGCTTTTCGAGGTATCGCCGTCCGTGATCCTCGGTGGTGAGGGTGTAGCGATTCAGAAAGGCCGCAAGCAACGAGTACAGCCCGACCACCGGATTGTGGACAGCAAGCAACGCTTCGGCTTCGGTGGAAGCGGCTGCGACGCGAGCGTGCCAGAGAACGGTGGAGAGCGTGATGGCCTCTGGTCCGTCGGCACCCTGTCGAGCGGCCTCGGCCCGTTGGGCGATATCGAGCAGGGCGGCGCGGTACGCGGCGAGACCCTCTTCGCTCAGATCGGACCAGCGTTCCAGATACTCGAGTTCACCCTCCCACAGCGCGTGCAGGTGGTCGTTCTCTCGATAGAGATTCCAGTACTCGTCGGCGATGGCGCGGGCGTCTGACATTCGGCGAATGTACCGACCTGCGGGCCGTCTGGCTCAATCGAGAGTCACATATCCAACGGCAGGTACTGATGGACCAGCCCGTCCGAGCCCACGTCGACCGTGCGGATGCCTGACGGGTCTTCGCCCAGCGGGTAGCCGACCGGACCCGATATCACCTGCGTGAAGCCGTCTCCCGACACGGTGTGGTTCCGGTGCCAATGGCCGGCGAACCCAATCCGCACACCAGCCAGACGCCCGAGTTCGAGAATGTGGGACCTGCGCTCGATCGGCAGGTTCCAATAGGTATCCGGTTCGTCTGGCGCATCCAAGAACAGCGGGTGGTGACCAACGAGGACGACATGATCGACAAGCCGCCCGCCGGCGGCAGACAGTTCACCTTCGAGGAATTCCCGCTGGCGCACCCACTCGTCGTCGACGAGTTCGGGGT
>JBBDQP010000108.1:12295-15125 GCA_040905965.1 Acidimicrobiia bacterium
GCCATCGAGGCCATCAACGAGGTGCACCTCGACCATTACCTCCTCAAGCCGTGGGATCCGCCCGAAGAGCACCTCTATCCCATCCTCGACGAGTTGATCGACGAGTGGACTGCCTCCCATCCCGCCCCGTACGACGGCGTCCGGGTATACGCCACCCGCTGGTCGGCGACGGCCCACGTCGTGAAGGACTTTCTCGCCCGCAACCGTGTCCCGTACCGGTTCTTCGACATCGAACAGGACACGGAGGCCCGTGAAATGGTGGAGGCCGGCGACGGTGCGATGCCGCTGGTCGTCCTGGCAGACGGGACGCGCCTGTCCGAGCCCGACATCCAGACGCTCGCTGCGGCGGTTGGTCTGCAGACCGAGGCGAAGAGCCCGTTCTACGACGTGGTGATCGTGGGGGCGGGGCCGTCGGGCCTCGGGGCCGCGGTGTATTCCGCCTCGGAGGGGCTGCGCACGGCGCTGATCGAACGCGCCGCCACCGGCGGCCAGGCCGGCACCAGTTCACGCATCGAGAATTATCTGGGGTTCCCGGCGGGGATCAGCGGAGGCGACCTCGCCACGCGAGCAACCACCCAGGCGCTGAAGTTCGGGGCCGAAGTCCTCACCGGACCCGAGGTTGTCGGAGTCGAGGTCGCCGATCCGGTGAAGACCGTGGTCCTGTCGGACGGTCAGCGTGTGAGCTGTCACGCTCTCATCGTCGCTTCGGGGATGACCATCCGCCGGCTCGGGGTCGAGGCGGTCGAAGCGCTCGTGGGCTCGGGCGTCTTTTACGGCGCCGCCCCGTCTGAGGCAGCCTCGTACGTCGGCGAGGACGTGTATGTCGTGGGCGGCGCCAACTCGGCCGGGCAGGCGGCGATGATGCTCTCGAAGTACGCCGGTCAGGTGACGATCATCGTGCGCGGGGCGACGATCGAAGCGGGGATGTCGAGCTACCTGATCGACCAGGTGCGGGCGACCCCCAACATCGACATTCGCCTCTCTGCCGAGATCATCGACGCGGGGGGCACCGGCCGTCTCGAGTGGGTCACGGTCAAAGACCGCGAGACGGGCGAGACCGTGAAAGCCGAGACGAACGGACTCTTCCTGTTCATCGGCGCCGTGCCCCATTCGGACTTCCTGGAGGGCGTGGCCATGCGCAACCCGCGCGGCTTCGTGCTGACCGGACCCGACCTGAGAGTCGACGGAGCCTGGCCCGCCGACTGGCCCTTGGAAAGGGATCCGCTGCCGATGGAGACGAGCGTGCCAGGGATCTTCGCCGCCGGTGACGTGCGCGAGGGCGTCGTGCGGCGGGTGGCCTCCGCCGTCGGGCAGGGCGCCATCGCCGTCAGCCTCGTGCACCAATATCTCGAGTCCGTGTGACCGAAGTCTCCGCCCTCCGCGCGGTACCGCTCTTCACCGAGTTGAGCAACGACGATCTCGAACGGCTCGCACAGAGAACCACGGCAGTCGTCCTCGATTCCGGCGAGCAGCTGTTTGCCGAAGGCGACCACGGCGACACCGCCTTCGTCATCGTCCGGGGCGCACTCGAGATCACCAAACGCAGCGGCGACCGTGACGTTCATCTGGCTACCCGTAGGCCCGGTGAGGTGATCGGGGAGATGGCGCTCCTGCAGGATGCGCCGCGTTCGGCGACAGCCCGGGCGGTGGAAGAGACAGAATTGATTTCGATCCCCCGGGCGGAGATCGACGAGTTGCTCGACACCAGCTCCGAGGCCGTCCGGGCGTTGTTCAAGGTGCTGCTGGAGCGCTGGCAGGCGACCCAGGTGTTGCTCGCCCAGAGCGAGCGCATGGCCCAGCTCGGCACACTCTCCGCGGGGCTCGCCCACGAGCTGAACAATCCGGCAGCCGCGGTGAACCGTTCGGCCGGGCAGTTGCGGGAAGCGATCGACCGGCTCGTGACGACCACGACTGCGATCGAACACTCCGCCGGAGTCGAGGCGCTGCGTAGTCGGATCGCCGACCATCCGGCCAGCGATCGTCCGGACGCCATCACTCGGGCCGACATGGAATCCGAGGTCGAGGACCGGCTGATGGATGCCGAAGTTGAAGACGCCTGGCGGGTGGCGCCGATGGTCGTGGAGGCCGGGCTGACCGAGTTTCTCGACGAGATCCTCGCCGATCCTGAGTCGGAGGCGGTGCTCTCCGTTCTGCTCGCCGACCACGAGGCCCGTTCCCTGCTGTACGAGGTGGAGGAGGGAACCCGCCGGATGTCGGCCATCGTCCGTGCCCTCATGTCGTACTCCTACCTGGACCGAGGGACGGTCCAGCAGGTCGATCTAGAGAAGGGCATCGAGGACACGCTCCTGATACTCCGTCCCAAGCTGGCCGGGATCGATGTCATCACCGAGTTCCACCCCGACCTTCCCCAGATCCATGCCCGGGGCAGCGAACTCAATCAGGTGTGGACGAACATCATCGACAACGCCGCCTATTCGATCTCCACGTCGGGAACCGGCGGCACCGTGGCCATCCGGGCGTTCCCCGAGGCCGACGGCGTGGTCGTCGAGATCGAGGACGACGGCCCCGGTTTCACCCCCGAACATCGCGAACGCGCCTTCGACTCCTTCTTCACCACCAAGCCACCGGGTGCGGGCACCGGGCTCGGACTCAGCATCACGTACGGGATCGTGGTGGATTCCCACCACGGCGACATCTCGATCGAGTCCGAACCGGGTCGCACGGTGTTCCGAATCGTGCTTCCGACGACCATCGAAGAGTGAAACCCGGCGTCCGCGCATCGGGTACCACTCCAAATCCAGACCCCCCCCCTCGCAAAGCCTCGGTGGCGAGGGGGGCAACTCTCTCCCCCCAGGAGCGAAGCGACGTT
>JBBDQP010000109.1:0-2423 GCA_040905965.1 Acidimicrobiia bacterium
GAGATCCAGGCGGAAGAAAACCTGATCTTCGAGTTGACCGAAGCTGGTCTCCGGGCTGAACCCGAACCCGGAATGCTCGCGCTGCCGCCTGACCTCGACTCTTGGGTTCCGGATCTCCGATTGGCGGCGGTGTTGTCGATGGTCGACGTGCACGCACTGTCTGGACCGGACCGAGTCCGCTATCTGAAAGCCCAGGATCGCCTCAACTCGACGGGCCAGGCCCAGTTCCTGGGAGCCGTCACCTCGATTGCTGACGCCTACGACGTGCTGACAGAAGACATCGAGGATCCGGACGCAGGAGCGTCACTGGAACTCCGGGCGGCGCTGCGGTGGACTCGGCGGGCCGCCGACACCGAGCTCAGCTTCGCCCTCGACCTCCGCAACCGCCTCCCCCGGGTGTTCGACGCGCTGTCCGCGGGGTTGGTCGACCGCGCTCGGGCGCGGATACTCGTCCGTCACACCGACCATCTCCCCATCGCCCAGGCCCGCATGGCGGTCGACACCCTCCTCGATGAGGCGGCCACCCTCACGACAGGACAGTTGGTCGAAGCCGTGCGACGGGTGTGCCTCGACATCGACCCCGATTCGGCACGAGAGCGGTATCAGTCGTCCCGCAAGGACCGTCGAGTCGAGTCCTGGCCTGACCCGGACGGAACCGTGACCCTGGCAGGAATCGGGCTGGATCCGGTCGACGTAGCGAGCGCGACAGATCTCATCGACCGACTCGCCCGTGAACGGCGTTCCGAGGACCCATCACGAAGCATCGACCAGCATCGGGCGGACGTCTTCAGCGACCTTCTCAACGGAACAACCACCGGCCGCTCCGGCACCGTCCACCTGACCGTCGACCTCGCCACCCTGGCCCGACTCAACGACGACGCTGCTGATCTCTCCGGATACGGCCCCGTCGGAGCTGACATCGCTCGCCAGGTCACCGCTCAACTCGGCGACGGCATCTGGAACTGGACGCTCACCGACCCTGACAGCGGAATGCCGTTGGCAGACGGGACCACACGTCGCCGACCCACCGCCTCCCAGGTCCGACGGGTGAGAGCAAGAAACCGGACGTGCGTCGCACCGGGGTGCCGTATGCCGGTGATCGACTGTGATATCGATCACACCCGGACCTGGGCCGACACCGGCATCACAGACTGCAAGGACCTCGCCCCACTGTGCCGGCACGATCATTGCATCCGCCACCAGAACGGATGGACGTACGAACCCCTCCCCGACGGTGACTACCTGTGGAAGAGCCCACTCGGGACGGTCTACACCACCAGCGGCCGCGACCCGTGAGCGACACCCGACCCCATGAGTTGTCCGGCCCTTCGCAACGAACGGCCGATCGCGCCGCCGGAGACAACTTGCACGAACCGACTCGGGGTTCGGTCCGTATTGGAAGGAGCACGAACTACGTGGCTGGATAAAGGAGGATGTCGAACCGGATGACGCACTCAACCTTCCTGTTCGTGCTGATCGCCGTGGTGACGGTCGCCTGCAGCGGATCGGCGGACGAACCCATCACGACCAGCAGCAACGCGACCACCACTGAGACCACGGAGACCACCGCGACCACAGAGACCACGGTGACGACTGACACCTCCGGGACCTCTCAGACGTCTGCGGCAACCACAACCCCGACGATCACGAGCACGACCACATCCACCACCGCGGCGCCGACAACAACCACGAGTGTCGCGGCGACAACGACCCCGCCCACGACGACAAGCACGACTGTCGCCACGACCACCACAACCGTCGCCACAACCACCACAACCCTTGCCCCGACCACGACGACCACCGCACCGCCGAGATCCCTGCAGATCACGATCGCCAGCTTCGCCTTCTCGGGTGACACCAGCGGGGCGGTGGGCGACACAGTCTCGGTCGTCAACAACGACTCGGTCACTCATACCTGGACGGCGTCCGGGGGTGCCTTCAACTCGGGCAACTTGAGTGAAGGCGCAACCTTCGACTTCACTTTCCAAGCGGCAGGGACCTACGGCTACTTCTGTCAGATTCACCCGTCGATGACCGGCTCGATCTCCATCTCGGAGTGATCCGTCGACGAAGAAGACGGCGAAGAAACGACCTCCGTGGCGCGTTCGGGATGGGCGGCCCCACTACCGTTCCTCAGGCCACAGAAAAGGAGACAGCATGGCCACGAAATGGGGACCCTCGAAGATCCTGCTCGCTGCAGCGGTCGTCGCATTTGTTCTTGCCGCACTTGGCGTCGGACTCGGTGACCTGGATCTGATCGCCGTCGGACTGGCCCTGGGTTTCGCCAGCTTCATCGTCTAGCGGTACATCGTCGGACGGCACGGCGAAAGCAACTGAAGACTTCCCGGTCACATCACCGTGACTGGGAAGTCGGATGCTCCGGGGGTGAGACTCGAACTCACAACCTACGGATTAACAGTCCG
>JBBDQP010000110.1:0-24444 GCA_040905965.1 Acidimicrobiia bacterium
TTCGCTAAAAAGCGAGGATTTCGGCGACGTCGACCCAGGTGTGGCGGGCGATGGAGCTCTGGGCGGCGAGGCCCATCGCAACCGCCAGCATGCCGTCTTCCAAGGTCACCTCGGGGGTGGCGCCGCTGCGGCACGTCTCGATGAAGTCGAGGTGTTCGAGTTGGCTCGACCCGTGATGGTGTCCCTCGTAGGTGATGCGGTCGTCGTCGACATGGTGTTCTTCCGCCTCGCCGATGAAGTGGGTTCCGCGTCGCCCGATGCGGACGATCTTCTCAGGGAGGAACGCTTCGACCTTGCCTTTCGACCCGACTGCGACGACCTCCTCCTGATTCTTGGTGGCCTCGGCGAACATGCACAGGTCGAGCATCGCCCTGACGCCCGTGTCGTACTCGACGATGACGTAGGCGTTGTCGAGGATGTCCGGAACTTCGCCGTCGTAGGACTCGTCGAGATGATTCACGTCCTGCCCGCCGGACGCCACGACGCGCACGGGGTTGCCTGGGACGATCTCGTTCATGAGGTCGAAGAAGTGACAGCACTTCTCGACCATCGTCCCCCCGCTGTTTCGGTTGAACCGATTCCAGCCGCCGACTTTGCGGAGGAACGGAAACCGGTGCTCACGAATTGCCACCATCCGCAGCTCTCCCACCGTTCCGTCTTTCACTTCCCGGATGAGGCGGGTCACGGGCGGCATGTAGCGGTACTCGAGCCCAACCCAGGTGATCGCACTGCGGTTCTTCGACCACTCGATCACACGGCGGCAGTCCTCGATCGTGATGCAGAGCGGCTTTTCTACGAGGATGTGGAGGTCGGTGGCCATCGCATCCGCAAGCACATCGACGTGGGTGTGGTTCGGCGTGGCGATCACCACCGCGTCAACCAGACCGGAACCGAGCAGATCCCGATGGTCCTCGAACTCCACTGCGCCGTCGGTGAGGGTGTGGGCGGCCGCCCGGCTTTCCGGATGTGGATCGGAGTAGGCGGCGACGACTGCCCCCGGTATGTGGTTGACGTTTTCGATGTGTTCGACACCCATCATCCCGGTGCCGATGACGCCGTAGCGGAACGGCGCTGCGGTATCAGCCATGGCGAAAACCTCCGATTGGCCCTCACACTAGGGTCGGGTCGATGACAGGAACGACGGGATCGTGACCCTCCAAATCAGCGCGCCGCGAGTTCTCGGACCCCTCGGCGAGGTTGGTCCGCTGGCCTACGGCCATTGGCGATTCGTGGGTCACGACCTGTCGACGGCAACTCGCCTCATCGAGGTGGCCCTCGATGCCGGGATGAACCTCATGGACACGGCCGACGTCTACGGGCTCGACTGGGGCGGGACGGCGTTCGGCCAGGCGGAAGAGCTGCTTGGTCGCGTCCTGGCTGCCACTCCGGGGCTGCGCGACCGGATGGTGCTTGCGACGAAGGGTGGCATCGCGCCGCCGGTTCCCTATGACTCGTCCCCTGCCTATTTGTCGCAGGCACTCGATGCTTCGCTCCGCCGCCTGCAGACGAGCCATATCGACGTGTATCAGATTCATCGACCCGACATGTACAGCCATCCTGCGGATGTCGCCGCAGTGCTCGACGGGTTCATCGACGCGGGCAAAGTCAGAGCCGTCGGCGTTTCGAATCACACCCCTGCCCAGGTCGACGCCCTCATCGCGCATCTCCGGCATGATCTCGTGACCGTTCAGCCGCAGTACTCGGTGTCGCACCTTCAGCCCCAGCGTGACGGCACCCTCGATCAGGCGATGCGGATCGGTGCGGTCCCGTTGGCGTGGTCGCCGCTGAGTGGCGGCAGCGTCGTAACAGGGGAGGGCATTCGCACCGAGCTGGCGGTTGCGCTCGATCGTCTTGCCGACCGCGAGGGTGTCGACCGAGCGTCGATCGCCCTGGCCTTTGTGCTGGCGCACCCCTCGCGCCCGGTGGCGATCGTCGGATCACAGAACCCTGAGCGGATCGCCGCGAGTACGGCCGCGCTCGCGGTGAATCTCGATCGCAACGACGTCTACGACCTGATCCAGGCTTCTGAAGGCCAGCCACTTCCCTGACCGAGAGGACCAACAATGACAATGGAGATCGCCTGGTTCGGTGCCCTGTGCGACGACGACTACGAGTTCTTGGGTGTGCCGGATCCGGCCTTGGCGAGTTCTTGGGAGCACTGCCGTGACATCGTGCAGACGGCCGACCGACTCGGGTTCGACAACATCCTTCTCCCGAGTGGGTACGAACTGGGCGTCGACACCACCACGTTCGCTTCAGCGATCGCCACGCACACGGACCGGATCAACCTCTTGGTGGCCGTTCGGATGGGGGAGACCTGGCTGCCGCAACTCGCCAAGCAGATGGCATCGATCGATCAGATGGCCGGCGGGCGCCTCACCATCAACATCATCTCCTCGGACATCCCCGGACAGAAACTGGAGTCGGCTCCGCGATATCAGAGGACGATCGAATGGATGCAGGTCCTCCGCGCCTTTCTGAATGGCGAGTCGGTCGACTTCCACGGCGAATTCGTCGACCTCACTCTCGATCCTGCTCGGATACAAACTGTCTCGGGCGAGTGTCCTCCCTTCTACTTCGGCGGGTTCAGCGATGACGCCAAGGAAGTGGCGGCGAAGGAGGCCGACGTGTTCCTCACTTGGCCGGACACCGTCGCCGCCGTCGGCCAGACCGCGCAGGAGATGCGCGACCGGGCAGCCACGCACGGCCGGGACCTCCTCATCGGTCTCCGGAGTCACGTGATCGTGAGGGAGACCGAGGCGGAGGCGAAGGCTGCCGCTGACGCCCTGATCTCCAAACTCGATCCGGAGATCGGTGCGGCGATCCGCGGGAAGAGCCTGGATGCGGCATCGGTCGGTGTCCAACGTCAGGCTGCACTCCGTGAGAGCGCCGACGAGTCCGGGTACGCCGAACCGAATCTCTGGACCGGTATCGGCAAAGCGCGCTCCGGTGCGGGTGCGGCGATCGTGGGCAACCCCGATCAGGTCGTCGAGAAGATCGAGGCGTACACCGAGGCAGGCGTGTCGGCATTCATCCTGAGCGGCTACACGCACACTGCGGAGGCTCAGAGATTCGCCGAGATGGTCTTGCCCCGCCTCGACCACGCCAAGATCCACGACTCGGTGGTTCCGTGACGGTCCTTCGATTCGGCTGCCGGTCCTCGGCAGGTCTCGCGCCTGAGCACGCGGTCAGGGCGGCCTGGGGCTTCGGCACGCTGACGGTGCTGTGGGCCGCGCGTCGGACGGTCCGATCCTGATGCGCAGGGCGGCGGTCGTCACAATCAGCGACGGTGTGAGCGCAGGTACGAGACAAGACGCCTCAGGCGAGGCGCTGGCGCGGATGCTGGCGGACGAGCAATTCGATGTTGTCCACCGCAGGGTCGTGGCGGACGAGGCGGGGATGATCGCGATGACTCTTCGCGGTCTCATCGACGACGTCAGTCTGGTGGTCACTACCGGTGGGACCGGCTTCGGCCCTCGCGATGTCACGCCGGAGGCAACCCTGCAGGTGATCGAGAAGCAGGCACCCGGCCTGGCCATGTTGATGCTGGTCAAGGGTATCGAATCGACGCCCATGGCTGCTTTGTCCCGTGGCGTGGTTGGCGCTGCCGGCCGTACCCTCTTCGTCAATCTGCCGGGATCGCCGAAAGGTGCGACGGAGAATCTCTCGGCTCTCCTCCCGGTGATTCCCCACGCTCTCGATCTCCTGGACGGCGACACGGAGCATTGATCGCCCCGGAAGTAGGGTTCGGACGATGAACGATCCCGTTCTCGAGGCCGTGCGGTCGTGGACCGAGTCCGATATCGCATTCGCGTTGGCCACTGTCGTGGGAGTACGCGGTTCGACATATCGGGGACTGGCTGCTCGTCAGCTCGTCGCGGCGGACGGCACGTCGGTCGGGACGGTATCGGGAGGCTGCCTCGACGCCGATCTGCGGGACGTGGCGGCCAGGGTGATCTCCTCGGGGCAGCCCGAGCAGGTCGAATTCGACCTCACCGCCGACGACGAAGCGATCTGGGGGTGGGGGGTCGGATGCAACGGCGCGACTGATCTTCTCGTCGAGCCTGCAGATTCGGCCGATCAGTTGGTCTCGATGATCAGTACGACGAGAAGCGAGGCTTTCTGTCTGGTGCACCCTGTCGCTGACGTGGCCGCCCGACGAATCGTGACCGCGCGGGATGCCTCGACCGATCCCATCGCGGTGGCGGCGAGGTCCGCACTCGACACGGGCAGGCACCGAGTGCAGGAGATCGAGGGCGTCACCCACCTGTTCGAAGTCGTTGGGGCTCCGCCTCGCCTTGTGATCTTCGGGGCAGGACACGACGCCGCCCCTCTCGTCGCCCAGGGGGCGATGCTCGGATTCCGAACGGTGGTGGTTGATGATCGCCGACAGTTCCTCACCGCCGAGCGGTTTCCGGAAGCTCACGACCTGATTCATGCAGAACCCCGCGATCTGGCCCGTGCCGTTCGGCCGGATTCAAAGACGGCCGTGGTTCTGATGTCGCACAACTACTTGCGGGACCTGGATGCGCTGGCCTCCGTGCTGGACACCGAGGTGGCCTACATCGGTGCGCTCGGCCCGGGAGAGCGACTGCAGCGCATGCTCGACGATCTCGCAGCCCGAAATGTGGACGTCGCCGGCCACGACCTGGCAAAGATCCACGGCCCGGCCGGACTCGATATCGGGGCCGAGGGCCCGACCGAGATCGCATGGTCGGTCATGGCCGAAGTCCTCGCGGTGATCCGAGGCAAAAGCGGGGGGTCGCTCCGCGCCCGGAAGGGCCCCGACGCTCTGCGGGTCGTTTGATCGTCGGTCTACTCTCGATGCCCCGAATCGACGGAGAGCCGAGATGAAGATCGAGAACGAATTCACCGTGTCGAGCCCCGTGAGCACGGTATGGGCTTTCTTCCAAGACGTGCCGTCTGTGGCCGAGTGCCTTCCTGGCGCCGAACTGACCGAGGACCGGGGAGACGGCAGCTACGCCGGGAAGGTGTCTGTGAAGCTCGGGCCTATGTCCGCCAACTTCGAAGGCGAGGCCACGGTCAGCCCTGACGAGGCGACCCGCTCGGGCACGATCGACGGCAAGGGCGCAGACCGGCGCGGAGGCAGCCGTGGCCAGGTCAAAGTCCAGTACCGCCTCGAAGAGGCGGGTACAGGGACGAAGGTGCAGATCGACGCCGATGTGACGTTGTCAGGCGCCGCCGCCCAGTTCGGTCGGACCGGGCTCATCAGCGAGATGTCGAACCGCCTGATCGACGACTTCGTCAGTTGTGTGGAAGGCAAGCTCGCCGCCGAAACCCCTGAGGCCGCCGCCGAGGTGAAGGCGGCCGACGTCAACGGGTTCGCCCTCTTCCTCGAGTCCCTCATCTCGTGGGTGAAGAAGCTGTTCACACGCCCATAACTCTCTCGACTGGTCGCGTACCCAGGGTTTGTCACCACCCGTACGGTGGTTTTCGCGCATGAGTTCGGAAGTGACACGAGTCCGGGAGTGATCATGGGTCCCGGGATCCAGCCGCTCGATCAGGCGGTCAGCGGGTCCATGGCGGGCTCGACGAGGCGTCGATGCCGAAGCGGTCGGCGGCTGCACGTGTGACCTCTCCATCGATCGCGCCTTGACGGAACAGCGCCGACAGCACCGCGTACGCCACGTGGGCGGCGTCGGTCTCGAAGAACCGGCGCAGAGCCCGGCGGGTGTCGGAGCGTCCGAAGCCGTCGGTTCCGAGGACGACGAAGTCGCCCGGCACCCAGCGGCCGATCTGGTCAGGCACCATCCGCATGAAGTCGGTGACGGCGATCTTGGGCCCGTCGATCCCGGAAAGCGTGGAGGTCACCATCGGCTGGCGGGGTTCTTCTGTGGGGTTGAGCAGGTTCCACCGCTCGACCGCCATGGCTTCTTCCCTCAGGTTCTTGTACGAGGTCACCGACCACAGTTCCACACCGATCCCGAACTCGTCTGCGAGGACGGACTGCGCTTCCCGTGCTGCCAAGTTGGCCGTACCTGAGAACAGGATCGCCGCATCGGTCCGCTGTCCGTCGGGGGCCGGCGCCCACCGGTAGATCCCATCGAGGATGCCTTGATGAACGTCGACCGGTTTCGGGGGTTGGACGTAGTTCTCGTTGTAGGCGGTGAGGTAGTAGTAGACGTCTTCGCCCTCGCCGTACATCCGCTGGATTCCGTCTTCGATGATCGTGCCCATCTCGTAGGCGAAGGCCGGGTCGTATGCCCGACACACCGGTACGACCGACGAGAGGATCAGCGAGTGACCGTCTTGGTGTTGCAGCCCTTCGCCCTGCAGCGTGGTGCGACCGGCAGTCGCGCCGATCAGGAAACCACGGGCCCGAGCATCGGCGGCCGCCCACAGGAGGTCGCCCACGCGCTGCCAGCCGAACATCGAGTAGTAGATGTAGAAGGGAACCAGGGGAACCCCGCGAGTGGCGTACGACGTCGCCGCCGCCAGCCATGACGCGGTCGATCCTGCTTCTGTGATTCCTTCTTCGAGGATCTGGCCGTCCTTGCCCTCGATATACGCCAGAAGCATGGCGGCGTCGACCGACTCGTAGAGCTGTCCCTGCGAGGCGTAGATCTTGAGTTCCCGGAAGAGCGAGTCCATCCCGAATGTCCGTGCCTCGTCCGGGACGATCGGGACCACTTTCGGGCCGAAGTTCTCGGCGCGGGCCATGTTTCGCAACAACCGGGTGAACGCGGTCGTCGTCGATGCTTCGGCTTTCCCGGAGCCTTGGTAGGCCTCGGTGAAGACCTCAGGCTTCGGGAGATCGAGCGGCACCCGGACCACGGTGCTTCGGGAGGGAAGCGGGCCGTTGAGGGCGGCCCGTCGACCCATCAGGTAGTCATGTTCCGGTGTGCCTGGTTCCGGCCGGAAGTACGGGGGGTCGTTGTCACCTTGGAGGGACTCCTCGGGAATTTCGTCTTCGAGGTGGAGTCGGGCCCGCAATTCCATGAGCTGCTTGTTGGTGAGCTCCTTGATCTGATGGGTGGCGTTGCGACCTTCGACGTCTGGCCCCAGGGTCCAGCCTTTGATCGTCTTGGTCAGGATCACGGTTGGCGCACCCTCAAGTGATGTGGCTGCCTGATATGCAGCGAAGACTTTGCGGGCGTCGTGACCGCCGCGGCGCAGGTCCCAGACCTCGTCGTCTGTGAGGTGTTCGACGAGTGCCCGTGCCCGCGGATCCTTGCCGAAGAAGTGCTCTCGCACGTAGGCGCCGTTTTCGGCCTTGTAGCGCTGGTATTCGCCGTCGACGGTGCCGTTCATCACTTCCACCAGAGCCCCGTCGTGATCGGCGTCGAGGAGCGGATCCCAGTTCCCTCCCCAGATCACCTTGATCACGTTCCATCCGGCGCCGCGGAAGATGGCCTCCAATTCCTGGATGATCTTGCCGTTCCCTCGCACCGGTCCATCGAGCCTCTGCAGGTTGCAGTTGATGACCCAAGTCAGGTTGTCGAGTCCTTCGCGTGCCCCAAGCGAGATACTTCCGAGGCTCTCGGGCTCGTCGACTTCGCCGTCTCCGATGAAACACCAGACTCTGGAGTCCGAGGTGTCGTCGAGCCCCCGGTTGTGCAGGTACTTGTTGAACCGTGCCTGGTAGATCGAATTGATCGGTCCGAGTCCCATCGAGACCGTCGGGTACTCCCAAAAGTCGGGCATGAGCCGCGGATGGGGATACGACGAGAGCCCCCCGTTACCGATCTCCGTTCGGAAGTTGTCGAGTTGCGCCTCGTCGAGTCGACCTTCGAGGAACGCCCTGGCATAGATGCCGGGGGCGGCATGGCCTTGGATGTAGACGGCGTCGCCCGGCGAGCCGTCTGCTTTTCCCCGGAAGAAGTGGTTGAACCCCACCTCGTACAGCAGGGCAGAGGACGCGAACGTTGACAGGTGGCCGCCGATGCCTTTCGCCTCGTTGTTCGCCTTGATGACCATGACGGCGGCGTTCCAGCGGATGAAGCGGCGAATGCGCTTTTCGAGCCACTCGTCGCCCGGGTAGGCGGGCTCTTCTTCGACCGGGATCGTGTTGATATAGGGGGTCGAGACCGACCCTGGCACCCCGAGTGCTCGCTGGTGGGCGCGCTCGGATAGTTTCGCCATGAGAAAGCGTCCGCGCACTTCCCCCTGATGGGCGACCACCGCATCCAGCGAGTCGATCCATTCCTGGGTCTCGGTCGGATCCGAATCGTGGAGCTGGTGAACGAAGCCGTCGATGTAGGTGAGCTGGGGCTTGCGGTCCATGGGACGAGCCTACCCAAACCTCGAACTGTGCCCCTAGAGGCAGGAGCCCTTATGTTGCGCTGACGTCCGCCGACGGGGAACTTTGCCCGAACCCCCCGGAGTATCCCCTTCCTCCGGGGCGTTCGGGCAGGTTCATGCGAGCGCGACCGTCAGGCGTTCGATCTCGTGGCTGACGATGTCTGGCCGCTCGAGCATCGGGGTGTGGCCGGTATCGGCCAACTCGATCGACCTCCATGCAGACTGCCGCTCCGCCAGCCAGCGCAGCCCCACCGGAGCGACCACCTGGTCTTCGGATCCGAAGATGAGTGTCGTGGGCGCTTCGATTTGGTCGAGGATCGCCAGATAGGTCGAACGCCGGATGAGCAGCCGGAAAACGGATGCGACCGACTCGCTGAAGGCTCGCTCTGCCCACGGCATCGTCCGACGGAGTCGGGCCAGTTCCACAGAGCGTTCGAACGCATCTGCCGGGAGGTGTTCGGGATGCTGCATGACGATTCCGAGTGTCATTTCGACTTGGCGTCTAGGCGTGAGGCGCGAGGTGAGGGCAGCCGTCGCCAGCGGCCCGATCCCTGGGATCGACTGCACGGCCAACCGTGCGGCCACCTTCGGATTTCTGGGCATGACGAGGGTTGGCGGGGGAGTGGCCGGCGCGAGCAGGACCAGTGCCTCGACCAGGTCGGGACGCCGGGCAGCGACGATCTCGGCAACAAGACCGCCCATGGAGCATCCCACGAGCGTGACCGACTCGACGCCCTGCCGTTCGATGATGGCGAGGGTGGTCCGAACGTGGGACTCGAGGTCGTGATGCGGGACCGGCCCCGATCGACCGTGTCCTGGAAGGTCGAATGCGACGGTGGAGCCGATCTTTGCGAGTTGTGGTCCGACCAGGCTCCAGTTGCCTGACGCGCCTCCCAAGCCGTGGACCAGCACGATCGAGCGTCCGGTTCCGCCGTAGTCGTCGACGGTGATCGCGGTTCCCTCGATGGTTTCGTAGCGACGTTGCATCGGGTGGACGGTAAACGCGGGAGTGATACGTAGAGTCATTGCCGTGCGCGTCCTGCTGATATCGACCTACGAACTCGGCCATCAACCTTTGGGGCTGGCGTCGCCGGCGGCTGCTCTGACCGCTGCCGGTCACGACGTCTCGACGCTCGACGTGGCGATCGATTCGATCGGTTCGGCGGATATCGCCGGCCAGGACGCCATTGCGATCTCGGTCCCGATGCATACCGCCGCCAGATTGGCGCAGGACGTGGTGCGGTCAGTGCGCGACGTCGACTCCGAGGTGCCGATCGCCCTGTTTGGGTTGTATGCGGGCGAGGGCGCGATGGATGAGGTTGCTGCTCGGTTCGTTGGTGAGTACGAACCCGACCTGACCGCGTGGGTTGCAGACGGCATGCCGCCGGTCGGCACCCGCATTTCGGTCACGCAGCAGGCGTTTGCCACTCCGCAGCGCGAGTCGTTGCCCGATCTCAGTAGATATGGGCGGCTCAGGATCGCCGGAGAGGAGCGGGTTGCTGGCTATGTCGAAGCCTCCCACGGCTGTCGGCACCGCTGCAGACATTGTCCGATCCCCGCCGTGTACGACGGCCGCTATCGGATTGTCAGCCGAGAGTCCGTACTCGCTGACGTGGATGCCCAGGTCGCGATGGGTGCACTCCATCTGACGTGGGGCGACCCCGACTTCCTGAATGGTCCCCGCCACGCCATGGACTTGCTCGAAGAGGTCCATCGGAGGCACCCGGACGTCACCCACGACCTCACGATCAAGGTCGAGCATCTGCGCCGTCACGAGACCCTCCTCGACCGGCTTGCCGCCGCCGGAACCCTCTTTGTCGTCTCGGCATTCGAGACGACTGACGATCGAACGCTTGCCCTCCTCGACAAGGGCCACACCGCCGAAGACATGGCATGGGTCGTCGAACGGGCGCGTTCGGCCGGCATCGACGTTCACCCTTCGTGGATGCCGTTCGTCCCGTGGACGGTTCCGTCCGATGTGGTCGGCATCTTCGAATTTCTCGCGGCTCACGACTTGGTTGGCTCGACGGACCCGGTGCAGCTCTCCATCCGGCTTCTCATCCCGCGTCACTCCTTGATGCTGGAGCTCGACGAGGTGGCGTCGGTGATCGGGCCGTACGACGAGGAGGCACTGTCGTACCGATGGGCTTCCCTGGATCCGCGGTCCGATGAACTCCAGCGTGTCCTGGCGGAGCGGGCGGAGTCCGCCGTTGATGACGGCGCCAGCCCCGTAGAGACCTTCCTGCAGATGTGGGGTGATGCGGTGGAGGCCGACGGAGGAGATCGTCGCTCGGTTTCTCCACCCGCCTCGATCACCCTCGGGCGTCCGGGATTGACGGAGTCGTGGTTCTGCTGTGCCGAGCCGACTCGCGCCCAGACCGGGGGTGTGGCGGCTCCCTGACGAGGGCGGGTCGCCTGGCACGGGCCTCGTGTTTGACGGTCGTTACTTTGCGAGGCAAAGTGTCGTCTGGCATGAACGACGCAGAACTTCTGGACGAACTGACAGCGATCCGGCGCCGGACGCAGCGCGACCTCAACTGCGGCGCCTGGCGTTGGCTGCTCTTGTGGGCGGGAATCTTCGCAGGCTTCGTCCTCACCTTGGCAGTCCCGATGCTCCACCCGGTTGCCCACTGGTACTGGTCTGCTGCAGTGCCGCTCGGCCTGGCAGGGACGGTGCTCGTCGATCTCCTCAACCCCGAAACCGACCGTCGGGTTCGAAGGGCAGACTGGCCGTATGTCGCGACCACGGTGGGGATCACGATTGCCAACGTGGCCGGATCGTTGTTGCTGCCAGGTGCGTGGGTGCTCGTATGGATCTGGATCGTGTTCGCTCTCGGGTTTGCCGTCCTCCTTCGGCTTGAGGGTGAACCCCGTTCGGCGCGTGCGCTCGTCGCGCTCGCTGGTGTCTACGGCGTCGTCGCTCCGCTGACCCGCGATGCCCTCTCGACTTCGGTGGTGTTCGGGGCGGTGTTCGTTGTCGCGCTCCTGCTTGGAGCGGCTCTCGGAAAGCTGCAGGAGACAACGTGATCCACCCGGCGTCCGATCTCGACGAGGTCGTCCATCAACGCGTGCGACTGGGCATCCTCGCCGTACTCGCTGAAGCAGACCGCGTGGAGTTCACCTACCTCCGCGATCGACTCGAGGTGACAGACGGCAACCTCAATCGCCACCTCCAAGTGCTCGCAGACGCCGGATTCATCCGCATCGAGAAGCGACCACACGGCCGAAGTCGCACCTGGATCCTGGCCACAAAGCCAGGAAGAGTCGCACTCGGCCTGCACCTGGAACGTCTCCAACAGATCATCGACGGCGCCAAGGAGGCCCAATGACTTCGCCCGTGCTCGCCGTCGAGGCGATCAGCAAGACTTTTGGTGAGATCCAGGCGGTACGCGGGGTGAGCTTCGAGATCCAACCCGGTGAGACCTACGGACTGCTCGGGCCGAACGGTGCAGGCAAGACCACCTCGATCAACATCGTCGCCGGCTTGCTCGAGCCTGACGCCGGGTCCGTTCGAGTGTTGGGTGAATCCCTGACTACCCGTACGATCGAGCCGAAGCGCTCAGTTGGTCTCGTGCCTCAAGAGTTGGCGATCTACCCGGACCTCACTGCTCGCGAGAATCTCCGGTTCTTCGGGCGGTTGTATGACCTGGCCGGGGTGAAGCTGTCAACGCGGATCGACCATGTCCTCGACGTGGTCGGACTATCGGATCGGGCCGATGATGCCGCCAAGGAGTACTCGGGCGGCATGAAGCGCCGACTCAACATCGCGATCGGCCTCCTGCATGAACCACGTCTCCTCATCCTCGACGAGCCGACCGTCGGGGTCGACCCGCAGTCCCGGAATGCGATCCTCGAGTCGGTGGAGGAGCTTTCGTCGGAGGGGTTGGCGGTGCTCTATACGACCCACTACATGGAGGAGGCCGAGCGGCTCTGCGATCGGGTCGGGATCATCGACGACGGCGAGATCAAGGCTGAAGGCGACCGTCGCGGACTCGTTGCACTTATCGGCGAGAAGGACCGCATCGTCGTCGAGACCGTCGGGGCGACGGATGGGGTCACCGAGTTGCTCACCGCGATGGCCGGTGTCAGCGGTGCGACAGCTGTGGACGGCCGCTTCGACTTACTGGTCGATGATGCCGCTTCGGTTCTGCCTGCGGTGTTCGGGTCGTTTTCGGAGCACCAGGTGACCGTGACATCGCTCCAAGTCATCGAGCCTGATCTCGAAGCCGTCTTCCTCCATCTCACCGGTAAGGCCCTGAGGGACTGACGGATGCGCGCGATGATGCTGATCGCCGGTAAGGACCTCCGGCTCCGGATACGGGATCGCTCCGCACTGATGGTCGGGCTCGTCGTCCCCTTCACACTGGCCGTGATTTTCAGCCTGATCCTCGGGAACGCCGAGGAGGGTCCGATCGAGCTCAGCTTCGGGGTCGTCGACGCCGACCGATCTTCGGTCTCGGGCGAACTCATGGAGGTGCTCGTATCCCTTGAGACCGAGGGGATCTTCGATCTGGAGACCGCCGGGGATCCGGACGCGGCTCAGGCTCTGATCGATGAAGGAACGATCGGCGCCGCGATCGTGATCCCGGCCGGATTCGGCGAGGCGGTCGAGTCGGGGTCGGGCACTCGCCTCACAGTGCTTGGGCATCCGGATCGCCCAACGTCGTCGACCATCGCCACCTCGATTGCAGAGACCTTCGCCGCGAACATCGAAGGAGTCCGACTGGCCGCGGTGACTGCTGCGCAGATCGGAGCCGATGTCGGCGCCGCCGTTGCTGAAGCGCAGTCCGCCCCACCGTCGGTGTCACTCGCCGGGATCGAAGCGGCCAACCGTCAACTGGACCTGACAACGTTCTTCGTTGCCGGAATGGCGGTGTTCTTTCTCTTCTTCACTGTTCAGTTCGGGGTCACCTCCCTCCTCGAAGAGCAGCGGGAGGGAACGATGTCCCGGCTGCTCGCCGCTCCGATCAGCCGGGGCGCCATCGTCGGGGCGAAGGCGGTTGTGAGCTTCGCCCTCGGGCTTGTGAGCATGGGAGTGCTGATCGGAGTTTCAACGGTGCTGCTCGGCGCCGAGTGGGGGAATCCGCTGGGCGTCGCGCTCCTCGTGGTCGGCGGCGTCGTTTCCGCGGTGGGGATCATGGCTGTCGTCGCCGCCTTCGCGAGGACACCTGAGGGGGCTGGCAATCTCCAGGCCGTGATTGCGGTCGGCTTGGGGATGCTCGGCGGGGTCTTCTTTCCGGCTCCTCTCGGTGACGGGGTTCTCGCTGGACTGGCGATGCTGACGCCACATCGCTGGTTCATGACCGGGCTGGCCGATCTCGCCGGTGGGGGAGGGGTGACGGTCGTGTTCCCATCGGTTGTCGCCCTCCTCGGCTTCGGGTTGGTGACTGGCGGCCTGGCCGCCTTTCGAATCCGACGCACGGTGATGGCGTGAAGGTTCTTGCTATCGGACTCACCGGTTTGCGCCGAATGTTCCGGGACAAGTCCAACTACTTCTTCGTGTTCGTGCTCCCTCTCGGAATCATCGTCATCACCGGGTCCCTGTTCGGATCCGGGTTCCAGCCGACGATCGGGCTCGTTGCTCCTAGGGACGGTGTCGGTGCCCTGCTGGCCGAGCGGCTTGATGACATCGCGGATTTTGAAGTCGTCCGGTTCGACGATCTTGACGAACTGCTCGACTCGGTCGAGCGTTCCAACGTGCAGGCGGGCGTCGTCATCTCGTCCGAGTTCGAGGCCGATCTCCGGTCAGGTGAACTGGCCGAAGTGGGCTACATCGCCCGGCCCGACAGCGCCGGCCCTCAACTCCAGGCGGTCGTAGGTGCGGTCGTGACCGAGTTCTCATACGAAGTGAACGCCGCCCGCATCGCGGGCGGCGAGCTCGTCGCCGGTGTGACGGAGGCATCGGAACGTGCTGCGTCCCTCGCACCGATCGAGGTGGAGCTGTCGGTGGCCGGGGAGCCCATGTTCGGTGCGGACCTGGGTCAGTTCGACCTCGGGGCATCGTCCCAACTCGTCCTCTTCATGTTCCTGACGGGGCTCACCGGCTCTGCCGCCATGATCCAAAGCCGTCAGCTGGGGGTCTCCCGTCGGATGCTGAGCACGCCGACGTCGGCGCGGACGATCATCCTCGGCGAAACACTCGGCCGCTTCTCGGTGGTCCTCGTCCAAGGCCTGTACATCGTCTTCGTCACGTTGGTTGCCTTCGGAGTGGACTGGGGTGATCCGCTGGGAGCCGCCGCCATCATCGCCCTCTTCGGTCTCGTGGCGTCGGGGGCGGCGATGCTTTTGGGTTCGCTGTTCCGCAATGATCAACAAGCCGGGGGTATCGGTGTGATGCTCGGGTTGGGTCTCGCCGCACTCGGCGGGGCCATGGTTCCGATCGAGGTGATGCCTGCAGGTATGCAGCAGGTGGCCAGGATGACGCCGCACGCCTGGGCGATCGACGGGTTTTCGACTCTTGTCCGTCAGGACGGCACCTTCAGCGATATTTTGCCGGCGCTCGGAGTGTTGGCGTTGTTTGCGGTCGGATTCCTCAGTGTTGCCGGCTGGGTGTTCCGGATCATCCTCACCCGGAGCCACTGACGGTCTCCTGCGTGCTCCGCGGTCACGCGGAATGTCGGCGGGCGTCCGCGGTGCGTCCGATCGCCACTGCCCGATCGCACACAGTTCCAATCTCCTCGGAGAATGCCTGCCGAGCTGACAGCGGAGCGTCGAGCAGTCCGCGATTCCGTGCCAGGTCGAGGGCGGACTGCATCAGGGCCTTCGAGACCGACTCGTCGGCTTCGACTCGACCGGTGAGGCGCTCTCTCGAACCGCGCTCCATCGCAGCGGTGACGAACGCCTTCTCGTCCTCCACATTTCCGTCAGTGGCGACGAGTTCATCCGCCACGACGCGGTATGCCTCCAGAAACGGGAGCAATGCCCAATGGGCACGCAACGGGTCCAGACGGTCGAGGACAGCCTGGGGTTGTCCCGCTCGGATCTCCGCTTGCCAGCCGGGGACGCTCCGGTCCAGCTCAGTTGTCAGTTCCCGACGGAATTCGTCGCGTTCTGCGAAGAAGAACTCGAATTTGAGGAGGTCGCGCAGTCGGGCCACCTCGTGCCAGAAGTCGTCGAGCGGTTCTTTGGTGTCGGTGGCCGAGAGTGCGAGCTCGGCGATGGCGCCGGGGACGAAGTAGTGAACGATCGTGTTGCGGTAGTAGGCGGCCTGGATCGCCTGATTGGGGCTGAGGACGTACACGCCCGCCTCCTTCGTCACCGATCCGTGCGCGATGAGCTGATCCAGGACGGTTTCGGCGTCCGAAGTCCGGTCGAAGTGGATCGCTTCGGTGGTGGGCCATCCGTTCGCCTCGATGACGTCGACGATCTTCGAGGCGAGGGAAGTGATCTCCGAGGCGGCCATCGCCTTCCCGCGTGACGACAGGAGTGCAATCGACGTCACCGCAGTCGGCGTGATCGGCGTCACCCGGGAGATGCGGTACATCACCTCGAAGGCCAGCTTCTGGAGGTCCAGTTCCTCCTCGCTCGCCAGGTTCACTTCTTTGGCCACCGAGATCGGTTCGGCGAAGCGGACATGGATGTTCCCGTACTTGCGGCGCAGTGACCGGATTGCGTCAAAGGCCCAGCCGAAGGACTCCTTGCGCTTCTCACCGCCCGTCGCCTCGTTGGCGTAGTCCGTGACGTCCTGGATCTGGTCGTACGCGATCGATGTCGGAATCAGGTAGAGGTCATCGGAGCGACCCTGGCGGACGGCGTCGACCACCCAGCCCAACATGCCGAGGCGGGGCGGGAGGAGTTTGCCGCTGCGTGACCGTCCCCCCTCCATGTACCACTCGAGTGGGAAGCGCTTCTCGACCAGATATCCGAGATACGACTTCAGGACGTACTTGTAGAGCTCGTTGTCCTTGAAAGAGCGGCGGATGAAGAAGGCCCCCGTCCGTCGGATGAGAGGCCCGACGGGAAAGAAGTTCATGTTGATGCCCGCCGCCGTGTGGTTGGGCGGGAGGTCGTTCTCCCACAGCAGGTATTGGAGGGAGAGCCGGTCGAGGTTGGAACGATGGGACGGGACGAAGGCGACGGGGTGGTCCTCCGAGAGATCCCCGATCCGACTCAACGTCGCCTGGTCGTAGATGATGCCTCCGTACCCCTGTGAGTAGATCCAGTGGATGGCATTCGCGATGAGATCGATGAGATACGTGCTGTGCGAGGCGCTGATCTCCCGCAGGTAGTACCGGGCGCGGGCCAGTGCGAGTTCCGCCGGGATCCCCTGCTCGGATCCGAGGAACATCACGCGGTCCCTGAACTCCGGTCGGGACAGGATCTCTTCGTTCAGGAAACGGGGAACCTTGTACCTGTTGCCCCGGACGTGGCGCTCGGCGCGTTCGAGGGTGATGTGCGCCTTGCGGGTGACATGGTCGACGAGGGTCGTGACCTCGACATCGGAGGCGTGGGAGGCGACGAGATCGTCTGCCGTTGCCGGCATGCCGGCAACGATGCCCACCCTGTGTGGGAAGAAGCCGAAGATCGCCCACTGTCGGAGCGGGTTCGGATCCCGCGGGTCCCCCAGCTTGAGTACGTCGACCCAGTTCGCCGACCTTCGACCCGAGCGGTGATCGGGCAGCCATGTCACCCGGACGGGAATGACGACCGGGTTGTCGCCGCGCTGTAGGCGAGCTGCCAGAGCCGGATCGGTCCGCTTTCTTCTTCGACGTCGTCGTGAAGGGGTGAGAGATATCTGTGTCACTCCCTCGCCGAATGTGCGCTGGGCCCAGGCGGACAGCATCCGTTGCTCGAGCGTGCTGGAGGCGTCGAGCAGCACGACAACCGCGCGACCCTTCGGGACGTCGATCTCCGGTTCGAAGCCGGGAGGACTCGTCACGTCGGGGAACATCCGCCGATCGTACTGGTGGTGACGAATCGGACGCCTGCCAGACTCGGCGGATGCGTGCAGTGATACAGCGAGTGTCCCGGGCCGAGGTCACGGTCGACTCCGAGTTGGTGGGACAGATCGGACGAGGGCTGCTGGTTCTCGTTGGTGTCGGACCGGACGATGGTGAGGCGGAAGTTGAGGTGCTGGCCGACAAGCTGGTGGGACTCAGGATCTTTCCCGACGACGACGGACGAATGAATCGGTCGGTACGGGATGTCGGGGGCGGGGTGCTGGTCGTCTCCCAGTTCACGCTCTACGGCGATGCGCGCAAGGGCCGGCGACCGTCGTTCGTAAGTGCGGCTCCACCCGAGGTCGCCGAGCCGCTGGTCGCAGATCTCGTCGCGCGTCTGGTCGCCGCCGGTGTGCAGGTGGGGACGGGTCGGTTTGGAGCGATGATGGAGGTCGATCTCGTGAATTCGGGCCCCGTCACGCTGATTCTCGAGGTGGCGGGAGGCCGCGTTCTCGGATCTTGAGGAGTTGCTTCGGTGTGATGACAACTGTCACACCGATCGCGAGCACCGCCGACCACAACGGATCTGAGATCCCCCACGGGTGCGCGGGAAGCCAGACAGAGATCGCTGCGACCGCGATGAGCGCAACAAGGGTGGCGGGTGCTGACTGTCTGACGACGACCACGATCGAACTGACGAGAGCGAGGCCGGCGGCTGCAGCGGCGGGAACGGCGAGAAGCAACACGCCGGCCGCGATCGCCAGACCTTGTCCGCCTCTGAACCGCCGATAAGGGTTGAGAACGTTGCCGAGCACGGCACCGATACCCGCCACCGCCATGCCAGGGTCGTCTCTCAGCCACCACCCGAACGCGACGATCCCCGCGCCTTTCACCATCTCGGTGACGAGGATCTTGGCCGCCAGTCTCCGTCCGCCGAGCCGCATGGCGTTGTTCGCCCCAGGGTTTCCCGACCCGCTCGATCGGAGGTCCACTCCCGCACCTCGCGCCAACAGGTCGGCGGTCGGCAGCCCGCCGAGGAGATATCCGCCGACGAGTGCGAGGATCATCGTTCGCCGACGTGGGTCGATCCTTCGACGCAGAACCGAAGGAAGTCGCATCGGTGACACGCGTCGGACGGAGTGGCGTGCCACCTTTCGCTGCGGATGTCGTCCAACAGCTCGTCGACGTGCTGCCGGGAACGCGCGAGCCAGGCGTCGTCGGCGGTGTGGGTGCGCACGATCGGCTCCGTTCCGCCCAGATAGACGAACGAGACGTCGATTCTCGGCGGAGGGGCGGGTCCGAAGCCGGATTCGGCGACGGCGAGGGCGTAGACCTCCAGTTGGACGAGGTTGGCTCCGTCGGCCCGGTCACGACCGGACTTGAAGTCCACGACTTCCCAGTGGTCGCCATTTGCGTAGATCGCGTCGATCCGGCCTCGCACACGTCCCGATGTGGCCGCCAGTTCGAACGGCGCCTCGGTGAGGAGCGGTTGCCGTTCGGCGTACCGGGACTGCTGGAACACCTCGAAAGGATCGCCGCCGCCAGGTTCGTCCCCGTCGGGAACGAGGTCGTAAACGGTCTCCGAGACCTCGTGGAGCGGCATGACGCCGAGGTTGTGTAGTTCGATCCGTCGGTGGACGTCTGTGCCTCGGCGGGCTGCCTCTGATGATCGCCGGGGGAGCGGGTCGACGAAGCTCCAGTGGTACCGCTTGGGACATGTCGCATACGTCACGAGTCCGGTCGCAGACGTCGTCACCGGGGTGTCGACGGGTTGCGGGGGAGGCTCGGGTAGAGCGAAGAGTTGAGCCTGATGTGCCTCCACCACCTCATCGTATGCCGGGCGGAGACCGAGTCTGGTGGCCTCGTCTCGGGGCCAGTCGGGGTCGGCGAGAGTGTGCCGGAGCGCGGCTGCCCAACCTCCTTGGAACCCCGGATCAGGCGCCGCCACTGGGGCCCGATAGGCGGTGCGAGCAGGACGATCTGGCGCTTCAGGCGTGTCGATGACGTGGATCCCCAGGCTCCGGCACACCGTGAAGAGCGGAGAAGGCCTGGTGGGTCTGACCAGTGGTATCGGGTGGCCATACCACCACGCGCCGGTGACCGTCAGGTGCTGTCGCGCTCGCGTGGTGGCCACGTATGCGAGTCGCCACTCCGCGTCGTCGTGGCGGGAGCGCAGGGCGTCGGTTCGTTCGGCCTTTTCCGTGTCGGCGTCGATGCGCGGGAGCGCATCGCGGTCGAGACGGAATTCGAACGGGAGGATGTCCGGACTGGTGTAGGGGTCGTCGCCGCGGTACTGGGAGGGAAAGTTTCCCTGATAGGCGGCGGGGATGAAGATCGCCTCCCACTCCAGTCCTTTCGCCCGGTGCACGGTGATCAACGTGACGGCGTCGGCATCGGATACTCGGGCGGTGTCCAGTTCCTCTCTGGGGTTGTCGGCCATGAGGTCGAGGTAGGTGGTGAACGCGTCGAGTGAAGGTCGTCCTTCGAGCGGGCTCCAACTCTCGGCGAGGTCCAAGAACCGGAACAGGTTGAGCCGGGCCGACAGCGCCGCGGCACTCGACATCGCCTCCACGTCCTGCCAGGCGCCGGTGCGGTCGAGGATTGTCCTGCACAGTTCCACCAGCGACAGTCCTTGGGCTGCCGCCAGGAACTGTCGGTGTTCGGCATGGAACTGTTCCAACGCCGTTCGCGCGGCGGGACGGAGTCCCGCGACTGCGTCGAGGTGGTCGATCGCTTCCAGCAGCGTGTAGTCCGGAAGGCCTTCCACGTCGTCCTGGATGTCGTTTCGCTGTTCCCGGACCCAGTCTGCGAGTCGAGCGAGATCGGCGAGTCCCAGACGGAACCTGCTTCCTTGCAGGATTCGCGCCAGTGCCACGGAGTCCTCGGCGCGGGTGATGATCCGAAGCCAGGCGACGAGGTCGGACACTTCGGGGACCGACAGAAGCCCGCCGAGGTTCGCCACCTCGAACGGGATGTCCTGGCGGGCGAGGGCCTCGTGGATCATGTGCATGTCCTTGTTCTTGCGGAAGAGGACGGCGCAGTCTCCCCACGAGAGCCCGTCTTCATGGAGTCGCTCGATTTCGTTGGCGATCCAGGCGGCTTCCTCCGCCGCAGTTCCGAACCATGCCGTCGACACTTTGCCGGGGGACTCACCTTCGACCGGGACGAGAAGGTCGGGGTCCGGCCGTAGTCGAGTCTTGATCTCGTTGGCGACGGCGAGGATCGCCTCTCCGGAGCGGCGGTTGGTGGTGAGTGGCAGCGACGCCGCCGGTTGGTCCCCATTGGGGAAGTGGAGCCCGAAGTCGGCGAAGTTCTGCAGGCTCGCACCACGCCACTCGTAGATCGTCTGGTCTGCGTCCCCGACCGCCGTCACCGGGACGCGGCCCGAAAAGATCGCCCGCAGCAGTTCGCGTTGTGCGGGGTTCGTGTCCTGGTACTCATCGAGCACGACGGCCCGGTACCGGTCGGCGATTGCTGCGGCGACCTCAGGGTGGTCGGTGACCACCCGCCATGCAGAGACGATCAGATCGCCGTAGTCGGCGACACCCATTCGGCGCTTCTCGGCTTCGTACAAGCGGAGGACCGCCAGGAGGTCTGAACGCTTCATCCACACGTCGTCGAGGTCGGGAATGGAAATCTCGTTGGCCGAGAGGAGATGATCGCCGAGTTGCCCCGCGAAGTTCGCGACCCGGTCGATGTTGTGGGCATTGGAGAGGTCCCAGGTCCGGATGTCGGCGGCTCGCACGACATCGGACAGGATCTGACGGGCAAAGGTGGGTGTCACCAGCTTGGTGTCGCGTTCGATCCCCACCAGTGCGCCGAACTCCCGCAGGATCTGGGAGGCAAAGCCGTGATAGGTGTGGACCTCGACTTCGCGGCCGGGCTCGGTGGTATCGGTGAGCCAGGCGGAGATCTTCTCGGCCAGCTCGCCGGCAGCCTTGTTGGTGAATGTGACCCCGAGAACCTGTTCGGGTTCGAGTCCGTGTTGTCCGACGAGGGCGACGATGCGCATCGCCATCGTCGTCGTCTTCCCGGTGCCGGCGCCTGCTGCGACCCGGAACGACTGCAACGGTTCGGAGATGACTGCGGTCTGCTCGGGTGTGGGAGTGAGTGTCATGCGGAGAACGCCTCCCCGCCTTCCGGCCACTCCGGACAGACGATCCGGACCGAACACCGTTCGCACGCATCCCCCGGTGTCGGATCCCAATGCTCGTCGACGATGGATCTTGCAATCTCTTCGAGAGTCGCCCGGAGATCGGGGAGAGACTCCATGGCGAGGGCTCGCCGGAAGCTCTTCTGGTCGGTGGCGGGGTACCACAGTTCTGCGCTGGCGACCGGGCCGGGCAAGTCCGGATCGTCGTTGGCGGCGAGGGCGTAGAAGGCGAGTTGCAAGGATCGCTCGGCCTTCGGCTTGGACATGATCGTCTTCGAGGTCTTGTAGTCGACGACTCGAACCGAGCCATCGGTGAGTCGCTCGATTCGGTCCGCTCTCCCCACCCACTCGGCTCCGCCGGCATTCCAGAACAGCGGACGCTCTGCCGCGATCGTCTCCTGGCTATCCGCGGGCCACTCTGCGAAGAGCCGCTGCAACAGTGCGACGGCTTTCGCATGCCAGATGGCGTCGAGCGACGGAGACCCGAAATCGGCCTCCTCGCCCCAGATTCGGTCGAGGGCCGTGATGGCGTCGGTCAGATCGGGGCGTGGCCGCCCATCCGCCATGGCGGCGGAGTCGGCGTGCTCGAGGACAGCATGGACCAGCGTTCCGTACCGGGCGTACGGTCCTGAGGAATCGGTCATCGCCAGGCGGCGCTCGAACACGTACCGGCGCGGGCACTCCTGATATGCCTCCGCCTGACTCGGTGAGAGCCGGGGCGGCTTCGAGAACACGCCCTGGTCGGGACCGGGCTGCCGCACACCCGCGAACCGCTCGGCGTCCCAGAGCCCCGGCGACCCTTCGGCAAGGGTCGTGGCGGCGCCGAGCCGCTCCGCCAGGGGCCGTTCGGGATCCATCAGGCGCCGTCTCAGAACGGTTTCGAGCCCTCGAGTCGTGAGCGGGTCTTGCAGGCTGGACGGCGGTGGGGCCAGGTCGTCCACGGTTACGACGTCGGCTGCGGCGAGCAGAAAACGGCTGGGTCTCCGTTCGCTCTCGTCGATTCCTGCGGTGGTGGCCGTCATCACCAGGCGCGACCGGGCGCGCGTCATCGCCGTGTAGGCGAGCCGCGTCTCTTCACGCAGCCGATCGATCAACCACGAGGACCGATCATGAGCGACTCCGGCGAGTGCCTGGGGGTCGAGCGGGTTGAATCCGCGCCGGAGGTCGGGGAACACGTCTTCGGTGGCGTCGGCGATGAAGACGGCTTCGAACTCGAGGCCTTTGGCCTGGTGCAGGGTCGTGAGGGTGATCCGCTCTCGACCGTCGGGACGGTGCGAGAGCAGGGGAGTGGCTTCGAAGTCGTCCGAGTCCGCCATCTGTCGGTACCGGAGAAGACTCACCCCGGGATCGCGCTCCTTCTGCTGTTCGAGCACTTGGGCGAATGCGGTCCAGGCGACTCGATGGTCGGCGCGTCCCTCGGCGAGGGCGAAACGGGTGATCCGATCGAACCTGTCCCAGACGTGCCAGAAGCCGTCGACGGCACTCAGGTCGGTCGCCCACGAACCATCGCTCAACAGCGGCGCGAGGTCGGCGACGGAGGGTTCGGCAGTCAAGGTCGCCAGCCAGCCGGATTGCCCGCGGAGCCGCTCTCGTAACAGGGCTCTCTCCGCCGAAACCCCGATGTCGTACAGGGGACTGAGGAGGATCCTCCTGATCGGACCATCCGCCACCTGGGCGATCAGCGGATCTGGATTCGAGACGGCGGCCGCGGCGAGAGCCAGATCCAGTATCAGCCGCGCGGCGGGATGATCGACCAGCCGAACGTCTGGCGTCTCGTGCGGGATGTGGCGTCGATCGAGCGCTCGAGAGAGTTCCGGCAGGAGGTTGCGGGTCGAACGAACGAGGACCGCGATCTGAGCGAAAGGCACCTGTTCGACCAGATGGAGCCGCTCGACTTCGGATGCCACCCATTCGGCTTCGGCCGACGCCTGGTCGAAGACATGGACGTGGACGGAGCCGCTGTGCGACGCCGGTGTGATCGAGCCTGTGTCACCTGGAAGTCCGGCACCCGCCGAGACCCTGGTGGCGGCGTCCAGTATTGGAGCGGGAACCCGGAACGAAGTGTCGAGCACGATGCGCCGTGCGGGGCTCCCGTCAGGTGAGGTGAAGCGGTCTCCAAACCGGGCGACGTTGGACACATCGGCGCCGCGAAAGCCGTAGATCGCCTGATGCGGGTCGCCCGCCACCGTCAGATTGCGATGGACGCCGGTGATCGCCTCGAGGAGTTCGGCCTGGGCGGGAGAGGTGTCCTGGTACTCGTCCACGATCACGTACCGGTACTCGGCCTGCAACGCCTCAGTGACGGCCGGACGACGGGCGGTGTCGACGGCTTGCGACAGCAAGGTCCCGTAATCGATGCGGTTGCGGGCGGTGAGTGCAGCGACGTACCGATCGTGAAAGTCGGGCAGGGCGCGCCAGTCGGGCCGCTCTCCGACCATCCCTCGTAATTGTTCCGAGTCGATTCGTCTCTCGGCCATGCGAAGGAGGAAGTCGGCGACGTCCGCAGCGAATGTGCGGGTCCGGAACATGGCGCGGTGCGTCACGGGCCACGGCTGCGGGTCCGAATCGGCGAGCAGCTCGGCCACGAGCGCAACCTGTTCCGGTCCTGTCAACAAAGTGGCCGGTGGTCGACCCGACTCGTCTTGGCCGTGGCTTTCCAGGAGACGAATCGCGAACGAGTGGAAGGTCGACACCGACAGTGATCCGGTCGACCGTCCCAACCGGTCGCCGATTCGACGCCGGAGCTCCGCCGCCCCCCTGCGGGAGAAGGTCAAGACGAGGATCGAGCGCGGATCGACCCCCTGCTCCAAAAGGTGTGTGACCCGCCTGACGAGGAACTCTGTCTTGCCCGTGCCCGGACCGGCCACGACAAGCTGGGGGCCGTCGGTCTCCGCAATGGCTGCTGACCACCGTTGGGGATCGATGACACTCACAGTGTCCGACGATAGGGAAGTGTTCAGGCGGCCAGGCCCGTCGAGTCGGTTTCGAATAGGACCTCGAAACCGATCCCAGCCGAAGTGAGCGCCCGGAGCGCCGCAGCGATGGCGGAGTCATCTCCTCCACGGGCGTTCGGGCTTCGGACTTCGGCCTCCTCGACCGTGGTTGTGGCGGTCGTGGCGCTCGGTGTGACGATCGGTGTGGTGATGGGTG
>JBBDQP010000110.1:24544-26211 GCA_040905965.1 Acidimicrobiia bacterium
GGTGTGGTGATGGGTGATGTGATGGTCTTCATGTCGGCACCGTACGAAACGAGTGTGACAAAAAGCGGCTCAGACACGGGTCGCTGGACGAGCTGTTCTAGATTCGGACCGAGCCGACCGGGAGGAACATGGCCACCGAACAGCTGAGTCACGAGTTTGACAGCCCGATGTATCTCGAGGCGGTGGCCCAGTTCGACCGGGTCGCCGAGTTCATGAATCTCGACGACAACGTGGCAGATCGTCTCCGGGTGCCGCAACGGTCGACGATCGTGACGTTTCCCTTTCGGCGGGACGACTACGGCACCGTCGAGACCCTCTTCGGCTATCGCGTCCAACATCTGACGACGATGGGCCCGACCAAGGGCGGCATCCGGTATGCCGATGACGTCGACCTCGGCGAAGTCGCCGCTCTGGCAATGTGGATGACCTGGAAGTGCTCCATCGTGGGAGTGCCGTTCGGCGGGGCGAAGGGCGGCGTGCGGGTCAATCCACGTGAGCTGAGCCGGGCCGAGCTGCAGCGGGTCACCCGAAGGTTCACGATGGAGATCATCAGCGTTATCGGACCCCAGACCGACATCCCCGCCCCCGACCTCGGAACCAACGAGCAGGTCATGGCGTGGCTGATGGACACGTATTCCCAGCACGTCGGACATTCGGTGCCGGCCGTCGTCACCGGCAAGCCACCGTCGCTCGGTGGATCGATCGCGAGGAGAGAAGCGACCGGTCGTGGCGTTGTCTCGCTGATTCCACCCGCGTGCGGGCACCTCGACATGCCCGTCAAGGACGCCAGAGTCGCGATTCACGGATTCGGGAACGTCGGCCGTTACGCGGCGGTCGCCGCGGGCGAACTGGGGATGAAGGTGGTCGCCGTCTCCGACATCACCGGCGGGATCTACGACGAAGACGGGCTCGACATCGACGACGCCGCCCGTTGGGTCGACGCCAACGGCGTGCTGGCGGGATACCCGAACGCTCAGCACATCGAAGATGCCGACGTGTTCCTCGTCGACTGCGACATCCTGATCCCGGCGGCCATCCAGGGGGTCATCCATGCGGACAACGCATCCGACATCAAGGCGAAACTCATCCTGGAAGGGGCCAACAACCCGATGACCCTCGCCGCAGACGACATCCTCCGATCGCGGGGCGTCTTCATCGTTCCCGACATCCTCGCCAACGCCGGTGGTGTGACCGTTTCCTACTTCGAGTGGGTCCAGGACGTCCAGGCCTACTTCTGGTCGGAAAACGAGATCGTCGGTCGACTGCGCGAGATCATGACCCGCGCCTTCAGCGACGTGTTGCAAATCTCCATCAAGGAGAACGTCGACATGCGCACCGCCGCCCTCATCAAGGGAATCCAACGAGTGACAGACGCCAAACTCGTCCGCGGCATCTTCCCCTGATATTTGTGCAGGGGGGCGACCCCCCGGCACCCCCCGGACGGTGGGCGTGGTGGGTCGGGTTAGGCCTGGTTTCACCCTGTGTCGCATGACGAGCAGTGATTCGGATGGCACGCAGCGTGGTTTGTGCAGGGGGGCGACCCCCGGGGCACCCCCCGGACGGTGGGCGTGGTGGGTCGGGTTTGGCCTGGTTTCACCCTGTGTCGCATGACGAGCAGTGATCTGTCCCCCCAGGAGCGAAGCGACGTTGGGGGGACCGCCCGGGCG
>JBBDQP010000110.1:26221-67772 GCA_040905965.1 Acidimicrobiia bacterium
CCCTGATTTTTGCCCCCCCTCGGCCGCTGGCGGTTTGGGGGGACAGGCCGGGCTCTGCCCGGCCAGGGGGGCGGTCAGCTCTGTGAGCGCGTGGATCACTTCTCACGCGAGGTTGATTGACGGGTTTGGCGGCTGCGCGGACTTCCCCTCTCGGCCTCGCTGGCGCTCGGCTGTCTTCCCCCAGCACTACCTCGCGGAGCTTCGGTCCCGAGGGGGAGAGAGCGTGGATCACCTCTCGCGCCTGAATCACACTTCTGTCATTCGCGTCCGATAGGGTGCGGAGCATGGAGTTGGAGAGGCTGTCGCCGAGTCGTGCGAGCGATTTCAAGACATGTCCGCAGTTGTTCAAGTTCCGCAGCATCGACAAGCTGCCGGAGCCGGTGACGACATATCAGGCTCGTGGCACGACTGCGCACCTCGCCCTTCAGCGGCTCTTCGACCTCGAAGCTGGGGAGCGCACCCCCGAGACGCTCTACGACTTGTTCCGCCAGGCGTGGACCGAGGTCCGCTCCGATGAGGAGTACGCCGATCTGTTCGCTTCGGTCGAAGAAGAACGGGTTTGGGGTCTCGAGAGCTTGGCGCTGCTCGCCAACTACTTCTCTGTGGAGAATCCCGCCGAAGTGGAACCGGTCGACCGCGAGCTCGACATGATCGAAGATCTGGATGGCATCGTCATCCGCGGCATCCTGGACCGCATCGATCGCGACTCCGAAGGGCGCCTGATCATCACGGACTACAAGACCGGCAAGGCCCCGCCCGAGCGTTACGCGGTGCCGGCATTTTTCGCACTGAAGATCTACGGACTGCTGATCCGTCGCCGGACCGGGGAGACTCCTCGGGAACTGAGGCTGATGTATCTGAACGGTCCGACCTTGTATCGACTCGAAGTCGACGACGCCCAGCTCGACGCGATGGACCGGCAGCTGCGAGCTCTCTGGTCGGCGATCGAGCGGGCCATGACGGAGGACAGGTTTCCGCCCCGGCCAGGACGACTGTGCAATTGGTGTTCGTTCCAGGACATCTGCCCGGCATTCCAAGAGGTGCCGGTCCAGGTTGCCAGCTGAGGCGTTCTCGACAGATGACTGAGGTCGCGAAACTTCTCTTCGGACCGCGAAAAGACATCGTCCGTTTGCCTTGACGTCGCCGAATCGAGTCCCTACCTTTCCAATCACTGCAGCAGGGGCGACCCCGCAGCAGGGACGGAGAGTCCGAGAGGGTTCTTCAGAAGCTGGGAGCAGACCGGCCTTCGGGTCGGAGTGCGAACGGCAGGGAACCCCGAGAGGGTTGAGGCTTCGGCCGATACTTTCTCGGGGTTTTCCGCGTCTGGGACGGCTTTCTCGTCCGAGTCATCGAACACGCGAAATCCTGACGCGTCCCGCGAAAACTGTGGACGGATCCCGATCCCCAGGACGCCTCCGAGCGTCTACCTTTCCGTTTGTCACCGAGAGATCGGCGACACGGCCCCGAAAGGGGCTGAGCGGGACGACGACGAACGTGGTCGACGTCACGCACCACAGATGGGCTGGAAACGGCGCATCTGGGTGGATCGGGCAACCGGTTCACCAGCCTCGTACGAGGTCGTGTCTGAAGCCTCCGCTTCGGTGGGGGTCGAGACACAAGACCTTTGCGGTCTGGTGAGAGTGAAAGGCCTTCGGGTTTCGAACTCTCCACCGGTCCAGCGGGTCTGGCGGACGGGCGATGCTTCGGTGTCGACCGGCTGCCACGTGAGGGTCCGAAAGGGCCTTCGCATGCCTCGGCTGCGGTCGGCTCGGAAACGGGTCGCTGCACCGAAGGCGAGAAGAGCCCCGAGAGGGTGGCGGCGCAAGCCAAGACTCCCTCGGGGTTTCTTCTATTGGTGCCCCGGCGCGGTAGCGACGGAACAGTGGTGCCGACCGTCGACCAACTAGCGTTTCGCCCATGGCGTATCCACAGAGGTTGTTGAGTCCGGGGGAAGAGATCGTGAAGCAGTTTCGGCCGCACTGGCAATTCGTCGTGCTGCCGGCGTTGTTTGCGCTGGTCCTTGTCGTGGTGATCGTGGTTGCGGCCGCGCAGATGGAGGGAGCCGCGCGGTGGCTGCTGATCCTCGGTGCCGTCGCCCTCTGGGGCATCTTGAGCGTCAAGCGGGTGGCCGACTGGCTGACGACCCAATACGTGATCACGAACGAGCGTGTCATCTATCGGGCCGGGGTCTTCTCGCGGTCGGGAATCGAGATCCCGCTCGAAAGCGTCACGAACGTCGCCTTCAACCAGTCGCTGATCGAGCGGGTCATCCGTTCCGGCGACCTCGTCATCGAGTCGGCTGGTGAGACCGGGCAGAGTCGCTATGCGGATATCCCCGATCCGGAAGGCCTCCAGTCGTTGATCTATCAGCAACGGGAGGAGCGGACGGTTTCTCTGCGCCGTGGCGGATCATCGGTCTCCGAGGAGTTGTCGGGTCTCGCCGAACTTCGCGATCGAGGTGTGCTGTCCGAAGAGGAGTTCGAAGCCCAGAAGCGGCGGTTGCTCGAAGGGTGAACTTGGCTGGCCGGGGCCTTGTGCCTCGAACTTCGGAGGCGGCGTCGAGCGCCGTTCCGCGACACTCGACCCGATGAGAGCGGGTCCCGTGTCTACGATCTTCGACCAGATGCCGATCGTCGTTTTCGCCCAGACCCAAATGTCCCAGATCGAAATGTCGTTGCTTGTGTCAGTCCACCGCGACATCGGCTGGTACGTGGTCGGTCTTCTCGGAGTTCTCGGACTCTGGGGCGTCGCTCTTGCGATATTCAGGCGTCAGCCTGGGAGACCTTTCTGGATCGGTGCATCCGTCGGCTTCGTTGCGGGAATCGCCCAGGTTGCGTTGGGGCTGGTCGGATTTGCGGTCGAAGATCGTGACCCAGGCAACCAGCACCTGTTCTACGGAGTGGTCCTGATGTTCACCTTTGCCTTCGTCTACATCTATCGCAGTCAGTTCGCCAAGCGGCCGGCACTGTCATACGGACTGCTGTTTCTTTTCTCGATGGGTCTCGGGATTCGCGGGATCATGACATTCGGCCAGAGTTTCGGAGCCTGAGGAGGCCTCATGCTGTTGGAAGGGAAACGCCTCGTCATCACTGGTGTGCTGACAGATGACTCGATCGCCTGGCACACGGCCCGGATCGCCCAGGAGGAGGGCGCGGAGGTGGTGTGCACCGGCTTCGGTCGGGGTCTCCGTCTGACCGAACGTTCCGTCCAGCGTCTCCCCAAGCCGGCAGATGTGTTCGAACTCGACATCAACGACCCCGAACATGTCGACCGTTTCGTTGCATCGGTGTCGGCGAAGTGGGATCGGGTGGATGGTGCCCTGCACGCCATCGCCTTCGCCCCCGCCGATGCTCTCGGCGGCAACTTCCTGGCGACTCCTGCAGAGAGCGCGGCGACCGCGTTCATGACGTCGGCGTTCTCGTACAAGACGCTGGCCGTGGCACTGCGACCGCTGATGACAGACGGCGGCTCCCTCGTCACGCTCGACTTCGACAACACCCAGGCATGGCCTGCCTACGACTGGATGGGAGTGGCGAAATCCGCTCTGCAGTCGGTCACCCGCTACCTGGCCAGGGATCTCGGTCCGGATCGGATCAGGGTGAATGCCGTGTCCGCCGGTCCGCTCGGCACGGTTGCAGCCAAATCGATTCCCGGATTCGATCGTTTCCGAGAGGTGTGGAACGAGCGTGCGCCGTTGCGCTGGGACGAGACAAATCCTGAGCCGGTGGCGCGGATGGCCTGTGTCCTCATGTCCGATTGGGCGCAGATGACGACGGGCGAGATCATCCATGTCGACGCCGGATTCCATGCTGTCGCCACTGGCAGCGGCGAGGTGACGCCACACGAGTGAGCTCCAGGGGTCCCACCGATGACCACTTGGCCGCCCATCCCTTCGACCGGTCGTCGGTGAGCGCCACTGTATTGTCGGTCACCGTTCGGAACGGGTTGAGCAACAGAGTGGCGGACTCGCAATGGCGCTGAAGTCGGTGGCGGACGGGGTCTTCGCCGAAACACATGGCTCCTGGCCTCCCCGCGTCGTCGCCTTGCACGGTTGGGGGAGGCGCGGTGCAGATTTCGCGGCCGTTCTCGACGGACTCGATGCGATCGCGGTGGACCTTCCCGGATTCGGCGCGTCACCGGCTCCCGCTTCTTCGACTGGTGCCAGGGGCTATGCCGAAATCCTCGAGGATCTGGTCCGCGGTCTGCCCGAACCTCCTGTCCTCGTTGGGCACTCATTCGGTGGACGGGTGGCGGTGTGCCTCGCAGCGTCAGTCCCGCTGAAAGGAATCGTCCTGACCGGCGTTCCCCTGGTCCGGTCTGGAATTTCCCGTCGTCCCGCCCTTGCATTCCGTGCGCTGCGGTGGGCGAATCGGCGAGGTCTGGTCTCTGACGATCGGATGGAGCGGGAGAGGCGCAGACGCGGATCGGATGACTACCGGGCAGCAACCGGCGTCATGCGCCAAGTTCTCGTGACGGCGGTGAATGAGTCCTACGAGACCGAGTTGGCCCAGATCTCCGCTCCGGTGACGCTGGTGTGGGGCGCCGCAGACACCGAGGTCGATGCAGACGTGGCGAGGGCCGCAAGGGCGATCCTCGACGGACGAGGAGTCCCGGTTGAACTTGTCGTCCTCGATGACGTGGGACACCTCGTCCCCACGCAGACTCCGTCCGACCTCCGACGCGCCATCGACGCCATGCTCGACCGATGATCTGGGTTCTCGCTGCAGTGTCGGTTGGGTGTGCGATGCTGGCTGCCCTGCGGTGGCTGCGAGTCGCCCAGCGGGAGCACTACCTGGGTGGCGTGACGCGATTCGCCCGACTGTGGTGGACGGTGGACGGCAGGAACGTCTCTCTGCTGGCGCTCGGCATCCTCGGTGTGCTCTTGGCGTGGTTTGTGCCTCTTGTGGGTCTGATGACAGGGGTGGTGGGCGTGATCGGCCCGGTCGGTCTCGGACTCCGGGGGCGAACGTCGGATCTCGTCTGGACGAACCGCATGCGACGGCTGGCGGTGCTCGTCGGTCTGACTGCCGTCTCGATCGTCGTCGTCGGTGCCGTGACGGAACTGGCGTTGCTCGTGGTCGCGGTTCCGTTGGTGATACCGCTCCTGATCGATCTGTCTCTGAGCATCGTCGCCCCGTACGAACGCAGGCAAGGGAATCGCTGGGTCGAACAGGCGGCGGCAGCCCTCCAGCGGGTGGGTCCGACCGTCGTGGCGATCACCGGCTCTTACGGCAAGACCTCGACGAAGAACGTCATCGCTCACCTGCTCGGAGGTGTGCGGTCGGTGATGGCATCGCCTGCCAGTTTCAACAACCGGATGGGGCTCGCCCGGTCGATCAACGAACAACTCGCCGCCGGCACGGAGGTGTTTATCGCTGAGATGGGCACCTACGGGCCGGGGGAGATACGTGACCTCTGCCGGTGGATCACGCCCGATGTGGCGGTCATCACGGCCCTGGGCCCTGTGCACCTCGAGCGGATGGGGACGATCGAGCGCATCGCACAGGCAAAGAGCGAGATCCTCGAGGATGCGCCGGTCGCAGTTGTCGCGATCGATCATCCCCTTCTGGCCGAGATCGCATCGAGAGAGTCGTCCCTCCGGCGTGTGATCACGGTGTCGGCAGAGAGCAACCCGGCTGACGTCACAGTCTCCGGTGAGGGAGCGGTGACCGTCCGCGGTGCGAATCTCGGCTCGTTTCCTGTCGACCGAGCGCATCCGGTGAACGTCGCCTGCGCCGTCGGCGTGTTTCTCGCGCTCGACCTGGATCCGACTCGGGTGGCGGATCGCCTGGGCGATCTTCCGGAGATACCTCACCGACGCACCGTGGGGAGGTCCGAACGCGGCTTCGACATCATCGACGACACCTTCAATGCCAATCCCGCCGGTGCCGCCGCCGCCCTCCGTCTCCTGGCCGGTCTGGGAGCGCCCGGCGGCCGGAAGGTGGTCGTCACACCAGGCATGGTCGAACTCGGGGGCGCCCAACAGGAAGCGAACAGAGAGTTCGGCGTGTCGGCCGGGGCCGTCGGGGTCACCGACTTCATCGTCGTCAACCGCACCAATCGGGACGCTCTCGTAGTCGGGGCGCGAGAAGCAGGCATCTCCTCGGTTATCGTCTTCGACACTCGCGATGAAGCCGTGCGCTGGGTACGAGACAATCTCGTCGAAGGCGACGCCATCCTCTACGAGAACGATCTCCCCGACCATTATCCGTGATTCATGCCCCTTCCCGCAGTGCTCTTCGGCGGTCCGTCGCCGGAACATGACATAAGCATCACCACCGGTCTGATGGCCGTGCGCACCCTCGGGCGTTGTCACCCGATCTATTGGGACAAGACTGGCCGGTTCCATCTGGTCGAAGACAGCCTCGAACCGGCAGACTTCGCCGACGGGGTCCCCCGCAAGGTGCGCGAACTGACGTTCGTCGCCGAGCCGGGGAGTGGGTTCCTCTCCAAGAAGAAGCCACTCGACATCTCGGTGATCGTCCTGGCGACCCATGGGGGGCCGGGTGAGGATGGGACGCTGCAGGGCATGCTGGACTTGGCCGGGTATCGGTACTCCGGTCCGGGCCAGGCAGGTTCCGCCCTCGGCATGGACAAGTTGGCCTTCGGCGGCGCGGTCGAACGGCTCGGGCTCCCAACGCTTCCCCGGGTTCTGTTGAACTCGGTGCCTCCGCCGTTCGACGGCCCGTACATCCTCAAGCCACGATTCGGGGGTTCGTCGATCGGGATCGAAGTCGTCGACGACCACGCCACCGCCCTGGCGTTGGCGTCAGCCTCGCCCCATCATCTCGACGGAACCGTCGTCGAGCCGTTCTTGGATGGCGTTCGTGACCTGCAGGTGGCGGTCCGCTTCTACCCCTCGCCCCAGACCTCGATGATCGAGGAGCCTGCCCAGGGTGCGGGCGGGGTCTACAGCTATACGCAGAAGTATCTCGCCTGGGACGAGTCGAGCGGGGTTTCGAATCCCAAGGCCGGTCTGTCCGTCGAACTCGACGGCGAGGTTCGGCGAATGGCGGAGATCGTCGCTCGGATGATCGGGATACGGGGAATCGCTCGCGTCGACTTCCTGGCCTCGGGCGACGACGTGCGAGTCAACGAGATCAACACGATTCCGGGCTCGTTGTCCGGTTCGCTGTGGGCGCCGATTAGTCGCGAAGAGTTGCTTCGAGATGTCGTGACCGAACTCGAGGCGACATCGGCCAGGCGCTATTCCACCCACGGGGCGGACGGGATGGCGTTGAGGAACGCCCGGTCAATCGCGAGCAAGCTCGGGTGACCGGGCGTTCCGACGATCAGCTCAGAGGTTGACCACTGGGCAGGTCAAGGTACGGGTGATGCCGTCGATCGCCTGGACTTTCGCGACCACCAGCTTGCCGAGTTGATCGACATCTTCGGCTGAAGCGCGGACGATCACGTCGTACGGACCGGTGACGTCGTCCGCAGTCTCCACTCCCGGGATGGTGCGGACTTCTTCGGCGACCAGGGCGGCTTTACCGACCTCGGTCTGAATCAGGACGTATGCCTGAACAACCACTGTGGGTGCTCCTCTCGGGGGACGTTGGAGGCGACTCTACCGATAGGGCTCGATCCGCGTCGGGACGACTCGGGTCCAGCCGGGATCAATAACCGTCCTGGCCGACGCGAATGTTGTTGGCGTACCCGCGGTCTTCTTCGGTGGTCAGATCGAAGATGATCCGCTGACCCTGGCGCAGAAGCCGGAAGATCGACCCCTTGAGGGAGCCAGGTCGCAGGTAGATCTCGTCGCCGCCTTCGTCGGAGACCACGACGCCGTATCCGGTCGTGGGGTCGTAGGTCTTGACGACGCCCTGGGGCACCGTCAGGCCTTCTCGATCTTTCCGGCGCGGATGCACGAGGTGCACACACGGGCGCGGCGGGTGTTGTTGCCGTGCTTGACCCGCACCTTCTGGATGTTGGGCAGCCACCGGCGGTTGGCTCGTTTGTGCGAGAAGCTGACACTCTTTCCGAATGACGGCTGCTTGCCGCACACTTCACAGCGATAAGACATGGGGAAACTCCTGGGACGGCCGGGAAGGGTACCAGCGTCGCTGGCGACTCTCCCAACTGGGGACAGTGATCGCGACGCCTTCGATTCCACCCAGACCGCATCGATCTCCGATTGTTTGGCCCGAGAGCCAGCCGGAGGGGGTCGTTCGTATACTCGCCGTTCATGCCGAACCGTGCCACGACCGAGTCCGGGACTGTTGTGACGGTGCCGTACCGATGGCGGTGCCGTACGTGACCGTGACGACCATGACTTCGGACGACCTGAAGCGGGTATTCACACGGTACCAGGATCTCCTGGCGGTCCACTGCGACACGATCAATGCGCTCAACGTGTATCCCGTTCCCGACGGCGACACCGGTTCGAACCTGCTGGCCACGGTGCGCCATGTCAACGCCCAACTCGAAGGTGCCAGGACGATGTCAGACGTCGGCCGGGCGATCGCCGACGGCTCGCTGCGCGGTGCCACCGGTAACAGCGGACTGATCCTGAGTCTCATCCTCCGCGGCTTGGCGTCGTCGCTCGGCTCCGGAACCACGGTCGGCACCCGCGAGTTGGCGGCCGGCCTCCACGAGGGGGCACGGGGCGCCTACGCCCAGGTGAATTCTCCGCTGGAGGGAACGATCCTCACCGTCGCCCGGGAAGCGGCCGAGGAGGCAGTGCAGTCGTCGCAGAACGGGACCGGGCTGGCCGAATTTCTCACCTCTGTCTATCGCAGGTCGGTCGATGCCCTCGACCGCACTCCGGATCTTCTCCCGGTCCTCCGCCAAGCCGGCGTCGTGGACGCCGGCGGCGCTGGCGTCGTTCTCCTGCTTGCCGCGTTCGTCGTCGAACAGACAGGCCTCGACGTGTCGCTGCCCGACCGCGTCGTGGCGATGTCGGCGAACCTGGACGCGATCGACTCACCCGGCGTGGGCTCGGTTGCCGACCTCCGCTACGAGGTGATGTTCTTCCTCGATGCACCGGAAGAGTCGATCCCGGCATTCCGGGAGAGTTGGGCGGCGCTCGGCGACTCGATCGTGATCGTCGGTGGTGACGGCGAGTGGAACTGCCACATCCACACCGACCACATAGGAGCGTCGATCGAAGCGGGTATCGCGGCGGGAACCCCCAGGGCGATCAAGGTGACCGATCTTCTCGAACAAGCCGCCGCTCACGCAGAGCCGCCGCAGGCAGGGTTCGAAGTGCGGGTGGAGGCAGCAGTGGCGCCGGTCGGTGTCGTGGCCGTCGTCGCCGGGAATGGCCTGGTCGATCTGTTCGAGAGCTTGCTCGTGCAAGGCGTCGTGATCGGAGGTCAGTCGATGAATCCGAGCGCGGACGATCTGCTCTCGGCGATCGAGTCGATCCCGGCCAGCCACGTGATCGTCCTGCCCAACAACAAGAACGTGGTCCCGGTGGCCGAGCAACTCGACGCTCTGACGACGAAGAACGTCCTCGTCGTGCCGACCCGTTCCATCCCCCAGGGCGTGGCCGCGATGTTCGGGTATTCGACGGGGGAGGAGTCGCTCGAAGACGCCGCCCAGACCATGTCGGCGGCCGCCTCCTCGATCATCAGCGCCGAGATCGCCCAGGCTGTGCGCAACGCCAAAGTCGAGGGTCTCGGAGAGATCGTGCAGGGAGACTGGATGGGGATCCTCGACGGCACCCCCATCGTGGCCGATTCCGACCAGTGGACCGCGGTCACGAGGCTGGTGCGACGCATCATGACGGCACCGATCGAACTGGTGACCGTGTACGCCGGAGCAGACGCCGACTCGGGTGTCACCGACGCCTTGTCATCGTGGATCGGTGCCGAGTACCCGGCTACCGAGATCGCCGTTCTCGAAGGTGGACAACCGATCTACCCGTATCTCCTCTCGTTCGAGTGATGCGCTGAGATGGCGACTCTCGCCAAGCTCGCGACCGTCGACGTATCGGAGGTGCAGGGCCTCAAAGGGGCGCGCGGCAAGAAGCTCGCCGAGGCCGGCATCCATTCGGTGGCAGATCTCCTGTTCCACGCGCCTCGTCGCTACATCGACAGGAGTCGGATCGAGCCGATCGCCCTCTTGCCCCTGGGGGAGGAGATCACGGTGATCGGCACCGTGCGTTCGGTCTCGGCCCGACGAGTCAAACGGAATATGGCGATTGTCGAAGCGAAAGTGACCGACGGGACTGACATCCTCGACGTTGTGTGGTTCAACCAGGCGTTTCGCGCCACCCAGCTGTCGATCGGGGTCGAAGTCGCCCTGTCAGGGGTGGTGGAGAGCTTTCGCGGACGGCGGCAGATGAAGGCCCCCGATGTCGACGTGCTCTCCGGGTCATCGGAGTCGCTCACCACCGGCAGGGTGGTGCCCGTCCATCCCAACGTGAAGAGCGTCGGCATCGGATGGATCAGGCGGGGGATCCACAACGCACTCCAGCGGTCGCGCCCGATTCCCGACCCGGTTCCACCGGCGATCCTGGAGCGGCACGGCCTCGTCGATCGCGACACCGCGCTGGGAGACCTGCACTTCCCCGAGTCCGTCGACCGGGCCGGACCTGCCCGCCGGCGACTTGTCTTCGACGAGTTGTTCCGGCTCTCTCTCGCCCTCGCCAGTCGTAAGGCGGAGCGGGAGCGGAACGCCGACGGCATCCGCCACGTCCCGACCGGCGCACTCGTCGGTGCGTTCCGAAGTGGGTTGCCGTTCGATCTGACTGCCGATCAGGAGCACGTGATCTCCGAGATCACCGGCGATCTCGTCGATGCCCTTCCCATGAACCGGCTGCTGCAGGGCGAAGTCGGATCCGGGAAGACCGTCGTGGCGGTGATCGCGTTGCTCACCGCACTCGAAGGTGGTCATCAAGGTGCCGTGATGGCCCCGACCGAGGTTCTGGCCACGCAGCACTTTCTCGGGATCCGCGACCTATTGGCCGCCGCCGGGTTGGCACCCGAACCCGAAGGCGAGGGGGCCGCGCTCGGGATGGGGTCGCTGTTCGGGTCTCCGAGCGGCCCGGTCGTGCGGATGGCCCTCCTGACCGGTAGTCAGCAGCTCGCTAACTGGCGGTCGGATATCAATCGGAGGGATCTGTTGGACGCCATCGCCGCCGGAAACGTCGACATCGTGGTCGGCACGCACGCACTGATCCAGGAAGGGGTCACCTTTCGGCGTCTCGGGGTGGCGGTCGTCGACGAGCAGCATCGATTCGGGGCCATGCAGCGACAGGATCTGAAGGCGAAGGGCGCCGGCCCGGAACCGGATCTTCTCATCATGACCGCGACACCGATCCCGCGCACCCTGTCGATGACGCTCTACGGCGACCTGGCGGTCTCGACGATCGAGGAACTTCCCCCCGGACGGAGCCCGGTCCGCACGGTGTGGCTCACACGCGAGCAGGAGGACGGCGCGTGGCAGATCGTGCGCTCCGAAGTGGCCAAAGGGCACCAGGCGTTCGTCGTGTGTCCTCTCGTCGAGAACTCGGACAAGATCGAGGCGGCCAGCGCCACCGGGGAGTTCGAGCGGCTCAGCGAGGTGTTCGCAGGGCTGCGGGTCGGACTCCTCCACGGCCAACTCCCGTCGAAGGAAAAGGAGGCGGTGATGGCCTCGTTCCGCGCTGGTCAGTTCGACATTCTGGTTGCCACGACGGTCATCGAAGTCGGGATCGACGTGGCAAACGCGACCGTCATTGTGATCGAGGATGCCGACCGCTTCGGACTCTCCCAGCTCCACCAGCTTCGGGGACGAGTCGGGCGTGGCTCCGACCCTGGTGTCTGCGTGCTCGTCGCCGACCCGAGCACAGACGATGGCGAGCAGCGGATCGGGGCGATGGTGGACAGCAACGACGGGTTCCGGCTTGCCGAGATCGACTTGGCGATCCGAGGGCAGGGCACGGTATTCGGAGAACGCCAGTCGGGATTGGGCGACTTGCGACTCGCAGACATCGTTCGCGACTTCGACCTGCTGGTTCGCGCCAGGGAGGAAGCATTCGCAATCGTCGCCGAAGATCCGATCCTTTCCAACGCGCCGGAACTTCGCGAGGAACTGCAGGCGCTTCTCGGTGACGAGGTGGCGTGGCTGTTCGTGTCCTGAGACCGGCTCCAAACGGGGTAGCGTCAATCGAGTGAGGGTCATCGCTGGGACGCACCGCGGCCGGAAAATCCAGGCACCGGAGACGTCCGACACGCGTCCGGTCATGGACTACGTCAAGGAGTCGCTGTTCTCTTCGATCTTCGAGGAGGTGCCCGGGGCCGCGGTTCTCGACCTGTACGCCGGAGCCGGCAGCTTCGGCATCGAAGCCATCAGCCGGGGAGCCGACTCGGCGGTCTTCGTCGAATCGGGCCGCAGGGCACTCGAAGCGCTTCGGGCGAATCTCGCAGCGCTGGGCATCGACGCCACGATCGTCGCCGGACCGGCAGAACGGTTCGTGCGCGAGACGACGTCGCGATTCGATCTGGTGTTCTGTGATCCGCCGTGGCCGGTTTCGTCGTCGGACGTCGCCGAAGTCCTTGCGACCCTGGTCCACGCCCTCGAAGACGACACCACCGTCGTCATCACCCGCAAGACCGGCGATGAGGTCCCGCAAGTTGCCGGTCTGCGGATTGACGACGTTCGGGCGCACGGGGACACCACAATCATCAGGTACGTGATGGACCGATGACCACCGCCCTCTGCCCCGGAAGCTACGACCCGCCGACCAACGGCCACGTCGATGTGATCGCTCGCACCGCTGCGATGTTCGAGCGGGTCGTCGTGTCGGTGGTCGAGAACCCGTCCAAGAACCCCATGTTCACTTCGACGGAACGGATTGAACTTCTCCGTGCGTCGCTCCCTGACACTCCGAACGTCGAATACGACGTGTTCACCGGGCTGCTCGTCGATCACGTCGTCGACCGAGGAATCGACGTCGTCGTCAAGGGTCTGAGAACGTCATCGGACTTCGACTACGAGCTCCAGATGGCACAGATGAACGCCACCATCCGTGGTGTCGAGACCGTGTTCATTCCCACCAGTCCCGCGTGGAGTTTCGTCTCCTCGACATTGGTCCGTGAGGTTGCCCGGCTGGGCGGTAGCGTGGATGAACTGGTACCCGCCCCGGTGGCAGCCGCATTGAAGGAGAAGCTGTCGTGACAGATTCCGAGCACACGGGCCCGACTTTCACGGTCGGCGAACTGCAGGAAATGATCGACGCGATGATCGTCCAGCTGGAGGAAGCGAAGTCGATGCCTCTGTCGGCGAACGTGCTGGTGGACAAGGACGGGTTCCTCTCGATGCTCCATCGGATGCGCGTCGCGATGCCGGACGAGTTGCGCGCCGCCCGATGGATGGTGCGGGAGCGTGAAGCGTTTGTGGCGCGTACGAACGAGCGTGCCGAGGAGATCATCGACCGGGCGAAGTCGGAGAGTCGTCGCCTTGTCTCCGAGTCCTACATCCTGGCCGAAGCCGTCGAGGAGGCGAACATCTTGGTGCGCAGGGCCGAAGGCGAGGCCCGGCGGTTGCGACTCGAAGCCGAAGACGAGATCGAGGCGAGTCTCGAGAAGATCGAGTCACTTCTCGCGTCGGTGCTCACCAGGGTCCACTCGACACGTGCCGAGTTGCACGAAGCCCGCCCGGCACCACCCGAACCTCCGCTCTGACGGGGCGGACCTGCGGGACATCGCCTCGTTCGCCCATCGAGGCGATACCCTTCGAGGCGTGTCGTATCTCGTCCAGATCTCCGATCTCCTGAACGATCCCGGCTCGGCGCGGGACGAGTCCGGGTCGATCGCGGTTTCCGTGGCGTTGGCCAACGCGGTGGTCGACGGGGACGCGAGCATGCACGCCAAGCTCAGGTCCCTGAGTGACGGGATCATCGCCCGGGGAACGGTGACGGTCACCGCCGAACTCACGTGCAAGAGATGTCTCACCAACTGGGAGGACGATCTCGCCATCGCCTTCGAACAGGTCTATCGGCGGCATCCTGACGACGCAGACGACGAGCTTCCGCTGGTCGACGGGCACTCGATCGACCTCGAACCGGCAGTCCGCGACGAGGTGTCGCTCTCGCTTCCGCTCGCCCCTGTCTGCCGAGACGGTTGCCTGGGACTTTGCGCCGTGTGCGGAACCGACTTGAATGAGGCACCTTGCGACGGGCATGGCGATGGGTCTGATTCCCCGTTCGCCGCACTCAAGCAACTGTTCGATTCCTGATCCATCCGGAGGAACGCACCATGGCGGTGCCCAAGAAGAAGATGTCGCGCATGCGTACCCGGCAGCGCAAGGCCCAGTGGAAGGTCGACAAACCGACCTTGTCCACCTGTCCGCAGTGCAAGAGCCCTCGGCTCCCACACCGGGCGTGTGGCACCTGCGGCATGTACAACGGCCGGGAAGTCGTCGCGACCGACTGAGCTGTGACTCGAATCGCACTCGATGCCATGGGCGGAGATCGTGCCCCCACCGAAACGGTGGCCGGGGCGGTCGCCGCCTCGGCACAGGGTGTCGATGTCGTCCTCGTCGGTGACGCAGTCGTCCTTGCCGACCAACTCGCCGCGCTCGGGGCGACTCTTCCCGTCGTTCACGCCGCAGACGTGGTCGGGATGGCGGACGATCCTGCGCGAGCGGTCCGCGAGAAACCGGAGAGCTCGGTTGCGGTCTGTGCTCGCCTAGTGCGGGAAGGCGAGGTCGACGGGTTCGTGAGTGCCGGTTCGACGGGGGCGGCGATGGCCTCGGCGGCGATTCTCATCGGCCGAGTCGCCGGCGTTCTGCGACCCACCATCGCCACGGTGCTCCCCACGAGAGGGACCTCGACGATCATGGTTGACTCGGGAGCCAACCCCGAAGTGAAGCCTGAACACCTCGTCCAGTTCGGCGAAATGGGCGCGGCCCTGGCGGAGATCGGGCTTGGCATCGAACACCCCCGGGTGGCGCTCCTCAACATCGGTGAGGAGCGCGGCAAGGGCAGGCCACTCGAGAAGGCTGCATACGAACTCTTGGCCAAGGCCAACGTGATCTTCGTGGGGAACGTCGAGGGGCACGACGTCGCCGGTGACAAAGCCGATGTGATCGTCACCGACGGCTTCACCGGAAACGTGTTTCTCAAGACCATCGAAGGCGCAGGTGGACTCGTGATGTCGCTGCTCGACGAAGCGCTCGAGGCCGCCTCGCAGACAACCAGAGAGGAAGTGATGGGACTCATCAAGCCGATCGTCCGCCGCATGGACTACGAGGAGACGGGCGGAGCCTTTCTCCTCGGAGTCGATGGTGTGGTCGTCATCGCCCACGGATCATCGGGCCGCCGCGCGATCGCGAATGCGCTCGTGCTGGCGTACGAGGGTGCGGACGGGGGACTCGTCTCCCGCATCGCATCCAAGGTCTCCCCTTGACATGATGACGGAAACATTGCAGGCCGCGCTCGGCCACACCTTCTCCGATCCGACCGTGCTCGATGCGGCCCTCGTGCATCGTTCCTATACCGCAGAGCATCCCGAGATACCGGACAACGAGCGCCACGAGTTCCTGGGCGATGCCGTTCTCCAGTTGGTGGTCACCGACTTCCTCTTCGAGTCCTACCCGGACATGCCGGAAGGCGAGATGGCCAAGGTGCGGGCGGCCTGTGTGAACCGTGTGGAGTTGGCGGAGATCGCCCGCAAGATCGGTTTGGGAGACCACATCGCGATGGGGATAGGTGAGTTGGCGTCGGGGGGCCGGACGAAGGACTCGATTCTCTCCGATGCCATGGAGGCGGTCCTGAGCGCGGTCTATCTCGACGCAGGTCTCGAAGCCAGTCGCCGCGTGATCCTCCAGCATTGGACCGAGCTGATCCGGTCCAAGGCGCAGATGCCGGGCGGGAGGGACTTCAAGACCCGGCTCCAGGAGCGTCTCGCCAGCCGGGGACTTCGGCCCGACTATTCCGTGGAAGACGCTGGCCCTGACCACGCCAAGGTGTTCAACGCCTCGGTGAGCGTTGAGGGCGTCGTGCTCGGTGCGGGTACCGGACGTTCGAAGAAGGAAGCCCAACAAGAGGCTGCCCGGAAGGCTCTCGGCGACGTCGATTGAAGATCAGGCGTCCGGACGGGGATTCCGGGCTGGCGGGATGTCCAGGTTGCTCGATTGGCGGGCGAGCGTTTCGAGATCGAAGCCCTCGACACGGACCCTGAGATCGAAATACAGGGCGACTGCTACCGCTGCGAGGAACGGCACGATCACGATCGACGCCACCGAGCCAGCCAGCACCGACACGCCGAATACGTTTCCTCCCGCGCTTCCTGTATCGGCTGCATTCAAAGCCATGGGCACTATCGCGACGACTGCAAGAACAGTCGCTATCAGTTGTCGCACGACGGTGGCGACTATCAACGCGAGGATCGCCGTACCGGCTACCGGCCAGAAGCGTTGAGTGACCAACCGGTGAGATCGCGACAGCGCCTGACCAGGTGACTCGCGCTCGAAAAGCAACACCGGTATTGAAACCTGCCAAGTCACCCAGAGCCAGGCTTGCACCAACAAACCGGCTAATACGCCGATAGTGGAGCCGCCTATTCCCGCCAGTACACCGAAAATCGTCCCGAGAGAGATGATTGCGCCGTAGCGACCCACGAACATCAGGACTGCTGTCAGACAGATGCGCGGGCTTTCGTCTACGCCAAAACGGAGCGCAGCGGTCAGATCAGTGTTCTGCTGTGCGGCAACTGATCCGAATAGTTGCATTGATGCGCCGATCACGAAGAGGCTTGCGAGAAAATTGATCAGTTCGATTACCGCGAGCCCCGCAATCGTGTTCGCCAGATCGGGTGGTATGGCACCGTCCTGGGCTGCCGTAGCCAGTTGCCCAATCAAACCCGCTACGTCGACATCTGTGCCGGAGGTGACGAACACCTGGATGATCCCGATCGGGATGAACACGACTGCGGCGATGATCAGCAGCTTGCGAATGTGCGACGTGTACAGCTTGAAGGCCAGGTCGAGGATCTCCCCGACGGTGCGGGGGCGCAGTTCCATCGGTCGCATCGCCGCAAAACCTAGCGGCAGACGTGGCCGTCACTGGCTCGGCGATACTTGAGACCCATGGATGTAGCCGAATTCCGTCCCCGGGCGGAACTCTTGACGATTGCAGATCGGCGTCGGATCGAAGCGCGGATCCGGGGTGCGGCGCGCATCGGCGTGCGATCGAAGCGATCCGCCGCGTTTGCAGCCATTGAGTCTGACCTGGTCGAGTCCGAGGCACGGATGGCGGCTCGTCGAGCAGCGTTGCCGTCGAAGATCGCCTATCCCGAAGAGCTCCCGATCACCGATCGGCGTGACGAACTCCTCGAAACGATCCGGGATAATCAGATCGTGATCGTGGCCGGTGAGACCGGGTCCGGGAAGAGCACCCAGCTTCCCAAGCTCTGTCTCGAACTCGGCAGGGGCGTCGCAGGGTTCATCGGCCAGACCCAGCCACGGCGGATCGCTGCCCGGACCATCGCCGAGCGGGTCGCGTCCGAGCTTGGTGATGGTGCCCCGGTCGGATACGCAATGCGGTTCGACGACACCGTGGCCGCCGACACGCTCGTCAAGGTGATGACGGACGGGCTGCTGCTCGCCGAAATTCAGGGTGACCGGCGTCTGTTGGCCTACGACACGATCGTCATCGATGAGGCGCACGAGCGGAGTCTCAATATCGACTTCCTCCTCGGTTATCTGAAGCGGCTGTGTGTCGAGCGGCCCGATCTCAAGGTCATCGTGACGTCGGCCACCATCGACACGGCGCGATTCTCGGCCCACTTCGACGATGCTCCCGTCGTGCAGGTTTCGGGCCGGACGTATCCGGTCGAGATTCGCTACGTAGAACCCGTCGACTCGGACCGCAATCCTCTCGAACAGCCCGATGCGATCTGTGACGCCGTCCGCCAGCTCACCAAGGTCGGTCACGGCGACATCCTCGTGTTCTGTTCGGGTGAGCGCGAGATCCGTGACGCGGCCGAGGCATTGGGGGAGATGCGGCTGCCGAACACCGAGATCCTCCCGCTGTATGCCCGGTTGTCGTCGGCCGAGCAGCACCGGGTGTTCGCACCGCATCAGGGTCGCAGGATCGTGTTGGCCACGAACGTCGCCGAGACCTCGTTGACGGTTCCGGGAATCCGCTACGTGGTGGATCCTGGCACGGCGAGGATCTCCCGGTACAGCCGCCGCACCAAGATTCAGCGACTCCCGATCGAACCGATCAGCCGGGCGTCGGCCGACCAGCGGGCCGGACGGTGTGGGCGGCTGGGTCCAGGGGTCTGTATCAGGCTGTACTCGGAGGACGACTTCCTCTCCCGCCCAGACTTCACCGAACCGGAGATCCTGCGAACCAACCTGGCGTCGGTCATGCTGCAGATGGCCGCGGCCGGTCTGGGCGACATCGAGTCGTTTCCGTTCCTCGAACCGCCGGATTCCCGCGCGATCCGTGACGGAAGGCTCCTCCTCGAGGAGTTGGGCGCGGTCGAAGCTGAGTCGGCGCCGCTCCGGATCACCTCGACTGGCCGCACCCTCGCCCGCCTCCCCGTCGATCCGCGCATCGGCCGAATGCTGCAGACAGCTGCACAGACGGGCTGTCTGTCCGAGGTGCTCGTCATTGCGGCGGCGCTCTCCATCGTCGATCCGCGCGAGCGTCCGACCGGCGAGGAGGCGAAGGCCGACACGCTCCACTCCCGGTTCAGTACCCCAGGCTCCGACCTCTTGGCGTGGCTCCAACTCTGGAAGTTCGTCGGCTCGAAGCGCCGGTCCCTCACCTCGAATCAGTTCCGCAGGCTGTGCCGCGACGAGTTCCTGAACCACCGCAGGGTGCGGGAGTGGCAGGACGTTCACAGCCAGCTGCGGCGGGTCTGTGCCGAAGTCGGGTTGCGGTCTGCGGGGCGGGACTCGGATGCCGACATGATCCATCGGGCGGTGCTCTCCGGTCTCCTCTCCCAGGTGGGTCGCAAAGATCCGGACGGCTACGAATACCGAGGCGCACGCGGCGCACGGTTCGCGATCGCACCCGGCTCGGTCCTGTTCAAACAGGCTCCCGAGTGGGTGATGGCGTCCGACGTCGTCGAGACGACCCGGGTGTGGGCCCGCGGCGTCGCCAAGATCGAACCGGAGTGGATCGAGGCGATGGCCGGACATCTCGTCACCCGGTCGTATTCCGAGCCGTGGTGGGAGCTGGAGCGCGGTGCGGCGATGGCCCACGAAACGGTGAGCCTCTACGGAATACCGCTGGTCTCGGATCGACCGGTGCAGTTCGGCGGCATCGATCCGACGGCAGCCAGGGCGTTGTTCATCCGGCACGCCTTGATCCACGGCGAGTGGGAGAGTCCCCATCCGTTCGTCCGCCGGAATTCAGAAATCTTCGAAGAGGTCGAAGAGCTGGAGGCGCGGTTCCGGGCTGATCTGAGGGCCGAGGACGACCAGATCTTCGGCCTCTTCGACCCGCTGATCCCCGCCGAAGTGACCTCGGCCCGGCATTTCGACGCCTGGTGGCGGAAGGTTGTCGGTCACGATCCGCATCGACTCGACCTGTCGATCGACGATGTGGTGACTCCTCAGACGGGTGGCCTCGACACGTCCGAGTTCCCTGATGCTTGGCATCACGGCGATCTGGTCGCCCCCATCCATTACACCTACCAACCGGGCAGCGAGATCGACGGGGTGATCATCGACGTTCCGGCGACCGGACTCGACCGCCTGGATCCGTCGGTGTTCGAATGGCACGTCCCGGGTCATCGCGAGGAGCTGGTCGTCTCGCTCATCCGCTCACTGCCGAAGTCCCTTCGCAAAAACTTCCTGCCTGTTGCCGAAACCGCCGCATCCGTCCTGGCGTCACCTCCGACCGGCGGTCTTCTCGACCACGTCCGTCGGGAACTCTCCCGGATGAGCGGCCTGTCCATCGTCGCCGACGACTTCGACCTCGACCGACTTCCGTCACATCTGAAACCGACCTTTCGCATCGTCGACGACGGTGGAAGTGTGCTGGCGGTCGGCGACGACCTGGCCGAGATTCGGGCGAAGCTGCAATCCGACCTTCGAGAGGTCGTCTCCCGACACTCGCACCCGATCGAGCGGTCGGGGTTGCAGCGGTGGGACTTCGGTGACCTGCCGCGCACGATCCGCCTTCCCGGACCACTCAATGCCGTGACCGCCTTCCCCGCTCTGGCCGACGACGGGGATTCGGTGTCGATCCGGGTACTGGCGACGAGGGACGAACAGACCGAGGCGATGTGGTTCGGGACTCGCCGTCTGCTGGCCCTGGGGGCGAAGCGAGCATCCGCGTTGCTCGATCCGCTCCTGACCCCCCAGGCGAAGTCGGACTTGGGACTCGGGCCGTACGGCGCGACGTCGGACTGGGTGGTCGACTGCGTCGAATGCGCCGCCGATGCCGTGTTGGCGGACCTGGGCGGTCCGGTCTGGACTCAGGCGGAATTCGAGCGGCTGACGGAGCGTGCGAGCGGTGCGCTCGGCGATCGAATCGTCGAAGTCGGCGGGCAGTCACTCGACCTGTTCGCCGCGTTGCGTGACCTCCAGATCGCCGTCAACGCCGCCGTCGGGCCGAGATTCGAGACGGCCATCTCGGATATCCGGAGTCAGGTGTCTCGACTCGTGTACCCAGGATTCCTGGCGGCGATCGGACCGAGGCGGGTGACAGACGTCGAGCGGTACTTGCGGGCCATGGCGTTGAGACTCGAACGGCTGCCGGAGCGACCCGCTCGCGACGCCGAATACATGGAGGTGGTGCACCGGCTCGAATCCGAGCATCTCCGGCTGATGGAGTCGGTTCGGGTCACTCCCGACCTGATCGAAGTCGGGTGGATGCTGCAGGAACTTCGGGTGTCGTACTTCGCACAACAATTGGGGACGAAAGGCACGGTGAGCGCCAAACGGATCGCCGCTGCCTTGCGCCACGCCGAGCTGGCGGTGTAAGCGACCCAGATCGACGTTGTCTGCCGGTCGTGTCATCCTTCCGGTCGTGCCGGAACTCCCCGAGGTCGAGACCACTCGTCGTGCGATTGCCCCCGCGCTCGAAGGGCGTCGTCTCCATCGGGTGGAGGTGCGACGCGACCGCATGGCACGCCGTAATCACCGGCCGGAGGATGTGTCGGAACGGCTCACCAGCCGTCGGGTCGGGCACGTCAGTCGGATCGGGAAGTTCATCATCGCCGAGGTGGAGGGCGACCTCCGTTGGATCATGCATCTGGGCATGTCAGGTCGAATGCAACTGGCGCGCACAGACACACCAACCGATCCGCACACGAACTTCGTGGCGGTCACGGATGCCGACGTCGAACTGCGTTTCGTGGACCCGAGAACCTTCGGGTTCGTCGCCGTGTACACGCCCGACGAATGGGACTCCTCCCCGATGGTGTCGCTCGGGCGGGACGCGTACGAGGATCTGCCGACCGGGCCGGAACTGGCGGATCGACTGGCAGGTCGCAACGCCGCCATCAAGGCATTGCTCCTCGATCAACGGATCCTCGCCGGCATCGGCAATATCTATGCCGACGAGATTCTGCACCGGGCCGGGATCGACCCTCGGCGGTCCGCCGGGTCGCTCGAGAGGTCAGAGGTCTTCGCACTGCGCAGGGCCGTCCGTCCGATTCTGGAAGACGGCTTGGCGCACGGCGGCACCAGTCTCGACGACCTCGCCTACCTCCTCCCTGACGGGCGTGCGGGGACGTACACCGAGCGCCTGGCCGTCTATGGACGAACGGGAGAGGCGTGCAGGAGGTGCGGTGCCCAAATCGAACGAGCCGTGATCGCCCAGCGCTCGACACACTTCTGCCTGTCGTGTCAGCGATGAAGGCCGTCCACGCATTCGTGTCTGGTCGGGTCCAGGGCGTCTACTACCGCCAGATGACCCGTCAGGAGGCGCGACGGGTGGGACTGTGGGGGTGGGTGCGGAATCTGCCAGACGGCCGAGTCGAAGTATGGGCGCAGGGCGAAGAAGAGGCTGTGGAGCGCTTCATCGACTGGCTGTGGGAAGGACCGCCCCGTTCGACTGTCACCGGCGTCGAGTCCGCCGCCGTCCCCCTCGACCCCTCCGTCCAAGACTTTCTCGTCGTCAACTAGCTTTTTAGCGGGGCAGCGGTTCATTAATGAACCGCGACGAAGAGCAAAAGCGATGAGCGCCTCGGATATGGTGTCGGCGATGTCCGCCCAGAGTCGTCTTCGCTGGGTGCTCTTCGCAGCGGTCGGCGCCATGAGCACCGGGTACCTCGCCGCTGTCACAGTGTCGACCTTGGCCGCCCGCCAGATCACGGGTTCCTCGCTTCTCGCCGGCGTCCCTGCCGCGGTCGGCACCATCTCGACTGCCGTGGGTACGGCAATGCTCGGACGCCTCGTCGTGCACGCCGGACGACGCCGGTCACTCCTCGTCGGCATGGCAATCGCAACTGCCGGCGGAGTCTTGGCGTTCCTGGGCGTGCTGTCGGGGATCTTCGTGCTGCTCGTTGCAGGAATGGGCGTCATCGGCTTCGGAAACGCCGCCGCCCACCTCGCCCGCTACACCGCGGCGGAATTAGTGGAACCGCATCGACGGGGGAGCGCGGTCAGCATGATCGTGTGGGCCAGCACCATCGGGGCGGTCGTCGGTCCCCGGCTTCTCGACCCGGGAGGCCGAGTCGCCATCGAGTTGGGCGCAGTCGAATACGCAGGCGGGTATCTGGCCACTGCGGTGTTCATGGGGATCGCCACCGTGGGGTGCCTGGTGGCGCTCAGACCGGACCCTTCGACCCTTGCCATCGTCGACGAGGCGGTCGTCGCAGCCATCCCCGAGACGCGCACGCCGTTCGCCCGACCCGGTGTCCAGATGGCGGTCGCCGCCATGGTCATCGGCCACTTCGTGATGGTGCTGATCATGACGGCTACCCCGATCCACGTGGAGAATGGCGGATTCGGCTTGGGGACGGTGGGCAACATCATCAGCGCCCACACGCTGGGAATGTTCGCCTTCGCCCCGCTCGTCGGTCGCGTGACCGACCGTGTCGGAGCGATTCCGATGATGTGGGCGGGTGCAATGGTTCTCGTCGCGGCGGGGGTGATCGCAGCCCTCGCACCTCATGACGCCACGATTCTCCTCGGCTGGGGTCTGTTCCTGCTCGGCATCGGATGGAACCTGGGGTTTGTCGCCGGGAGCACGCTCCTGACCGTGGCGGTGGAGCCGGAGTTGCGTCCGGTCGTCCAGGGCAAGGTGGACTCGATGGTGTGGGGCGTCGGCGCGATCGCGACGATCAGTTCCGGAGTCCTGCTCGATGGTCCTGGGTACGCCTCGACGGCGTGGATCGGCATCGCCCTGGTGGGTGGACTCGTGTGGGTGCTCGTCACCCGCCGGCCGCGGGTCGTGGTTCCCGTTTGACGGTCCTGCCGTAGTGTCGGAAGGCTCGCTTCCTGCGGGTCACGTCCACTAACCTCAATTGAATCACACTGATGTAAGTTCACCCGATCCGGACACTCGTCGTGACGGGACCGGTCCCCAGAGGGATGGCATGTATCTCAAGTCCTTGAAGTTGACCGGATTCAAATCCTTCGCCGATCGGACTCGCATGGAGTTTCGGCCCGGCGTGACTGTCGTCGTCGGTCCGAACGGCTCGGGGAAGTCGAACGTCGTCGACGCGATTGCCTGGGTGATGGGAACCCAGTCCCCGAAGGCGCTGCGGACGGCCAAGATGGACGATGTCATCTTCGCGGGCACCGCCACCCGGCCGGGTCTCGGCCGGGCAGAGGTGACCCTGGTTTTCGACAACTCGTCCGGGATGCTTCCGCTCGATCTGGCGGAGGTGAGCGTGACTCGGCGTCTCTATCGGGACGGATCCAGCGACTACGAGATCAACGGTGTCGGCTGCCGCCTGCTCGACATCCAGGAGTTGCTGAGCGACTCAGGGGTCGGCCGCCACCAGCACGTGATCATCGGCCAGGGCCAGATCACCTCGATCCTCAACGCCACTCCCGACCAGCACCGGGCGGTCGTCGAAGAGGCCGCCGGGATCCTCAAACACCGGGTCCGCAAGGACAAGGCCCTGCGTCGCCTCGAACGCACCGATGCAGACGTCATCCGCCTTCGCGACCTTCTCGGCGAGATCGGCAAGCGGATGCGTCCCCTGAAGCGTCAGGCGTCGGCAGCCCTGCGTCACGCGGAGGTCGCCGAGGCGGTGCAGACACTTCGTTTGGCGGTGGGCGCCCAGGATCTGAGAGCGATCGATCGCCGAGCGTCCGAAATCGCTGCCACCGCCGCAGCTGATGAACGCACCGTGGTCGAATCCGAGCAGGCTCGTCTGGAAGTTGCCTCGAAGCTGGCCGGTCTGCGGTCCGATGCCGGGGATGTGGGTGAGGCGTTGGATCGCGATTCGGCGGCGGCAGCCAAGGCTGAGACGGTGCTCGAGCGCCTTCGGCGGATCGGCCAGGTCGCGCATGAGCGTCATCGTTCCGGTATCGCTCGCTTGGCAGGTGCAGACGAGCGACGTCGCGACTTGGCGGGCGAATCCGAAGGCCTCGAAGTGCAGACGCTCGATGCCGAGACCGCCGTAGAGAGACTGGACGCTCTGGCCGTCGATGCCGAGCGCGTGTTCCGTCAACTCGAGGACGAGGAGCGGTCCCTCACGGAACAGGAGGAGATGTCGACCGAAGGAGCGATCGCCGTTGTGCGAGGCGACCTGCGCTCCCTCGACATGGCCGACGAGCGCGACCGGCGGGAACTGGAGGCGGTACAAACCAGCCTGACCAAACTTCGGGAGCGCATCGCCGGCGAGAAGGCGACTGCCGGTCGGGTGAACGACGAGATCCGCGATCTCGACGCCGTCGCTTTGCCCGCTCAAGAGCGGTACACGGCCGCCCAGGCGCAAAGGGTGACGGCCCAGGAGCGGTGGGAGCGGGCGGAGGCGGCGCACGGCGATGCGCGGATCGCCCTCGCAGGAGCAGCCGCCAAGCGCGATGCCTTGATCGCCGCCGCCGAAGGTCTCTCCGACGAGCAGGCGCGAGCGATGGTGGAGGAGTCTGCCGGGTTCGGCGGATCGGTCGCATCAGCTTTGGACGTGCCGGCCGATCTGGCCGCCGCGGTCGACGCTGCGCTCGGTGCCTGGGCCGATGGCGTCGTCTTCGATGACCTGGCCTCACGCGAGAGCGCCGTCGCGGCGCTGAAGTCCGCCGGGCGCGGCGGCGTGTCCATCCTCGGCCCGGGGAGCGACCGACAGTCGCCGGTGGCCGTTGCGGGCGCGGAACGTCTCATCGACCGGTTGGGACCGAGGGCACACCACCGGCTGGCCGCTGTCCTCCTCGGCGACGTCTACCTCGTCGAAGGCTGGCAGTCGGGCCATCGCATCGCCCTTGCCCATCCGGAGATCCGGATCGTCACGCCCGAAGGCGATCTGATCACCGCCAACGGCATGCGGGTGTCACATCCGGACGGCGCCTCTCCGGCGATGATCGAGGCAGCCGAAGTCGCACTCGAACGTGCCGAAGTCGACCTCGCACGGGCGGAGAGTCTTCGGTCCCAGGCCAAGCGTGCATTCGACGACGCTCGCCAGACCGAGCGGGACACGCTCGAGACGCTCGAGTCGTTGGAAGCGCGGATGGCCGGTTCGACCGAAGCGCTCGCCCGACTCGAACGTGAGGTCCAGGCTGGTATTCAAGAGGCCGAACGGCTCGGGTCGCGCGAGTCCTCGTTGCGGGCTGCAATCGAAGGCCGGGTAGAACTCGCCACCGGATTGCGTGCCCGGCTCGCCGCCTTGGAAGGCGAGGAAGCAGAACGCCAGGCCGCCTGGGAGTCGTTGGTCGAGCGCCGCCGGGCAGTCGCCGACGACCGGGAAGCGGCCCGCAGTGCGTGGCAGGAGCACACGTCGTCTCTTCGGGCAGCCCAGCAGCAACTCGGGATGCTGCGGGCTCGCCGGATCGAGATCGACCGACTCCTCGCCGCCGACACCCGGCTCACCGTCGACGAGGCGTCGCTCGCCCGGCTCGAAGCCATTTCGAGTGCCGCCCGTCAGGCCACGGACGCGCTCCGCACCCATCTCGAGTCGTTGCGCTCACGTCAGGCCGAACTGCGCGCCCAGGCCGGTGAGGCCGGCGCCCGTCTTGCCGAGGCGCAGGAGGTCCATGACCTGCACGCCGGCCTGGTGGCCGCCGCCAAGGAGCGCTTGGGATCCCTGGCAGTCGAACGTGCCGAACTTCGGGTCCGCCGGGAGCAGGTGGCCGAGCGTTTGCGTCGGGATGCCGACGCCGACGAGGAAGCCGCCTTGTCTGCTCCGATTCCCGACACCGAAGGTGACATCCGGGACGAGTTGGCGTCACGGGAAGCGGAGCTGCGGCGGATGGGCCCGGTGAACCCGCTGGCAGCCGCCGAGTATGTCGAGCTGGAGGAGAGACATTCTTTCCTGACGGGCCAGCTCGACGATCTGGAAGGCTCCCGCAACGAGTTGCGGAAGGTGATTGCGGCACTTGACGACGAGATCCAGACCCAGTTCCTCTCCGCCTTCGAGGAGATCGCCCAGGCCTACGAACGTCACTTCGAAGTGCTCTTCCCCGGAGGTCGAGGCAGGCTCCGTCTCACCGATCCGGATGATCTGGGGGCGACGGGCGTCGAGATCGAGGCACAGCCGCTAGGTAAGAAGGTCACCGCCATGTCGCTGCTGTCCGGTGGGGAACGATCTCTCGCCGCGCTGGCGTTCCTGTTCGCCGTCTTCGACGCCCGCCCGAGTCCCTTCTACGTGCTGGACGAGGTCGAGGCGGCCCTCGACGACTCCAACCTCCATCGCTTCGTGCGGCTTCTCGACGAATTCCGGCCCAAGGCGCAGATGCTGATCATCACCCATCAGCAGCAGACGATGGAGGCTGGCGACGTGCTGTATGGGGTGACGATGGAGCCGGGTGGTTCGTCGAAGGTGGTCGCCAAGTCGATGGCCCAAGCGAGCGCAGAGTTGGAGTCCACCTCCGGTCGGTAGTCTCCGGCCGGCATGGACACGCTCGAACTCCTCCTGGTGATCACGGCGCTTGTCGTGGTGCTTGGCGCGGGGTTCGTCATGGTTCGTCGGCGGCCGACCGATATCGACACTCCGCCTTCGGTTGATGCTTCCCCTTCGCTCACCTCGCGGCTCTCGCGTACGCGTCAATCGCTGGGTACGTCGCTGCGGTCCGTCTTTGCCAGGGGTGAGCTGGATTCGGTCTTCTGGGAGGAGATGGAGGAGGCGTTGATCGGCGCCGACGTGGGTGTGGAGACGTCGCAGGCCATCGTGGCCAAGGTCCGAATCCGCGACCCCGCCGATGTGGGCGAGGCACGGTCGATGCTCGATCGTGAGATCCGCCAGATCCTCGACGGGCGTGATCGCGAGCTGACTCTCACCGGGTCGCCGGCGGTCGTCCTCGTCGTCGGCGTCAACGGAACCGGAAAGACCACGTCGATCGCCAAGCTCGCCGCCCGTCTGCGGGAGCGGGGCCTCACGCCGATACTGGGGGCGGCCGACACGTTCCGCGCCGCGGCGGACACCCAGCTTCGAACCTGGGCGGACCGGGTGGGCGTTGAGATCGTCAGCGGTCAGCAAGGCTCGGACCCCGCCTCCGTCGCGTTCGACACGCTTGCCGCAGCCAAGGCGCGAGGGCGCGATGTGGTCGTGATCGACACGGCGGGGCGACTGCACAACAAGAAGAACCTGATGGCCGAGCTTGGGAAGATCAGGAGAGTGCTGGAGAGGGAAGGTGGGCCGATCGGCGAGGTGCTGTTGGTGCTCGACGCAACTGGGGGACAGAACGGACTGTCCCAGGCGCGCCTGTTCACCGAGACGGCAGGGGTGACCGGCATCGTGTTGTCCAAGTTGGACGGAACGGCTCGCGGGGGCATCGTGGTGGCTGTGGAACAGGAGCTTGGGATCCCGGTCAAGTTCATCGGAGTGGGCGAGGGGGTCGACGATCTGATCCCGTTCGACCCGGATGCCTTCGTCGACGCGTTGTTGGCCGATGCTTGACCGCGACGAGCTCGTCGCCGCTGCCCGCGAGGCGGCCCTCGGGGCCTACGTGCCGTATTCCAACTTCCGAGTGGGCGCGGCGGTGCTGGCCGTGGACGGGACGGTGATCACCAGCGCCAATGTGGAGAATGCCGCCTACCCGGTGAGCCAGTGCGCCGAAGCGAATGCCGTGAACTACGCCGTGACCCAGGGCCACCGGCGGCTGCCGGTGGTGGCGGTGGCGTGCATCGATGCTGAATCGATCGACTCGGCCTATCCGTGCGGCCGCTGCCGGCAGATCATGTCCGAGTTCGGTGTCGAGACGATCCACGTCGCCACCAACGACGGCACCATCAACACCCACACAATGGACGAATTGCTTCCGCACCGCTTCCTGCTCTAACCGAGTCACAGCTCGTCCGCTCGGAGGTCCTCCCATTGCCACGGGGCGCCGGTGATGAGTAACTCGGGGTCACCGGTGAGCAGCGTGGCATCGTGGGCGATGGCGGTGGCGGCAGCGAAGGCGTCCGCATAGGCCATCGGGTGGTCGGCCTTGATGGCTGCCGCGTTCAGAATCCGCCGCTCGGACGGAACGTCGAGGTCGAGTCGCAGGCGTAGGTCGCGGACGACCTCGAGCGCCTGATCTTCGCCCTGGTCACGCCGGATGATGTAGTAGACCTCACCGAGGTTGATCCAACTCATGACCGGACGCTCTGCTTGGAGTACCTGTGCGACGCGGGTGGCGGCGGGTTCGGTGCCTTCGAGCAAGCGCAGGACGGCCCAACTATCGAGAGCGAAGGTCACCGAGCCTCTTCGCGGCGACGATCAGCGGTGCGGTCGCGTTCGAGCTGGTCGACCAGGGCCCGCCCGGCGAATCGGCCCTTGAGAGGACGAGACGCGTGGACGGTTTGCACGGCGACATGGTCACCGTCACGCCAGAACACGACCTCGTCACCGGGTTCGATGCCGAACTCGTCGCGTAGGTCTTTGGGGATGACGACCTGCCCCTTGGGGCCAACCTTGTAAGTCATACCTGCCAGTATAACTCAACGGTCAGGCGGGACCTATCGTTGCCGGTACGCGGGTCCTGCTCAGCCTTTGCCGAGTTCCTCTGCCAGTTTGGGGAGGACGTTGTGGACGTCGCCGACGATGCCGAGGTCGGCCACCGAGAAAATGGGGGCCTCGGGATCCTTGTTGATGGCGATGATCGTCTTGGCGTCCTTCATGCCCACCAGATGCTGCATGGCCCCAGAGATGCCGGCGGCGATGTAGACGTCGGGCTTCACGGTCTTACCGGTCTGGCCCACCTGCTTGGCGTAGGGCACCCAGCCGGCGTCGACGATGGCCCGGGTGGCGCCGGTGGCCGCTCCCAGCTGTTTGGCGATCGCCTCGATCATGGCGTACTTCTCGGCCGAGCCCAGACCACGGCCGCCAGCGACGATGATCGCCGCCTCCTCGAGCTGAGGCCCTTCCTTTTCTTCGACGTGGCTGCCGGTCACCCGAGCGGCGGACGACCCGACGTCGGGGAGGTCGACGGTCGTCACTTCCGGCGCGCCTCCGCCGGAGGATGCCGCTTCGAAGGACTTGGGTCGTACGACGACGAGATAGGGCCGCTCGCCGGTGATCGTCGATGTCGCCAGCTGGCTGCCGCCGAAGATCTCGTGGGTGGCCTCGACGGTGTCGTCCAGCGCCACGTCGACGGCGTTGGAGAGCACTGTTCGTCCGATCCGAGCGGCCAGGCGTCCGGCGACATCCCGGTCGTCGTATGCCTGGCCGAACAGGATGATGTCAGGGTTGTGCGTCCCCGCGAGATCGGCGAGGGCGGACGCCACAGGGCCGGAGACGAGCGCATCGCCCGGGGCCAGGTGGAATACCGACGACGCTCCGTGGTCGCCGAGGATGGCGAACGATTCATCGGACCCTGTTCCGACGTAGATCGCGGTGACGTCTCCCAGCGTGCGCGCTTTGGTGAGGAGCTCGAGCCCGATCGTGGACGGTCCGCCGTCCTGTTCCCGGACGAAGACCCATACATTCGCCATTCAGATCACCTTCAATTCGCGCAGCTTGGCCACGATGGCGAGATGGCCTTCGCCGTCGTCTTCGATGATGGTTCCTGCCGACCGCTCCGGGGCGGGAGAGACTGCTGTCACCTTCTGGTCGACTTCTGCGTTCACGCCGAGATCGTTCACGGTGACGGTGTCGACCGGCTTCTTCTTGGCGTCCATGATCCCTTTGAACGTCGGGTATCGGGGCTCGACGACGCCTGCGGTCACCGTGACCAGCGCCGGAAGGGATGCCTCGACGGTGTCGTAGCCGGACGTCGCCTGGCGATGGATGGTGACGCCGTCGCCGATCTCGATCTTCGTGGCGTATGTGAGGGCGGGGACATCCAGGAACTCGGCGACCATCTGCGGAACGACACCGGAATAGCCGTCGGTGGATTCGGTGCCGGCGATGACGAGGTCGAAGCCTTCCCGCGTGATGGCCGCAGCCAGTACCCGAGCAGTGGTGAGCGCGTCTGAGCCGCGCAAGTCGGTGTCGTCGACGACGACCGCTTTGTCCGCACCCATGGCGAGTGCCTGGCGGATCCCCTGCATGTTCCCGGTCGGACCCATGCTGACCAGTGTCACACTCCCGTCTTCGCTCGCCTGCGCGAGCTGAAGGCCCATTTCGACTCCATAGCGGTCCGTGTCATCGAGCACCTGTTCTGAGGGTCTGACGAGCCAATGGCTGTCGGGCTCCAGGGTGTACTCGCTGGCCGGATCGGGGATCTGCTTGACGCAGACAACCACCTTCATCGGGCTGTCTCCTTGGTCGTAATGCGGCGACAATACCGACCGCTCGGTCGGTAACCCGAATCGTCAGGCTTTGGCGGCGACCCGATCGATGATCAACGGGCCGACCTCTGCCGTTTCCCCGATCTCGAATGCCCCGTCGAGGACCCGCAACGCCTCCTGCAGGCGCGCCGGATGGCGATAGTGGAGGGTGGCCAGCGGCTGGCCCGACTGGATTTTGTCACCCGGCTTGGCGTGGAGGGTGATGCCCACCCCCGGATCGATGGTGTCTTCCTTGCGCTCGCGTCCTGCCCCGAGCCGCATCGCCGCTACTCCGATCTTGCGGGCGTGACAGACGGTCAGCACGCCGCCTCGCTCCGCCGGCACATCATGTGAACGGTCCGATGTGGCCAAGAGCGACTCGTCTTCGATCACCCGCGGGTCGCCGCCTTGGGCCTGGATGACCTCACCGAACAGCTCCAGCGCCCGTCCGGATCCGACCGAATCGGCCAGCCGCCTTCTCGCGTCGGCGTCGTCGCGTGATATCCCTGCGGCACGAAGCATCTCGGCGCCGAGTGCCATGGTGACCTCCACGAGGTCGTCGGGACCGTCGCCCCGGAGCACGGCCAGGGACTCGCGTATCTCCGAAGCGTTCCCCACCTCCATGCCGAGTGGCGCGTCCATCGAGGTGAGCATTGCGACGGTCTCGACGCCATGCCGCGTGCCGATGCCCACCATCGTCTCCGCCAGTCTTCGAGCATCAGGGAGCTCCTGCATGAAGGCGCCCACGCCGACCTTTACGTCGAGTACGAGGGCGTCGAGGCCTTCGGCCAACTTCTTCGACATGATCGAGCTGGCGATGAGAGGGATCGAGGCGACGGTGCCTGTGGCATCGCGCAACGCGTAGAGCTTGCGGTCGGCGGGGACGAGAGTTTCAGACTGTCCGGCGAGTACCAGACCATGGTTCTCGAGCACGGCCCTGAACTCAGCCGGGGCGAGTTGGGTGCGGAACCCTGGGATCGACTCGAGCTTGTCGAGTGTTCCCCCCGTGTGCCCGAGGCCGCGTCCCGACATCATCGGTATGGCGACCCCGCACGCTGCAACGATTGGTGCGAGCGGAATCGAGACCTTGTCTCCCACACCCCCCGTCGAGTGCTTGTCGACCTTGGGGGCGGGGATGTGGCCGAAGTCCAAGATCTCGCCGGAGTGCATCATCGCAGTGGTCCAGGCCGCCAGCTCTTCGGGTCCGAGACCCCGAATGAACACTGCCATCGCCATCGCCGCCATCTGATAGTCGGTGACCGTCCCGGCGGTGTACGCCTTGATAAGCCCCGCGATCTCGTCGTCGGACAGCTGACCGCCGTCGCGTTTTGCCTCGATCAAGTCGACGACGTTCACGAGATCTCCTCCAGGAACGACACGCCACGAGCAGGAGCCGGCAGGTCCATCCCCTCGGCGATGGTGGCGGCGATGTCGCAGTACTGGCCTCGGTCACCCAGGTTCACCCCTGGCGTCTTCATGCCGGCCACCAGCAGCGGCACGTATTCCCTGGTGTGGTCGGTGGATCCGTCGGTGGGGTCGTTGCCGTGGTCGGCGGTGATGAACAACAGGTCGTCCGGTTGCAGGCCTTCCACAATTGAGGGAAGGAACGAGTCGATCAGTCGCAGGCCCTCGTGGTAGCCCTCCGGGTTCTCCCGATGGCCGTAGGTCATGTCCAGGTCCACCAGATTCGTGAAGATGATCCCTGGCTGGGTCCGTTCCCGCAGGGCCGCAACGGTGTGTTCCAGCCCGTCGCGGTCGCCTTCGGTGTGTGCCGCGTCGGTGAGACCTTGGCCAGCGAAGAGGTCTTCGATTTTGCCGATGCCGTACACCTCCAGCCCCGCAGCCTTGGCGTGGTCCAGCAGGGTGGGAGAGTGGGGCGGCATGGCGAAGTCCTGGCGGTCGTAGGTGCGGCGGAACGATCCGGGCTCACCGACGAACGGTCGGGCGATGACTCGGCCGATGTGCCAGTCGTTGCAGTGGCGGCGGGCGATCCGGCAGATCTCGTAGAGCCGTTCCAGAGGGATCACGTCGTTGTGGGCGGCGATCTGGAACACCGAATCGGCGCTGGTGTAGAGAATCGGCTTACCGCTTTTCATGTGTTCGGGGCCGAGTTCTTCGATGATCTCTGTTCCGGAGGCGGCGACGTTGCCGATGAACTCGACTCCCGCCTCGGCTTCGACTGCCGACACCAACTCGGTGGGAAAACCGTCGCCGGTGAACGTCGCATGACCGGTTTTCGTGACGATCCCTGCGATTTCCCAGTGTCCGGTCGTCGAGTCCTTGCCTTCGGAGGCTTCGGCCAGGCGGCCGAATGCCATGGTGGGAGCGTCGACCGGTGGCACCCCGAGGATCGAGCCGTGGAGGTTGCCGAGACCGGCGGCAGTCAGATTCGGCAGGTCGAGTCCCCCGACCACGGCTGCGGTGTGACCGAGCGTGTCGGAGCCTTCGTCGCCGTAGACGGCGGCGTCGGGCGCCTCACCCGCCCCACACGAATCCATCACCACGATCACTGCCCGTCGAATCAACATGGTCTGAGTATGGCTTTTCCGTTGCGCATCGCGACACCCTCGGATGTCAGAAGCTCGGCCTGGCGGTCGGTATCCGGGGCTCGCAGACGACCGTCCCATCCCACCACCCGCCACCAGGGGCACTCCTCGACTGTCGTGCGCAGCAGGTTGCCGACGGCACGAGCGGCCCGGGGGGATCCGGCTTCGTCGGCGACCTCGCCATACGACATCACGTGTCCAGGCGGGATCGATCGGACGACCTCGAGCGCCCTTGCTTCGAAGTCGGCGATCACGTCCCGAAGAGACGGTCGCCCATGTCGCCGAGCCCCGGACGGATGTAGAACTGTTCGCTCAGATCGCGGTCGAGTGCGGCGGCGACGATGCGGACATCAGGGTGCGTCCGCTCCATGAACTCGACACCTTCGGGGGCCGCCACGACGCACACCGCGGTGATGTCGGTGGCGCCATGTTCCTTGACCTTGCTCACCGCCCACGCCAGCGATCCGCCGGTGGCGAGCATCGGCTCGAGAATCAGGACCCTGGCGTTCTCCATGGGTGGGAACTTGGCGTAGTACTCCATCGGTTCTGCCGTCTCCTCGTTTCTCTGCACCCCGGCGTAGCCGATCAGCGCTTCGGGGAGCATGTCCAAGGCAGCGTCGAGCAGTCCGAGACCGGCGCGGAACACGGCCACGGCGACGACGGGTCGAGCGAGTCGCCCGCTCTTGGTCCGCTCCAACGGCGTGTCGACTTCGACGTCCACGAGATCGAGATCAGCGGTGGCCTCGGCCACGAGCAGATAAGAGAGGCGCCGGGCGGAGGCTCGGAATCGCGGCGTGTCGGTGTCTTTGGACCGGAGATCGGTGAGGTAATGCTGGGCGAGAGGATGGGCAACAACAGTGAACACGGCCCGGAGGGTACCGAACCAAACGCAACGTCGATTGCGTGGGGCGCCTTCTTCACTCCTCCCAGACCAGGGTGTCAGGGTGGAATTGGCTCCAGGCGAACCAGAAGGCTTGGTGGGATGCGATGGGATCGCCTTCGAAGGAGGCACGAAGGCCCCCGCCGTCCAGGATCACCTCGACGCCGGCCAGGGACACCGAACCGCCGCCAGCCAACACCTCGCGGGCAGCGGCGGCCGGGAACGCCACCGGCGTGCCGTCGTCGAGGATGACACCGAGTACCTGCTCTTGGGTGGGGAGTCGCAGGTCGCGGTCTCCGATGGGGAAGATGGGACCGTTGTCGTCGCGGCCTCCCAGTGGATCGAGGTCATAGGTCCGTCCGATCCCGCCGTCTTCGGCGATGATCGTTGTCTCCGGATGCGCCGCCCTCCACTCGCCCCAGGTGGTGGTGATGACGCTCGCCTGCTCCAGTACCACTCCGGTCTCCAGCATGGGGCCGGTGACGGCGGCCCCGGTGAAGGTGTCGAAGACCGACTCTGACACCAGGTCGTACATCACCTTGTTCGATCGGGACAACAGTCCCGATGTCCGCAGCACCAGCGTCTTGAAGCCTGCGACGTCGTCGGTGAAGAACACTTGGGCCGAGGCGCACAGCGTGCAGTAGGGCATCCCGAAACGTCGTCCTCCCAGGGTGTCGTTCACCATCTCATGGATCTCCATGATGTTCTTCGGATAGGCGCGTGCCTCCTCGCCGATGACGACCCCGAAGACGATCGCCTCGTCCGGATACCAGTCGCCGCCTGCGGCGTCGGTCACTGCCGGATCGTCCAACGCGGGGATACATCCGCGCGCACATGGATTCGGGTCTCCGAGCGGTCTGTCGTCGATCAGGACCCCGCCCCAGGACAGGTAGCGCATGTCGATCTCGTTTGGTTCGCTGAACACGAATTCCCACCGTTCGTCGACTGCGGTGAAGAGTCGCCGCTTGTAGTCGAGATATCCGGGCGGGGCGGGGGTGTCCCAGGCGATGAGGTGGTCGGTCACCGACACCCAGGTCCCGATTCCGTTGAACTCGACGCCGGTGAGGGGGGTGAGCGCATCTGTCGAAGCCCGCAGGATGTCGCCCGCACCGGCAAACCGGAGCAGGTCGGAGATCAGCCATGCCACCCGGGCGTCACCCGACTGTCCGAGTCGCCGGATGGCGTCGGCATCGACCGTGTCGGGGATCGCTGCCCAGATGCCGTCGACGACTTCGAGGGTTGCAGGGTCGAGTGGTCCGGTCCCGACGTCCGGGGCGGGAGGGAACGGCAGCCCGCGAGCCTCTGCGGTCGTCGTGGTGGTCGTCGAACCGATGGTCGGTGGGGGAGTGGACGTCGAATTCACCGTCGTCCCGCACGCAGACGCGAGGACGACGGTGACCACGAGAAGGATCGATCGCTGCATCCCTCAATCGTGCCGTTCACTGCTCGCAATGTCAGCGTTCCGGCCCCCGAGTTCAGCCGGTGTTTCGCATTCCGGCCGCGATTCCGTTCACTGTGAGCAGCAACGCCCGTTCCAGTTCTTCGTTGCCCTCACCGGCCCGACTGCGTTCGAGGAGGGAGACCTGGAGGTAGTTGAGGGGATCGAGGTAGTAGTCGCGGACGGCGAGGGTCCGCTGGAGGATGGGGAGTCTGTCGAGCAGGGCGCTGCCTGTCAGCCGCGCGATCTCTTCGGACGTCCTGACGTACTCCTCGGTGATGACGTCGAACAAGTGATGGTGGCGGGGGTCGACGAGTTGGCGCACGTACCTGCTGGCGATGGCCAGATCGGTCTTGGTGAGGGTCATTTCGACGTTCGACACGAACGTCTGCATGAACAGCCACTTCTCGTGCATCTCCTCGACCACATCCCACGCCCCTGCTTGCCGTGCCGCCGCCAGTCCGGTCCCCACTCCGAACCACCCCGGCACGATCTGGCGTGATTGTGTCCAACCAAACACCCACGGGATCGCTCTCAGGTCGTCGAGGCCCATCCCTCCGCCTGGTCGACGGCTCGGCCGGGATCCGATGTTCATGTCCGCCAGTTCTTCGACCGGCGTCGACGAGAGGAAATATTCCACGAGACCTTCGGTGTCGACGAGGTCGCGATAGGCGGTGAACGCGGCCTGGGAGATCAGCTCCATCGTTTCGGTCCAGCGGGTGAGGACCTCCTTCGGCTGGCGTGACACACGGTGGAGCAGCGAGGCTTCGAGAACCGAGGAGAGGGCGAGTTCGAGGTTGCGACTGGCGAGGCCGGGCAGCCCGTACTTGTCCGATATCACCTCGCCCTGTTCGGTGACCTTGATACCGCCGTCGATCGTGCTGAAAGGCTGGGCGAGTATCGCCTGGTGGGTGGGGCCGCCGCCGCGGCCGATCGTTCCCCCGCGACCATGGAACAGGAGCAGCGTCACGCCGTGGTCGGCGGCGGTGTTTCGCAACAGGCGCTGGGCCTTGTAGATCTCCCACTGCGACGTCGTGATGCCGCCGAACTTGTTGGAGTCGGAGTATCCGAGCATCACTTCCTGGGTGTTGCCGCGTAGCTCCACGATCTTGCGATACGACGGCGTCGACAACATCGCGTCGAGGAGTTCGCCGGCTCGCCGCAGCTCATCGATCGTCTCGAACAGGGGGACGATGTCGACGGCCGCATGTTCGGAGTGGAGGTCGATCAGTCCGGCGTCGCGTGCCAGCACGGCTGCGGCCAGCACGTCGTCGACGCCCTGGGTCATCGAGATGATGTAGGACTCGATGACGTCTGGCCCGAACCGCTCGTGGGCGCGGCGGATGGCGCTGAAGGTGTCGAAGGTGACAGCCGCCCGGCCGTCGAGTGGCGTCACCGGTGAGGCGAGCGGTCTCCGGTTGCCGAGTTCATCGGCGAGCAGTTCGAGCCGTTCGGGACGACTCAGACTGGAGTAGTCCGTTCCGATCCTGTCGTAGAGCTGGACGAGCACCTCGTGGTGCCGTTCGGCGTGTTCGCGGATGTCCATGGTCGCCAGGTGGAAGCCGAAGGTCTCGACGTTGCGCATGAGCCGCATGAGGGCACCCGAGGCGATGAGTCCGCCGGCGTTCTCCTGGAGGGACTGCTGCATGAGCGTCAGATCGTCCAGAAGCTGGTCGGGTCTGAGGTAGTCCTTGCCCGGCACGTGGCGTGCGTCACCGGCGATCCGTCTTTGGGTGTTGCGGAGCCGTTGATGGATGTAGGCGCACTTGAGCCGGTATGGCTCGTCGGCGTTCAGCACCTTGAATCTTTCCCATACCGCAGGGAGCGTTTCCCGGTCCTCCTCCAGGCTGTCGGCGAGCGCATCGGAAATCCCGTGAATCCGGGCGGACATCGACAACTCCTCTGCCGCCGCCTCGACGTGTTCGATCAGTGCACGCACACCGTGTTCATGCTGCATCTCGAGGACCTGCATGGTCAGCTCCGGCGTGATGTTCGGATTGCCGTCTCGATCACCTGCCACCCAGGTGCCGAAACGAATCGCCGGGCGACGTGTCGCCACCTCGCCCAGTCGTGCGAGCTGCAAGTCGATCTCATCGCCGAGGTCTCCCATGACGTCGGATGCGATCTGGTCGAGGTAGAAGACGGCAGAACGCGCCTCGTCCATCGGGGTCGGCCTGTTCGCCCGCAGCTCGTCGGTCTGCCACACCTGGTCGATCAGTTCGGCCACCCTCCGGTCGATCCGGTGCCGATCGGTGTCCGTTCGTCGGGGATCGGATCGTTCCCCAAGCAGTTCGGCGATCCTCCGAATCTTGGTGAGGAGGGTGCGGCGGGCGGCTTCGGTGGGGTGGGCGGTGAACACCGGTCGGAGTTCCAGACGTCCGAGCACATCCCGCACGAGTTCGGGGTCCACGTTCGCTTCCAGGATCCGGTCGACAGTGGCGGCGATGGTCCGGTTCGTGTCGGTCATGGCGAGGTCGCCGACGCGATGGCTCTGCTCGGCCACGTTGGCGAGATAGAAATACGCCGAGAACGCCCGAACCAAGTTGATGGCGTCGGGGATCGAGAGCGATCCGAGTGCCTCTTCCAGCTGGTTCCCGGCCGACTCGTCACCTGTGAGCCGCACCGACTTTGTCAGGGCTCGCACCCGTTCCACCAATTCGAGCAGTTCAGGCCCGTGCTGGCGGGTCAGGGCGTTGCCGAGTTCGGCCCCGAGACGGCGGATGTCGGCGCGGAGCTCCTCGTCTCGTGGGTCGTCGATGGCGTCTGAGAGATCAGCTGGAGTCACGTCCGAGAGCCTACCGAGATGGAGACGGCCCCTATCGGGACGCTGAGGTCGTGGGTTCAAGTCCGACCCTCCCGAACTCAGAAATCCGAAGGTCAGGGTCATTCGAGAGGATGGCCCTGATTCGCGTCAAGGATTCCATCGCACATCCATCGCGCGGGAGGAAGTCTCCAATATCAGAGTCGCACGAACTCGATGAGAGCCGCATAGTCACCGTCATCGGCTTGTTGGAGCGCATTCACATATTTGGCGCGAAGCTCCTCGGCTTCGATCTCGAGTGTCGCACCCCAAGTGAACCGCTCAGCAGCAAGTCCGAGAATCAAGTAGTCGGCTGCGATACGTCCGTGGCGACCATTTCCATTCGGGAAAGGGTGGATGTAGACCAGGCGATGATGAAATCGAGCCGCGAGCTCATCAGGTCGGAAAACACCGGTCTCAACCCAGACCCGGGTGTCGGCAGCGAGATTCCGAACCGCCCCTGGGATCTGTGTGGGCGCGATGCCGATGTTCGTTTCGCGTAACCGATATGCCCCTGCCCACGACCACACTCGTCCAAACATGCGCTTGTGGAGGCGTCGCAGGTATGCGTCGTCGAGTAGCTCTTCAATCGAGGGGGACCGTCCGCGAAGGGCACGCACAATGTTTCGCTCTTCGGCGTCGAAGAGTTCGCCTCTGGTCGCGATGTAGGTCGGGATCAGTCCTTGCCGGTCTTCATCCGAGAGCTCGGTGTGCCCGTCTCCAGGAGGGACCAGCCGGTCCGTCACGACCAGAGGCCTTTGCGGTCGATCAGCTGTTCCGCCAACTCGGTGAGTTGCGCCTCGCGGTCAGCCAGAGCCGGCTCCTGGTCTTCAAGTTTTGAGTGATGCTCGACGGGCTCGAGATGCTCGCGCGCCTTACGAGTGGCCTGGATCTTGACAGTCTCCGTGAGGCTCTGACGTGGGATAAGGAAGTAGACGAACTCGCAGTTGAGGTTGTCGGCAACGCGCCTCAGCGTGTCGAGCTTGATAGATCCGTTCACCTCATTGCGTTCAAACTGGTGGACGACCTGCTGGCGCACGCCCATACGCTGGGCAAGCTCCGTACCCGACATGCCCAACGCATCGCGAATCGCCCGGATCCAGCCGCGGTGCGGCCGCGGTTCGGAAGTCAAGGTACTCAGAGGCATCAATCGAGCATCCAGGTGTCGTCGAGCTTGTTTTCTGTCGGGAGTCATCCTCTGATTGTAACAAGTTATAGCTTGTAGTAGAAGCCCTAACTAACAAGCTATAGCTTGTAGATATGCGGACGGCCTACAAGGCGTAGCATGTAGTCACAGTTGATGCCCGAGGTCATCGGGTACGACCGCCGGCCCAGTCGCTCCGCACCCCGGACCTCAAGGCTCTTGACACCGAGCCTCTTTACCCTGGCTCAGCAGTGGGAGCTTTCGTCGAAGCCGCCGCCCGCCGTTACCGTTCCCGCTCCATGTTCGACACCCTGACAGATCGATTCGAAGGCGTGTTCACGCGTCTGCGCGGGAAGGGCCGACTCGACGAGTCCGACGTCGACACCGCCCTCCGCGAGGTGCGGCTCGCTCTCCTCGAAGCCGATGTGAATGTCGCCGTGGTTCGCTCACTTCTCGACAGAATCCGTGCCCGAGCCCTAGGGGCCGACGTCCAGAAGAGCCTCACTCCCGGCCAGCAGGTCATCAAGATCGTCCAAGAGGAGTTGATCACGACGCTCGGGTCGGAGGCGGTCCCCCTCGTCAAGGCGGCACCGCCGCTGACGATCCTGATGGTGGGTTTGCAGGGTTCGGGAAAGACGACCACTGCAGCCAAGCTCGCACTTCGGTTGAAACTCGACGGCCGTCGCCCGATGCTGGTCGCGGCCGACCTGCAGCGTCCCGCAGCTATCGACCAGCTCGAAACGCTCGGTGCCCGCATCGACGTGCCTGTGTACGCCGATCGCAACTCGAAACCCCGCCGGCTCGTCAAGGCAGCCTTGAAGGAGGCGGCGAAGCTGGGACGAGACACCGTCATCATCGACACCGCCGGCCGTCTTCAGATCGACCAGGAGCTGATGCGCGAACTGGCCGAGGTGGCGAAGGAAGCCGAACCTGACGAGGTCCTGCTCGTCGTCGACGCCATGACCGGCCAGGACGCCGTCAACGTGGCCAAGGGTTTCGCCGACCAGACCTCGGTGACCGGGGTGGTGCTCTCCAAGCTCGACGGCGACGCCCGGGGCGGGGCGGCGATCTCGGTGCGGGAAGTGACGGGTGTCCCAATCAAGTTCGCCGGTCTCGGCGAAGGCCTCGAAGATCTCGAGCCGTTCCATCCTGATCGGATGGCGGGGCGGATTCTCGGTATGGGAGACGTCCTCGGGCTGATCGAGAAGGCCGAACAGAACTTCGACGAGGAAGAGGCCGAGAAGACGGCCCGTAAGCTCGAAAAAGGCCAGTTCACGCTGGAAGACTTCCTCGAACAGTTCCAGATGCTGAAGCGGATGGGGCCGCTCAAGGACATCCTTGCTATGCTTCCGGGCGCCGGTTCCGCCTTGCGGGACGTCAATATCGACGACCGCGATCTGGCACGCGTCGAAGCGATCATCCGCTCGATGACCCCTGAGGAGCGGCAGAAACCCAAGATCATCGGTGGCAGCCGACGAAAGCGGATCGCGGTCGGGTCGGGCACAACCCCCCAGGACGTGAACCGACTTCTCAAGCAGTTCGCCGATGCACAGAAGATGATGAAGCAGCTGGCCGGTGGCCGGGGACTTCCGGGAATGCCGGGGCTCGCCACCGCAGCCAAGAGACGCAAGAGGTGAAGTAGATGGCCGTCAAGATGCGCCTGATGCGCATGGGGAAGAAGCATTCCCCGTTCTATCGCGTGGTCGTCATCGACGGCCGTGCGCCGCGCGATGGCCGGTACATCGACCTGCTCGGTCGATATGACCCCCGCCAGGATCCGTCCGTGATCGAGATCGACTCCGACAAGGCGATCGACTGGCTGAAGAAGGGCGCCCAGCCCACCGAGGCAGTGCGCAAGCTGCTCGAGATCTCGGGGGCGATGTCCCGGTACAAGATCGCCGCAGGCAAGATCCATACGGTGGCAGCCAAGGCGCCCGCCCCGGTCGAAGAGACTCCGGTCGAAGAAGCCCCAGCTGACGAGGCTCCTGTTGATGAGGCCCCAGCTGACGAGGCTCCTGTTGATGAGGCCCCAGCTGACGAGGCTCCTGT
>JBBDQP010000111.1:0-1300 GCA_040905965.1 Acidimicrobiia bacterium
TGCCGTTGGTCCCCTCGTAGATCGGCGAGATCCGGCTGTCCCGATAGAACTGGGCAGCCCCCGTTTCCTCGACGTATCCCATCCCGCCGTGAACCTGCAGTCCGAGAGAGGCGATCTCCACGCCACGGTCCGTCAACCATGCCTTGACGATGGGAGTGAGTAGTGCCACGCGCTCGGCGTGCAGCGTGCTGACGTCGGGATCTTCCGCATGGCGATGGTGGTCGACGCCGGCTGCCGTCACGTACAGCAACGCCCGCATGGCTTCGAGAAAGGCCCGCATGGTCAGGAGCATCCTGCGCACGTCAGGGTGTTCGACGATGAGCGAGTACTCACCCGGATCGGCCCCGACGGCCCGGCCCTGCGGGCGCTCCTTGGCGTAGGCGAGGGCCTTCTGATAGGCCCGTTCGCCGACCGCGAGACCCTCCGCACCGACTTCGATGCGTGCGGTGTTCATCATCGTGAACATGTACCGCATGCCTTCCTGCTCTTCGCCGACGAGGTACCCGACCGCCCCGGAGAAGTCGATGACACAGGTCGGCGAGGCATGGATCCCCAGCTTGTGCTCGAGCGAGACGATTTCGTAGTCGTTGCGGTCGCCACCGGACTCCGGCAGGAACTTGGGGACGAGAAATAGCGAGATCCCCTTCGTTCCAGGAGCTGCCCCTGGAGTGCGGGCCAGCACCAATTGAACAATATTCTCAGTCAGATCCTGGTCTCCCCAGGTGATGAAGATCTTCTGTCCACTGATCCGGTAGGTGCCGTCGTCTTGTGGCTCGGCTTTCGACGTCAACGCCCCGACGTCGGATCCGGCATGCGGCTCGGTGAGGCACATCGTTCCCGACCACTCGCCGGTCACGAGCTTCTCCAGATACAGCTCCTGCTGTTCCGGTGAACCGTGCTCCATGAGGGCGTCGATCGAAGCCTGGGTGAGCATCGTGCACAGCGACATCGCCAGGTTGGCGCTCTTGAACATCTCGTGGACACCCATTCCGACCAGCAGCGGCATCCCGCCCCCACCCCACTCTTCGGGAAGGTGAACCCCCGCCCATCCCGAATCGAGGTACTTGGCGTATGACTCCTTGAATCCGGCCGGCGTGTGCACCGAGCCGTCGATCAGCGTCGAGCCTTCGAGGTCGCCCGGGCGGTTGGTGGGTGCGATGACCTCCGAGAAGAAACGCCCTGCCTCGGCGAGAACCCCGGACACTGTCTCAGGGTCGGCGTGCTGGAAGCCGTTGAGTTTGGCCACGGCGCTCAAGTCCGCGACGTGGTTCATCACGAATGCCAGATCGTTCAACGGCGG
>JBBDQP010000111.1:1400-14272 GCA_040905965.1 Acidimicrobiia bacterium
GCCAAGATGCTCCCGGTGGTGGCGGCCGCAGACGGTGTCGTCCGCTGGATCGGATCGACCTGCTGTTACCTGTCGATCGACCACGGCGGCGGTTGGGAGACCTGGTACATCCACCTCAACAACGACACCCCCGGCACCGATGACGGGTTGGCGTGGGGAATCGCCCCCGGCATCGAACGGGGGACCGAGGTGTACAAGGGCCAGCTCATCGGCTGGGTGGGAGACTCCGGCAACGCCGAATCGACCGCGCCTCACCTCCACTTCCAGATCTTCCTGAACGACGTGGCCATCAACCCGTACGAATACCTGCTGATTGCACCCCGTCTGACCGAGCCTGTGCTCCGGGTTTACACGGGCACGTTCTCCGACGACGACACCTCGGTCCACCAGGAGGACATCGAGAAGTTGGTCGCCACCGGGATCACCAATGGCTGCAGCACCGAGCCGATGTTGTACTGCCCGTCGGATTCGATCACCCGCGGACAGATCGCCGCATTCATCAACCGGGCACTTTCCCTTCCTCCGAGCGAACAGGACTGGTTTGCCGACGATGACGGCACGCTGTTCGAACCGGACATCGACGCTGTCATGAGCGCAAGCATCGGCTTCGGATGTGACCCTTCGAACTACTGCTCGGACGCTCCGCTGCTGAGAGAAGAGATGGCAACGTTGCTGGTTCGGGCCTTTGATCTTCCCGCAACCGACGTCGACTGGTTCGATGACGACGACGGCAACCCGTATGAAGCCGACATCAACGCCCTCGCATCGGCCGGCGTGACCATCGGCTGTTCGACCGAACCGGCCCTCTACTGCGCGTCCGGGACGGTGACCCGGGCGCAGATGGCTTCGTTCTTCGTCCGGGCGATGGGGCTGTGACCAGGTTTCAGATATCCGCAGCCAGTTCCGTCAGCGTCTTTCCGGCGGGAGCGTCGAGCTTGACCGTGGCGAGGGCGTCCTGTTCGGTCGGTCCCAGGTTGACGATCACCATCGGCGCCCCGCGTTCGACGACCGACAACGGGATGAAGACTGCGGGGTAGACCCCCATCGTCGATCCCACGACGAGCACTGCATCGGATTCATCGGCCATCGCTCGAGCCTTGTCCATCTCGCCGTCTGGCAGCAATTCGCCGAACATCACGGTGGTCGTCTTCACGATTCCGCCGCAGTGCGGACATTCGGGATCTTCCATTCCCGCGTCGACCCACGTGAGGACTTCTTCGGTCACCCATCGGGCGTCGCATCGGAGACACAGTGACTTGCGGACGTTGCCGTGCACCTCGGCGACGGCGGTGTCGGGGACACCGGATGCTTGGTGAAGCCCATCGACGTTCTGGGTGACGATCCCGCTGAGTCGGCCCCTGCGATGGAGTTCGGCGAGTGCGAGATGGGCGGCGTTGGGTCGAATGTCGGCCCGATCGCCCCACAGTGCGCCCTCTTGATGCATGCGCCATCCACGGACGCGAACGTCGCGCGAGGACAGATACCGGGAAATACTGAAGTCGTCTGGATCGACTTTGGTCCACAGGCCGTCGGGTCCGCGAAAGTCAGGGATTCCCGACTCGGTGGAACATCCGGCGCCGGTGTAGGCGAGGATTCTGTCTGCCCGACGCAGAACATCGATGGCGGAACCGAGTTCCTCCATCCGGGCTCAGACCGAGACGGGTGTGAGCTTTTCTTCCAACTCGGCGATGACCGAGCGGATGTCCAGGGCGAAGTCGATGACGTGTCCCGGCAGCACCGCTCCGTGCTTTTCGAGGAACAGGTCCACGATCTCGGTCTTGGTCTGTTCTGAAGTCATATCCCTACTCTCCCACGTTGGGGACGCTTTCCGTAGTTCATCGGCCGATTTCCGGATCGGATTGAGCCGCTCGCGTGCGGATCGTGAAGACCGAATCCCCCGACAGCACCCCGCCGCGACCGAAGAGTCGTCCGAACTGCCAGTTGGAAAGCCCCAACTCCGGTCGGTCCAGTGCGTACTGGCCGTCGACCCATCTGGTGAAGCCGTTTCCGACAAACGGCGCGTCGATCCGGTTCCAAAATCGTTCGTGAGCCGAGGCATCCGAGGAGATGAGACTGGCCACGAATCGGGGACTCTGGTCGTTGAACAACCGCACCGCCTCGTCGATTCCCTCGACGACAGTGAGCGTCACTTCCGGTGAGTCCTCCCATTCCCATTCGTGACCGAGTTCGGTGTCTGCGAGGCGTTCGGCGCGGAGTTCGGTGACGGCACCTCCGGCTCGTGAGATCTCGACGGGGTCGAACCACTCCGCCGGGATTCGAGACATCGCTCGGTCCGTGACGTGCAGCTTCGGCTCGACGTTTCGGCGCTCGCCTGCCCTGGCGAGGGCGTCGAGGAATACCGGGATCAGTCGATCGGCGGCCGAGTCGGCGATGGCACAGGTGTTCAGGGTGTTGCAGACTTTGCGGTCGAGCGAGTGATAGACGGCGGCGGCGAACGCGTCGGAGTCGGCGCTCTCGTCGGCCACGATCCACGCCCCGCCTGTTCCGTGGAGGCTCACCGAGATTCCGGCCTGCCGGGCGACCGCTCCGAGTTGGCTGACAGCCGCACCGGACCCGCGTGCGACCGCCAGGGACAGTTTCGGGTTCGAGAACATCGCCCAACCCGCTGCCCTGCTGGGTGTGTCGACGAGGGTGGCGGCTCCGGCAGGCAGTCCGGCGGCGGCGAGGGCAGGGTCGAGGGCGTGCTCGACGATCGCCCGTGCAGTTCCGAGGGCGTCGGACCCGATGCGGAAACAGACGGTGTTGCCCGCACGGAGCACTCCGGTGGCGTCCGCAAACACGTTCGGGCGGCCTTCGAAGATGAATCCGACCACCCCGAGCCCCGCCCGCACCAGGTCGACCGTCCATCCGGTGTGGCGGACGGTCTCGACCACCTCACCTCGCCCGCCTGATCGTTCTGCCCACGTTCGGAGTCCGGCGATCATGTCGGTTCGCATCGTCTCGGACAACGTCAGTCTGGTGGTGCTCCGTCCTGCCTCCCGCGCCCGTTCGACGTCGCTGTGGTTTGCCGCTGCGATGGGTGTGAACGCCGACTCGTCGGCCAGGCGGTCGGCGAAGCCGTGATAGAAGGCGGTGATCTCGGCATCCGAGACTTCGCCCATCGCCCCGAACGCGTTCCACGCCGCGTCGACTGCAGCAGAGGCGATGTTCCAGTCGGACTGGGGGACATGGAGCAGGTCCCCGGTGTCTGAGACGACGATCAGCCGGTCGCCCGCCCTGAACGCGTCGGCGAGTTCCTCCGGGACGGTGGTGTAACGGTCCCCGCCGTACGGGATGACCATGCCGACCGTCAGATTGGTGAGGTGTGCACCCATAGAGGACCGAGGCTAATGACGATCACTGTTTGAGTCGCTGCCGTCATCGGGCGAGAATCCCCCCGATGATCGACAGCACCATGCAGGACTTCCCGCTCACCACCGCCCACCTGCTCCGGCATGGGCGGACGATCTATCCGGCGTCGAAGGTCCTGACCTATCACGGACCGGACGCCGAGATCCAGGAAGCCACGTACCGCGAGGTGGCGGAGCGTGCCGACCGCCTCGCTGCCGTTCTCAGCCGACTCGGGGTCGAACCGGGCGATCGGGTCGGCACATTCATGTGGAACAACCAACGCCACATGGAGGCATACCTTGCTGTGCCTTCGATGGGAGCCGTGCTCCACACCCTCAACATCCGGCTGTTCCCCGATCAGCTCGCCTTCGTGGTGAACCACGGAGCAGACGAGGTGATCATCGTCGACGCCTCGATCGCCCCGCTCCTGGCCGCGGTTCGTGACCAACTGAAGACGGTCCGGCACATCATCGTGTGCGGCGAAGGCGACCTCGCAGGCTTGGGCGACACGCTCGACTACGAGGATCTGCTGGCTGCCGAGGAGCCCGGCTTCGACTACCCGGATCTCGACGAGCGCAGCGCTGCCGCCATGTGTTACACGAGCGGCACCACTGGCAACCCGAAGGGCGTCGTCTACTCGCACCGCTCGACGTTCCTCCACTGCTTCAACGTGATGTCGGCAAACACGCTGGGGGTCTCCGAGGCCGATCGGGTGCTGGTGATCGTGCCCCAGTTCCACGCCAACGCCTGGGGCATGCCCTACGGGGCGTGGGCGGCAGGCGCCGACATTGTCATGCCTCAGCAGTACCTGCAGTCCGGTCCGATCGTCGACGTCATCCAGCGCACGCGACCGACGATTTCGGGTGCGGTGCCGACGGTTCTCAACGAGGTCCTCCACAACCAGCCGCAGGCCGATCTGAGTTCCTTCCGCTTCATCACCTGTGGAGGGTCTGCCGTGCCACGTGCGTTGATGGAGGGTTTCGAAGCCACGTTCGGTGTCGAGATCGTTCAGGCGTGGGGGATGACGGAGACTTCGCCACTGGGTGCGATCGCCCGGCCCCCTAAGGATGCGCCCGAGTCCGAGCGAATGGAGTGGAAGTCGAAGACCGGCCGCATCCTGGCCGGGGTCGAGATCCGGATCTGTGACGACGACGGCACCGTCCTTCCCTGGGATGGGACCGCCCAAGGCGAGATCGAGATCCGTGGCCCGTGGATCACCGCCTCGTATCACCTCGACCCATCTGAGGAGAAGTTCCACGACGGGTGGCTCCGCACCGGCGACGTGGGGACGATCACCGAAAGCGGCTTCGTTCAGATCTCCGATCGTGCCAAGGACGTCATCAAGTCGGGGGGCGAATGGATCAGCTCGGTGGATCTTGAGAACGAACTGATGGCCCATCCGGCGGTGGTCGAGGCGGTCGTGGTCGGTGTTCCCGACGACCGCTGGGATGAACGGCCGCTGGCCTGCATCGTGGTGGCTCAGGGGGCGACGGTGACACCGGAAGAGCTTCGGGACTTTCTGGCTTCCCGTGTGGCGAAGTTCTGGCTGCCGGAACGGTGGACGTTCATCGACGAGGTCCCCAAGACGTCGGTCGGGAAGTTCGACAAGAAGCGGTTGCGTGCCCGGCACGCCGAGGGCGAATTGCAGATCACGGAACTTTGATCAGTCGAATGGACCCTCACCGCGGGTGAGGGCATCCCTCATCACCCGGAACCCCCAGGCGCTGACTTCTCCGGCCGTCTCGCTGTCGAGTCCGAACTCGTGGGTGAGGCGGTACCAGGAGTGGAAGCTCACATGAACCCGGATCAGCGCCATGATCGCCTCGACCTGTTGGGAGTCGAGGTCGGGGCGCAAGTCGTTCAGCGCACGCCGGAGAGCAGCCGTACGTCGTTGGCTCGACTCTGACGCGCTGAACCCGCGTCCCTCAGCGGCCTGTTCGACCATGACTCGGGCGAGCGCTTCCGACTTCACCCCGGCGGCTTCGAATACCCGCCAGTTGCGTTCGATGGCCTCCGGGAGTTGATCGAGATCGTCCGGTAGGTCGATGGCTCCGGCCCGAGCCATCTCATCACTCGCGTATTGCGCGAGCTCTTCGACCAGTCGTTCCTTGCTCTCGAAGTGGTTGTACACGGTGCGGTGGGAGACACCTGCTCGATCAGCGACCGCTTGCATGGAGAGGTCCATGAGGCCGTTGGCGAGGATCTCTTCTGCGGTCGCTTCCAGAATCCGTTCTTGGGCGATGCGCCGTTGCTGGTCTCGAAGGGTCTCCGTCATATGGCCAGAGTACCCGCCTCGGCTAGATATTGCATAAAGTATGAAGAAAGTATATGTTGCATGCAACTAGCACGAGGAGGGTGCGGATGGCCACGACCATGGCCGAAACTGTCGAGGTTGGTGCGGGGGCGCGATTGATCGGTGCACGGATGACCATCGTCGGTGCGCTCGGAATGGTGATCGGTGCGGTGTTCAATCTCGTTTCGGGGGCGGATGCCGATGTCGCACTGGAAAACGGCGATATCGCCGGATACCTCGCGGTCGCCGAGAGCGGGAGACAGGCGGCCCTGATCAACCTCTCGGTGTGGATCGTTGCCATCTGTGTTCTGTGTGCCGGCGGCGTACTCCTTGCCAGCTCATCGAGGGATGGCGTATCCCGGACCCTCAGCATGTTTGCCTTCACCACCGGGGCGGGAACCGCCGTGATGTTCTTTTCGCTCTGGGCGGGCGTCGTGGCGGTACTCGCGCCTGCAAGCGCGGCCGGCGAACCGGTTGAAGCCGTCGCCCACGCCCTGCTGATGGGGGCGGTCAACGCCGACTGGGTCATCACGGTGATGGTTCTCTCAGTAGGCGGTGGTTTCCTCGTGTTGTCCGGTCGTGACGATTGGGCACCCACCTGGCTCGTGCGGTGGGCCTATCTGGCGTTTGCGGCCGGTCTGCTTGCCCTTGTGGTGCTCGTCACCGGCCCGCGGATGCTGGCGTCCATAGACGTTCTCATCGGCATCGGGCTACTGATCGCAGCCGGTGTGGTGGCGACTCGTGGCCGCAGATAACTCAAACTCCTGGGATCATTCGGCAGGCATGACAGGACTGGTCTCACTCGGCGAAGGAGGCTCGGTACCGGAGATCGGCGGGAAGGCTGCAACGCTTGCGCGTCTCCTGAACCTGGGGGAGCGGGTGCCGCCCGGGATTGTCATCCCGGCCGGTGCCGACCCGGTCACCATCGGGGCCGACGTGGCCCGGTGGTTGGCGGCGGCTGGTCACCCAGATCGTGTCGCCGTTCGGTCGTCTGCACCCGATGAGGACGGCGCAGTCAGATCGATGGCCGGGGCGTATCGCACCGAGCTCGACGTGTTGCCCGATGCTGCAGGAGTGATGGAGGCCGTGCGGCGTGTGCGCCTCTCTGGGCCATCCGTCGCCGCCCTGATACAGCCGATGCTGAGTCCGAGTCGGGCCGGCGTAGCGTTCTCGGCGGATCCGTTGACCGGTGACTCGGTGGTGGTGATCGAGGCGGTGGAAGGGCTCGCCGACCGGCTGATGGCCGGCGAGGAGACCGGACGTCGGTACACCGAGAGCGACGGTGACGAGTTCTTCACTCGTCACCAGGTGGACACAGTCGCCACCACTGTGCGGCGGATCGCCGAGCACCTGGGCTGCGATGTCGACGTGGAGTGGGCATGGTGCGACGACGGCCTTTGGATCCTTCAGGCGCGTCCGATCACTGCGCTTCCCATCCAGCCGGAGCTGGACATTCCCGGTGGGACCTGGGAGAAGGACGTCACACACAGCCCTCGCCCTGTGAGCCCGCTCATGGCGTCGCTGCTGCCACGGATGGACGCGGTGATGGCCGACTGGACGTCCCAGTGGGGAATGATGATCGCGGGACTGGAATCTCGTTCCTTCGGCGGAGAGGTCTACAACCGCGCTCTTCCCCCCATCGGCAAGCCGGAGGCGACAGGTCCCACCCCTCCCTGGTGGCTACTGGCGATCGTCGCTCGAGCTCTGCCTCCGTTGCGTCGTCGGCTCAGAGCGGCCGCGCAGGCCGAACGGACGGGTCTGGCTGAAGAGGTCGTGGCTCGGTGGCATACGGAGTGGAGGGGCCAACTGGCTGTCGAAATCGAGTCGTGGCGTCAGCAGGAATTGCAGCCCGCCGCCTTCCTTGAGCTGGTCGGGATGGGTCACGAGCTGCTCGACCTGATGGACCGGGCGGCGATGATCCACTTCGAACTGTTCGTGCCGTATCTACTCGGTGTCCACCGCTGGGTGGAAGACGCGAAGAAACTGCTCGGGTGGGACGACGCACGGTCGATCGCAGCGCTGGCGGGCCATTCACCCGCCTCCTCTGAGCCGACTCGGCTCATGACTGAGGTTGTACGAGCGATTCGCGAGACCGGCGGGGTCGAGTCAGTCCGGGCGTCGGCGAATCCGCTGGCGGCAGCGGCGGAACTCGGCGGAGAGGTGGCGCAGGCGCTGGAGCGCTGGGAGGCGGTGGTCGGTTTCCGGTTGTCCGACTACGACATTGCTGCCCCGTTGGTCTCTGAGATCCCCGGACTGATGTCGTCCCTGCTTCGGGCGGCGTTGGATGCCTCGGATGTCGATGCGACGGTGGGCATCGACCTGGACGCCGCGCATCTCGCTCCCGAGGACCGTTCGCGCTTGGAGCGATCGTTCGCTGCGGCGACCGCGGTGTTCCCCTTGCGAGAGGAGAACGTCCACCTGACGTCCAGCATGCCTGGGGCTGCGTTGCGTCGAGTGATCGCCGAGATCGGGTCCCGCCTCGCCGCTGATGGTCTCATCGACCGTGTCGACGACGTTTTCTATCTGACCTGGGACGAGATCCAGCGGCCGCCGGTCGATGCCGCCAACTTGGTCCGGCGTCGTCTGGCTGAGGAGGCATGGACCGCGGCACATCCCGGCCCGCCCTTTCACGGTCCGCCACCGGGAGCACCTCCCGACGTTCGCGGCCTGCCCGGTCCGGCCCGTCGTATCAACGGTGCGCTGTTGTGGGCCATGCAGCATGAGCTCGCTGCGAGACCGGAAGTCACGGGCGAGGCGGTGCGGGGGACGGGCTGTTCTGCTGGGGTACATGTGGGCCGTGTCCGTCTGGTCCGCACCGAAGCCGATCTGTCGCGGCTCGAACCGGGCGATGTGATGGTGTGCCCGATCGCCACGACCGCCTGGTCGGTCGTGTTCGGGATGATCGGGGCGATCGTGTGCGACGGAGGTGGTGTGCTCAGTCACACTGCGATCGTCGCCCGGGAACACGGCATCCCGGCTGTGATGGGTGTGGGCAACGGAACGACCAAGCTCGTTGATGGTGAGATCGTGCGAGTCGACGGCACCCGCGGGACTGTCGAGAAGGTCTGAACCTCAGCGGTCAGCGAGAACCTTCTTCGCCCGATTGATCGCCTTCTTGCGCTTCTTGCCCTTGACGGCCGACGGAAGTCGTGACCGTTTCTGGCGGAGTACGGCGTCGATCATGGCCTTCTGCTTCCTGCGGGAACGGAGGTCGGCGACGACTTCTTCTTGTTCGCCGATGGTGACGATCGCCACGGGTCCTTCGCAGATGTCGAGGCACTTGGACCGCTCGACACAGAGCCCGGCGTCGCCAAGTCTCTGCGCCAGGCTCTCCCATTCCTTCTCGCGCTGTCCGCGACACGCGCTTCCGCCGCACAGGATGATGGGTGTTAGCTGAGCCTCACTAGTCACGGCAGGGCACCCTATCGGTGGACCGCACAATCAGCAAGGCGCGCCCCGATACGGAACGTGGAAGGATCGGAATCCCAAGAGGAGATGTAATGGCTGTGCGTGTGAACTCGGTGACGATCGATTGTCAGGATCCGCAGGTCCTGGCCGAGTGGTGGGGTGGCGTCCTCGACTGGAAGACGTTCACGATGGACGACGACGATGACGGCGACATCTGGCTTGCGCCGGGCACCGACCCCGCCGCGTTTCCCCACGCCATCCCGTTTCTGTTCCTCCACGATCCCAATCCGAAGACGGTGAAGAACCGGCTCCACTTCGACCTCGTTCCCGACGACCAGGACGCAGAAGTGGCCCGTCTGGAATCCATGGGCGCAGCGCGAGTCGACATCGGCCAGGGCGATGTGAGCTGGGTGGTCATGGCCGACCCGGAAGGCAACGAGTTCTGTGTGCTGAGGTCTTACAAAACCTGATCCGGTTTGCGGGCGGTGATGATCACGCTCGTGGCCACCCTCTCGTGTTGGTCGGCCGGTATGAGCTCATGCATGAGCGCCACCAGATCCGGAGTGAACAGCGGATAGCCGGCCGTGTGGCTGAGACCGAAGTCGAAACGTTCCTTCACTTCGATGTTCTCGAATCCGACCCGATCAAGTTTGGTGACGAAGACACGCTCCGCCAGGGCTCCCGACACTCAACCGGCCCAAGCGGAAGGGTGGGTGAGGATCTCGGGCGGCAGGTCTTCTTCGACGATGGTCAGATCGGCAACGCAGAGACGGCCTCCGGGTCGCAGTACTCGCAACGCTTCCGCCAACACTCGGCTCTTGCGGGCGGCCAGGTTGATCGTCCCGTTGGATATCACGACGTCCACCGATTCGTCGGGCAACGGTATGGCTTCCATTCGGCCCTCGATGAACTCGACCCAGTCGATCCCGGCCTCGGCGGCAAACACCGTCGCTCGGTCGACCATCTCCGGCAGCGAGTCGAGTCCGGTGGATCGCCCGTCAGGCCCCACTGCCCGTGCGGCGAGGAGCACGTCGATTCCTGCCCCACAGCCAAGGTCGAGCACCGACTCCCCTGCGGCGAGTTCGGCATAGGGGACGGGGTTGCCGACTCCGAGCGCCCACATCCGCGCACCTTCCGGGAGCCATTCGAGCTGATCCTGGGTGTAGAGCCAGGTGGCTGCGCCGGTGGGCGATTCGAGCGCCCGGTAGGCGGCGCCGACGACGGCGTCGATCTCGTCGGCGTGAATCAGGTCGCGGGATATCGTCATTCGCCCTCGATGGAGTCGATGAATTCGCCCAGCCGCACCGCGGCGTCAGGCGGCAGTTCCGGTCCTGCAGAGTCCTTCAGTAGGACGCGGAGTTCCTCTGCAAACTCCACTTCGCCGCAGCACCGGCGGCAGAACGCCAGGTGCTTGTCCATTTCATCTCGTTCCGCTTCAGGCAGATCCAACTCGATGAAGTTCCAGAGGCGGCGTACCGCACTGGTGCAGTCGATCACGACGTCACTCCTTGCTCCTGACAGACGAGGTCGTGTTCCTCGGCGTAATTCCACATTTCGGTTTCGAAAAGGCGTCGGCCCCGGTGGAGCCACGACAGGACGGTGTTGAGAGGGATGCCGAGCATCCGGGACACGTCAGCGGTGGATATGCCCTCCATGTGTACCAGGACCAGGGGGACCCGATATTTCGGATCGAGACGGTCGAGTACGGCCCAGACGTGGTCGTCGGTGAAAGAGTGGAGGAAGTCCAGGTGGACCGAGTCCGAGTAGGGAAGTGGATCTTCGTCGACGATGCGGCGGAAAAGTGTCTGATCGGAGGTCTCGTCGAGAGGCTGCTCGTCCGGTGCCCTGAGTCTCTTGCGGTGATGGTCGTTGGCGCAGTTGATGAGGATCTGACGGAACCAGGCGGGCGCGGCTTGCGGATCCCGCAGTTGGGGGAAGCCTTTGAACGCCCGCAGCAGGCAGTCCTGCACGACATCCTCGGCCCGGTCGCCTGCGAGCCGGCGCGCCAGGGAGTACAGCCAAGGGAGTTGCTCCCTGGCGATGACACCAAACGCGGTGATGGTCTGATCTTGCATCGTGTCCATCGCTGAACTCTCGGCTGAGGATACCGACGGCACATCCATCCTTCTACGTCCCTCCGATGGGTTTCCATGAGTAAGGACGACGGGGGTCTCGGAGATATTGCGCGTGCATGTCAGAGCCCGACCTTGGCCGGGTTGGGTTGCGTCGACCACGTCACCGTTCGGGGCGGGAGGCATGCGCCGCCCAAGCACGGCTGGTAGCTGATGCCTCCCGACACGACTTCACCGTCAGGGCGCCGCTGGCCGGTGACGACAAACTCGAGGGGCCCTTCGAGCACCATGAGAGCGACGTCGTTCCATCCGAGATGCTTCGCGACCGGATCCGGATAGATGATTTCGACGTCATCGAGTCCGTTCACAGTGACGACGGTGGGAATCAGGAAGGGCTCGGTGGGCCGATGCGGTTCGATGTGGACTCCCGCGGGCACGTCGACTTCGAGCACGATTCGCACGTGGTCGTCGGTGACTTCTCCCACGGGAGTGACTGCGAGAGTGACCAGATCATCCATCGGCGGCCTCCGCCAGGAGTGCTTCGATCGCGGCCTTGACCGCGACGGCGTGGACGTCGAATCGCTCCATGTTGAGGTACTCGGCGAATCGGATGACACGGTTCTCATCGAGTACGAGGTGGGCGTTGATGATCGCCACCTCGGGAGCCAGGCCTTCCTTGATGGGGGCAAACCGCTCGCAGATGACCCCGTCGGCATCAACGAGGAATGGTGACTTCCATTCGAAGCGGTCGGGCAGCATCCGGGCGACGGCTGCGGGCTCCTTCACGTCGATGATGACGAGTTTCAGGTCGTGGTCGGCGAAGCCCGCAACGAGTTCGGACTCGAGGTACGGCGCTTCTGCCGTGCAGTACGGGCACCATGTCGTGGTGAAGTAGACGAGCGTCCATTTCCCGGTCACGTCGCTGAACCGGACGGGGTTGCCCTCGACGTCGGGCAGGACAAAGTCTTCGACTGTGTCGCCGAGGGTGTAGCTGGACAGGATTGGTGTGGTCATGGTTCGCTGCCTCCTTCATAAGTCCGCTGACAGGGAGAAGGACGCACCGAAGGGCTGTTCTATTGCGCGCCTCGGAAAGTTTGGAGCCGATCCGTCTCGCGAAAGACTCGGTCGGACATGCCGAGATCGGTTTATGGGGGGTCGGCGCCGGTGACGGTGTAGGTGGTGCCGAGGGGGCTGGTCCAGGAGATGGTGTGGTCTGGGAGGAATTCGTAGTTCCAGCCTGACTGGTGGCGGGTGCAGTGGTCTGGTCGGCATAACGGTCCGAGTTGTTGACTGTCGGTGATGCCGGTGTCGGCCCAGGGGCGGGTGTGGTCGATGTCGGAGCTGATGGCGGGTCTGCGGCAGCCGGGGGCGATACAGGTTCGGTAGCGGGCTCGGAGTCTGCGTTGTTGGGAGGCGGTGGGCCGGCGGCGGGTGTGCCCGTCAGCGACCGGTGCACCGGTGGCGGGGAGGTGGACGGTCCAGTCCCATCCGGCTTGCTCGAATTGGGTGCGGGCTTGGGTGGTGATGTCTGTGAGGACCGGCCCGTATCCGGCCAGCTCGGCTGCCTTGGCGGTGTCAGGGTCGAAGAGGGCGGTGAGGTCGACGGTGAGATGGACTTTCCCGATGGTGGGATCGGTGGTGCCTGCCAGCAGGTCAGCAGCGATGTCTGCGCGGAGCTGGTCCATCGTCCGGGACTCGTCTGCGGTGCGGTGATGGCGGGCGATCTGGCTGATCCGGTCGATGATCTC
>JBBDQP010000112.1:0-16660 GCA_040905965.1 Acidimicrobiia bacterium
GACACGTAGCGGGACGCCACCTGAACTGCGTTCACCCCGAGGCTCGGCGCCGACCCGTGACCGGCCAGGCCGGTGATCGTCGTCGTGTATTCGTAACACCCCTTGTGGGCGTCGATGATCGACATCTCGGTGGGCTCGCCGACGATTGCAGCCGCGGGAACAGGCCCCGTCCGTAGGAGATCCGACACGAGAATCGGCGCACCCCGACAGCCAACCTCCTCGTCGAAGGTGAGCGCGATGTGAACGGGCCGCCGCAAATCGGTGGCGGCGAACGCGGGTGCCATCGCCAGGACGCAGGCGATGAAGCCTTTCATATCGACCGCACCCCGACCGTAGATCCTCTGGTCGCGGCGCATGGCCACAAACGGGGCGCCGGTCCACGCGTCCTCGTCGGCGGGAACGACATCCGTGTGCCCCGACAACACCACTCCCCCGTCCACCGCAGGACCGATGGTGGCCAGCAAGTTCGCCTTGTCCTCTTCGGGATGTCTGGTGATCGACACCGTCGCTCCGACAGCCGCCAGTTTGGATTCGGCGTAGGCGATCAGATCGCGGTTCGAATCAGAGGTGACCGTCGGGAACCCGATCAGATCCCCGAGGATCAACATCGTCTCGTTGCGGAGATCCGTCACTCGATCATCCGCCGTGTCACTTGACGAAGAGCTGGCGGGGATAGTCGCAGAAGGTCTCGGCGGGGCCGTCCTCGGTGATGAGGATCGACTCGGTGATCTCGATACCCCATGACTCCATCCACAGGCCGGGCATGAAATGGAACGTCATCCCCGGTTCGAGGATGGTGTGATCGGTCGTGCGGAAACTGATGGTCCGCTCACCCCAGTCGGGCGGATAGCTGAGCCCGATCGGATACCCGCAGCGACCCTGCTTCTCCACCCCGTGGCGTTCGAGCGCGGCGTACAGAGCACCCGCCACATCGCTGGCGCGGTTTCCTGCCCGCGCCTTGTCGAGTCCTGCCTCGAGTCCTTCGAGGACCGCCCGCTCAGCGTTCCGGATCTCAGGCCGCGGCTCTCCCAGGAACACGGTCCGGCACAGCGGCACGTGGTAACGGCGATGGCATCCTGCGATCTCGAAGAAAGTCCCGAAACCCGGTTCGAACGGTCGATCGTTCCAAGTCAGATGGGGTGCCGATGCGTCCAAGCCGGTCGGGAGCATCGGGACGATCGCCGGATAGTCACCACCGAACTCGTCGGTCCCACGAATCCCGGTGCGGTAGATCTCCGCCACCAGGTCGTTCTTGCGGACACCCGGCTCGACCATCTCCAGGATCGTGTCGTGCATCTTTTCGACGATGCGCGCCGCCCGGCGCATATAGATGAGTTCCTGGTCGGTCTTGATCGTGCGCTGCCAGTTCACCAGCCCGGTGGCGTCGATCACCTCAGTCTGCCCGAGCCCCGAGACGAGGGCCTGATGCGACGCAGCCGAGTAGTAGTAGTTGTCCATCTCCACGCCGACTCGGCGCCCATCCCACCCGAGTTCCTTCACTACAGACACCAGGTGTTCGTACGCGTGACGCTCCGTCGACATCACGTATTCGTCTCCGAATCCGTAAATGTGATCGTGATCCATGTAGACGGTCCTCATCGCGCCGTTGGCGTCGATCAGTCGGCCCCACCAGACGGGATCGGAATCATGGGTGACGAGCACCGCCTGCGGGGTGTAGAACGACCATCCGTCGTACCCGGTGAGCCACGCCATGTTCGAAGGATCGGGACAGATCAGCAGTTCGATGCCGCGCCTGTCCATCTCGGCCCGGACCTTGGCGAGTCGGCTGGCGTACTCGGCGCGACTGAACGGAAGGTCGATCGGGGCGGACCGCTCCATCAGTGTTGGAGCACGGCCTTGAGGAAGGATTTCGTCCGGTCGTGCGCCGGTTCCTTGAAGATCTGGGAAGGAGGGCCGTCTTCGAGAATCCGCCCATGATCGAACATGACGACCCGATCGGCCATCTCGCTGGCGAAGCCCATCTCGTGGGTCACCAGCATCATTGTCATGTCTCCCTCTTCTGCCAGCTTTCTCAGCACTCCGAGCACCTCTCCCACGAGTTCGGGATCGAGGGCAGACGTCACCTCGTCGAAACACATCACTTTCGGATCGATGGCGAGGGACCGTGCAATGGCGACCCGCTGTTTCTGACCACCGGAGAGTTCGGATGGACGATGGGTCGTCTTGTCTCCCAGACCCACAGACTCCAGCAGGCGCACCGCACTCTCCTCCGCCTCTTCCTTGCTCTTGCCGAGCACCTTGATGGGGGCAAGGGTCACGTTCTCGAGCGCCGTCATGTGCGGGAAGAGATTGAAGTGCTGGAAGACCATCGAGACGTCAGAGCGCACAGACCTGATGTGCTTCTCGTTCGCCGTGACGAGTTCCCCGTTCTTCTCCTGGTGGTACAGGTGGCGCCCGTCGATCTCGACCGTTCCCGAATCGGGTCGCTCGAGCGTCATCGCCACGCGCAGGATCGTGGTCTTGCCGGACCCGCTCGGACCGATGATGACGACCTTCTCGCCCGGCGCCACATCAAGGTCGAGTTCGCGGAGGACGACGTTCTCACCGAAGGCCTTCGTGACCTTCCGCATCCGCACCATCATCTCCGACTTCGGTGTCTCAGGCGGCTTCGTAACCATATTTCCTCTCCAAGAACTGGACGAACAGGGCTGCAGGAACGCTGACGACCAGGAACAGGATCCCGGCCATGGTCATCGTTTCGACATAGAAGAAGGTCTGCGATCCGATCGACCTGGCAACGAACAGGACGCCGGCCACCCCGATGGACGATCCGAGCGGAGCGTCCTTGATCATGGCGACCAAGAAGTTGCCCAGGGCAGGGATCACCTTGGGGATGGCCTGTGGCAGGACCACCTTCTGCCACGTCGTCCCGGTTCCCAGGTTCAACGCGGTGGCAGCCTCCCATTGCCCCTTGTCGACGGCATCGATCCCCGCCCGGTACGCCTCTGAGGCGTACGTGGCGTAATGAACGCCGAGACCCAGGATCAGCGACGTTCTGGCTCCCAGCACGATCCCCATCTCGGGCAGCGCGAAGAACACGAAGAACAGTTGGATCAGCAAGGGCGTGCTGCGGATGAAGTCGATGAATGCCGCGAAGGGCCAGGAGATCCAGCGTCGTTCAGAGCGGCGACCCAGCGCCAGGAAGAGCCCGAGGATCATGGCAATGGTGATGCCGGCGAGGGTCGCCTGGATGATCACGACCATGCCTCCCCAGATGGCCGGGAGATGCTCCCAGACGACGTCCCAGTTCCACTTGGGGCGATCGGCGAGCTGGTTCATCCTGTCACCCCCACACCCGCTGTCGGACGGCCGGCTCTCTTCCGGCGAGGCGGCTTCACCCCGAACTTGGCGGCGACCCGGCGTTCGGCGAGCTTGAAGACTCGGTCGATGAGGAACGCCAGCACGAAGTAGATAGCGAGCACGTTGAGATACAGCATCGGCGTCGTGGCCGAGTCCGCGATGACGACGGAGTTCACGCGGAGTTTCTGCACTTCGAATGCGAGATCCGAGAGCGTGATCAGCGAAACGAGTGCGGTGCCCTTCATCACCTCGATCGCCAGGTTTCCGTAGGGCGGGAGGATCACCGGAACAGCCTGCGGAAGAACGACGTGACGCAGGCGCTGGGTGTTGGAGAGGTTGAGGGCGATGGCGGCCTCGGTCTGGCCCTTGGCAACCGAGTTGACCGCACCCCGGACGATCTCGGCGCCGTACGCCCCCATGTTGACGCCGAGGGCCAGGATGCCGGCGACCATGGGCGACCAGCCGCGAATGCCGAAGAGGATCGGCAACGCGAAGAACATCCAGAACAGCAGAATGATGGCCGACGCCCCGCGGGCGAACTCGACGTAGACGGACGAGGCCCGTCGGACCCAGGCCCGCTGGGAGAGTCGGCCGATTCCGAAGAACAGGGACAGCAGCGATCCAAGGATGACCGAGCCGATCAACACCTGCATGGTGACGACCAGACCTTCCATCAGCCGGGCGTAGTTGCTCGGGCTGAGGATCAGATCGGGCATGTGTTCCTCCCGGTCAGTGGGGTGGGCCCGGCAACTTACCGGACCCACCCTCGGTGTGCTGGTTCAGGGAGTGGAAAGCTCCTCGGCGGTGAGGGCGGCGGCTTTTTCGACGTCTTCGGCAGCGAAACCGAAGGAAGTGACGATCTCTTCGACCGTCCCGTCAGCCTGCAGCTTCTTCAGTTCGGCATTGAACGCGTCACGGAATCCCTGATCCAGGAAACCGAAACCGCCACAACCGACCTGCTCCACACCATCGATCACCGGGAAGAAACCAGGCGTCGCTTCCATACCGTCACGCGCGTCGGCCTGGGTGTTGACCGTCAGCGCCGTCCCCGACACCGCGTCCACCCGACCCGCAGCAAGCGCGTCATATTGGGCGTTCACATCCGAGAACCGCTCGATCTGGTCATCCGGCACACCCGAATCGACCGCATACCCCTCATCCACGGCACCAGACAGCACCGCCAGCGTGGCACCCGAATCGATGATCGACTGGAAATCACTGATCCCCATCGGATTCCCGTCCACCACCGCGAACGCATTCGACACGCAGTAGTCCGGATCCGAGAAGATGATCTGCTTAGCACGATCGGGAGTGATGAACATCCCCGCCGCGATCATGTCGAACTGACCGGCCTGCAAACCCGGGATCAACGTCCCGAACTCCACCACTACCGCCTCGACATTGTCGATACCGAGATTCGCCAGCACGGCTTTCGCCACCTCCGGCGCCTCACCAGTCACATTCCCGGCCTCGTCCTCGTACCCGTACGGCACCTCATTCGCAATCCCAACCCGAACCGTGCCATCGGCGATCAGGTCAGCGAGAAGCCCTTCGGGAGCCGAAGCCTCGCCTCCGGAGGGATTCGCCAACTCCTCGGCGGTGAGGGCGGCGGCTTTTTCGACGTCTTCGGCAGCGAAACCGAAGGAAGTGACGATCTCTTCGACCGTCCCGTCAGCCTGCAGCTTCTTCAGTTCGGCATTGAACGCGTCACGGAATCCCTGATCCAGGAAACCGAAACCGCCACAACCGACCTGCTCCACACCATCGATCACCGGGAAGAAACCAGGCGTCGCTTCCATACCGTCACGCGCGTCGGCCTGGGTGTTGACCGTCAGCGCCGTCCCCGACACCGCGTCCACCCGACCCGCAGCAAGCGCGTCATATTGGGCGTTCACATCCGAGAACCGCTCGATCTGGTCATCCGGCACACCCGAATCGACCGCATACCCCTCATCCACGGCACCAGACAGCACCGCCAGCGTGGCACCCGAATCGATGATCGACTGGAAATCACTGATCCCCATCGGATTCCCGTCCACCACCGCGAACGCATTCGACACGCAGTAGTCCGGATCCGAGAAGATGATCTGCTTAGCACGATCGGGAGTGATGAACATCCCCGCCGCGATCATGTCGAACTGACCGGCCTGCAAACCCGGGATCAACGTCCCGAACTCCACCACTACCGCCTCGACATTGTCGATACCGAGATTCGCCAGCACGGCTTTCGCCACCTCCGGCGCCTCACCAGTCACATTCCCGGCCTCGTCCTCGTACCCGTACGGCACCTCATTCGCAATCCCAATCCGAACCGTGCCCGACGCCTGCAGTTCGCCGAGCAGACCCTCGCCGGCCGGGGCAGCCGTGGTTGTGGTCGAGTCGGTGTCGTCGTCGGCTCCTGTGTCTCCTCCGCCGCATGCTGCGACCACGAGCGCCAGGAGCGCCAGGAGCCACGTAAGACGTGATCTGTGTGTCATCGGATGTTCCTCCGGTATTCGTTCATTGGCCCGGCATTTCGCATTCGGCAGGACCAGCCCGTGACAGGAGACGTGCGGCGAGGGTCGGGCGGCGTATCCGCTGATACGTACTGCCCGACCGAACCTGTGACTTCTCCCGTCAACGAGGATGAGTGTAGAGATTGCATTCGCCGTGTGTCCACTATGTGTACGATTTGTATCCAATCAAGTCTCTGCACGGTCCCCATGGATCCGCAAAACCCGCTCGGAGGAAGAATGACCACGGTTCAGTCCCCTGACTGGGGAAAGCCCACCCAAGAACAGATCCACCGCGAACTGCGGGAGAGAATCACTCTGCTCGACCTTCCTCCCGGTTCCCGGCTGCGTGAAGAGCATCTCGCGGCGGAGTTCGGGGTGAGCCGGACACCGATCCGCCAGGTGCTCGACCACCTCGAATTCGAGGGGCTGGTCGAGAGCATCGAAGGTGCGGGAGCCCGAGTGTCGGCCATCGACATGAAGGCGCTTCGCGACGTATGGGCGGTCCGCCTGAAGATCGGAGAACTCGTGAGCGAGTTCGTCCGCCTCCCCGCCTCCGAGGCGGCGGTGGCATCGGTCCGGGCCGTCCGAGCGGACCTCGCCGAGGTCAAGCGCACGAGGTCGGTCCGCGATCTCGGAGCCGCCTACAACCGATTCCACGAAGCGATGCTCTCGATCGTCGAGAACGCCGCCCTCACCCACATCCACGATCTGCTTTACGTGCAGACGGCTCGGCTGTGGATGCAATTCCTCCCGGAAATGGATCTCGATACCGAGATCGACATCATGGCCAAGGAGGTCGAACAGACCCTCGAAGCGCTCGAGGGTGAATCAGGAAACCGGCTGGCCGAGATACGCACGGCACACATGCGCATGCTCCTCAGCCGATTCAACCAACACGTGACAAGGATGCCCAACTTCTGATGACTGATCGCACTGCAACCATCGCCGTCTGGGGCGGCGAAGACGGACCCCGATTCGAGCGGGCCACCCAGGTCCCGGTCGTCCACAGCGTCTCGTTCGGATACGACGACTTCGACGAATGGCTCGACGTCGCCGTCGGCAACACCGAAGGCCACATCTACGGCCGGAACACCAACCCCACCGTGGACGTGTTCGAAGAGAAGGTCCGACTGCTCGAGGGGGCGGAGGCGGCCACTTCGGCATCGACCGGGATGGCCGTCATCTCCAACACGCTGCACTCGCTCCTCACCCCCGGCTCGAGAGTGGTCAGCGTCAAAGACACGTATGGGGGGACCGCCAAGGTCTTCACCGACTTCCTTCCCCGGTTCGGTGTTGACGTCGATCTGGTCGACACGACCGACTTCGCCGCGATCGAAGCAGCGATCACCCGAGGCTGCGACGTGCTCTATCTCGAGACTCCGACCAACCCGACGCTCAAGATCCTCGATCTGGAGCGACTCATCGGTGCCGGTCACCTAGCCGGCGCAACCGTGATCGTCGACAACACGTTCGCGACTCCGATCAACCAGAACCCGATCGCCTTCGGCGCCGACCTCGTCGTCCACAGCGCGACCAAATTCCTCGGTGGCCACGCCGACGCGCTCGGCGGAGTCGTCGTCGGCTCCGAAGACCTCGTCCGCGGCGTCTATCACTACCGGGAGATCAACGGGGCGACCCTCCACCCCATGGCGGCCTACCTCCTGCTGCGGGGCATGAAAACCCTGCACCTCCGAGTCGAGCGCCAGGGAACAAACGCCCTCAGGATCGCCGAGTACCTCGAATCCCACCCCAAGGTCCCGGTCGTCAACTATCCCGGGTTGGCCTCCCATCCCCAGCATGAGGTGGCGCTGCGTCAGATGCGCGGTTTCGGCGGCATGCTGAGCTTCGGCCTCGACGGCGGGCTCGACGCGGTACGCCGCTTCCTCCCTGGTCTCCGTCTGGCCAACGGAGCCGCCAACCTCGGTTCGGTGGAGACGATCGTCGGACCTCCCGCCACCACCAGCCACGTCGAGTGCACCGCAGAGGAGCGGGCCGCATTGGGCATTCCGGAAGGACTCATCCGCTATTCGACCGGAATCGAGGACGTTGAAGATCTGCTCGAGGATCTCGACGGAGCATTGGCAAGGGTCTGATCGCATGACGACGATCCGGGTACTCACCGAATCCGACCTGCGGTCGGTGGTCACACTCGGCAAAGAAGAATTGAAGACGATCGAGTCCGTCTATCCGCTGATCACCTCGGGAACCGCAGTGATGCCGCCGATCATGCGTATCGACGTTCCGGACCACAACGGCGAGATCGACATCAAGTCCGCCTACCTGCCCGGGCATCCCGGAATCGCGGTGAAGCTGTCTGCGGGCTTCTTCGACAACCCGGCGCGGGGGCTGCCAAGCCTGGGAGGACTGATGGTCTTGCTGGACGCGCACACGGGTGTCCCCCTGGCCGCCCTCTTCGACAACGGATATCTCACCGACCTGCGAACCGCCCTGGCAGGTGCGGTCGCCGCGCAGCACCTCTCCAACCCGGACTCCTCGAAGGTCGCCATCATCGGCGCAGGAACTCAGGCCCGACTTCAACTCGAAGCGTCGCTGCTGGTCCGTTCCGTCGAGCAGGCCACGGTGTGGGCTCGCGATGACCTCAAGGCGGCCCGGTTCGCCCAGGCCGCCTCGGACCAGCTCGATCTGCCGGTGACGTCCCACGCCACAGTGGAGTCGGCCGTGGCGGAAGCGGACATCGTTATCACGACGACACCCTCGGCCCATCCGCTGGTCGACGAGACGATGTTGGCCCCCGGCACCCACGTGACGGCCGTCGGTTCGGATGCCGAACACAAACAGGAGTTGACGACATCCCTCGTCGCAGCCGCCGGCCCTTTCGTCTGCGACTCCATCTCCCAGAGCAGGCGACTAGGCGAGCTACGAGCCGCCTTCGAGGCGGGCCTGATCGTCGAAGCAGTCGAACTCGGAACGGTCATCGGCGGGAGCGGAGGTCGGACGTCGAGGGAAGAGATCACCGTGTGTGACCTGACGGGCACCGGCGCCCAGGACACGGCAATCGCCGGACTTGCGGTGGCGAGGTGCAACGAAGCCGGCCTCGGAACGACCATTGAGACCTGAACGACCCACGGCAGACGACATCGCCCGGGCTGCTCGCCGGATCTCAGGAGTCGCGGTGCACACCCCGACGGTGATCGCGCCAGGGCTCGGGAACCTCACCCTGAAGTTGGAGACCGTTCAGCCAACCGGAAGCTTCAAGATCCGCGGCGCCGCATCCAAGATCCTCTCACTCGACGACTCCGAACGGAGTCGAGGTGTAGTGACAGCCTCGACAGGCAATCACGGGCGCGCCGTCGCCCATGTCGCCGCGCATCTCGGAATGCCGGTCGCGGTCTGTGTCTCGGTGGAGGTCCCACCGGGCAAGATCGCCGCCCTCGAATCCCTGGGGTGCGAACTCGTCATCGATGGAGCGTCCCAGACCGAGGCTCTTGCAAACGCCGATCACCTCGTCAACGAGCGCGGGATGACGTTGGTCCACCCCTTCGACGACCCCGAGGTGATCGCCGGTCAGGGAACAGTCGGGCTCGAACTCACCCAGCAGATGCCCGACGTCCGCACGGTGCTGGTGCCGTTGTCAGGAGGCGGACTCGCCGCAGGGGTCGCGATCGCCACCAAGGCATTCGATCCGTCGATCCGCGTGATCGGAGTCTCCATGCGACGGGCGGCGGTCATGGCAGCCAGCGTCGAGGCGGGCAAGCCGGTCGACATGCCCGAGCGCCAGACCCTCGCCGATTCGTTGCAGGGCGGGATCGGACTCGACAACGGTCACACGTTCGACATCGTGGCAGACCTCGTCGACGACATCGTGCTCGTCGAGGAACGAGACATCTGGGCAGGGATGAGATATGCCCTCGAGAACCATCGACTCGTGCTCGAAGGCGGGGCGGCAGTCGGCATCGGGGCGGTACTGGCCGGCAAGATCGTGGGCGAACCCGGTCTGGCAATCATCTGCACCGGATCGAACATCGAAGCGCGACACCTCGCCGAACTCGCAGAGGAACTGGCAGCCGATACTCGGAAGCGGCGCCCAAACCAGCCAGACTGACGCCTCATGAATCCGGGACTCGTCCTCGCCATCGCCCTCGTGGGCGGAATCGCCATCGCTCTCCAGGCTCAGTTCGCCGGGGTGCTCGACGGTCGCCTGGGGACCTTCGATGCGGTCACCGTCAGTTTCCTCTCGGCCGGTGCCGCGATCGGCATCGCTCGCATGATGGCCGGCGGAATCGACTTGGCCGTCTGGCGCCGTGCGCCATGGTGGGCGTATCTGGTCGGAATCCTGGGACTGGTCATCGTCGGGACGATCGGTTTCGCCGCACCGCGGATCGGTCTCGTCCCCACGCTGGCAGCCGTCACCGCGGCCCAATTCGCTGCCAGTTCGACGATCGCCCACTTCGGAATGTTCGAAGGAACTGCCGACCCGATCGATCTCGAGACGGTGATCGGACTGGCGCTCCTGTGCGTCGGCGGCTGGCTCGTCATCCGCTGACGTCAGCCGGCGATGAGGGCCATCGCCACGACCGCCAACCCGAGACCGACCCATTGGGACCGACGGACCGCCTCGCGGAGAATCAGGGCCGCGAGAACGACGGTGACCGCCGGATAGAGGGAGGACACCACCGCTCCTTCGCCCAGCGGACCCCGCTGCAGTGCCAGAAGGATGAACACGTTGGCCGCCATGTCGCCGACTCCGACCGCACCGACGAGCCGGCGAGTCGACCAGTCGAACACCGCCGGCGCACTCCGTCGGCCCATCCACAACATGACCGCGATCGACGCCGATCGCGCCGGGATGAGAGGCCACAGACCGGCGTCGGCCGAGATCGGCGAGAGCAAAACGAAGAAGAGCCCGAATCCGACGCCGGCCACCAGCCCGTACGAGAAGCCGGATGCTGCTTCCAAGCGTCCGCCGCTCACGAGCCACACCGCCACGGCGGCGAGAACGAACCCGAGGATCGTCACGATCGACGACCGCTCCCCCACCGCGAAGCCGACCACCGCGGGCACGACCCCCGAGAGAACCCCCGAGATCGGGGCCACCACCGCAGCTCTGCCCGCCGAAAGCCCCCGATAGAGCGAGACGAGTCCGACCGCACCGGCAAGACCGGCGGCAGCCCCCCACCCGATATCTGCGAGGCCCATCGACCCGCCGAACACGGGCGCGACGATCAGGCCGATTCCCAGTCCGATGATCTGGGACCAAAGGACGACTCGCGTCGCATCGATCCGGCGCGTCGCGATGCCGCCGTAGAAGTCGGCGGTGCCGTATGTGACGGCGGCAAGGGCAGCGAAGACGAGCGGGGTCATGCAGCCGGGGAGGCTACCGGCGGAGTGGTGCGATCGTTCTGATGGCGTCCGGGGTGAGCACGTAGATCTCGCCGTCGTGGTCCACTCCGAACGAGACCACGTTCCCGGCAACGCCGACCTGATCCGTCCAGTCCTTCTGGTCGGTGACGTCGGAGCCGTCGAACCGCAAGCTCCGCAACCAGCCTCCGCAGAAGTCGGAGTAGAAGTAGTGACCGTCGAGTTCGGGGATCGACGCGCCCCGATACACCACTCCGCCTGTGATCGAGCAGGTACCGGCATCGCCGTGCGGAACTTCGACCAGCGGAAGGGTGATTCCGTCCATGTCGCATCCGGTACGGGGCGAGAAACAATGGAGCGCCTCTGTGATGGGCCAGCCGAAGTTGAATCCCTCCTGGGCGAATACGACGACGTCGACCTCTTCGTACGAGCCCTGGCCGACGTCACCGATGTAGAGCACTTCGCCGTCGAACCAGAAGCGATACGGGTTCCGGAGACCGTAGGACCACAGTCGCGAGTCCCCGCTTTCCGGATCGATGGCGACGATCCCGCCGAGCAGGGTGTCGGTGTTCTGACCGTGGCCGAACCGGTCGTTCGAGCCGCCACCATCCCCGAGTCCGAGAAACAACCTGCCATCAGGTCCGAACTGGAGCATCCCCCCGTTGTGGTTGGCGGCCGGCTGGGACACCGTCAGCAGGACCCGTTCCGCGCCGGTCGAAACCGTGATTTCGGAGACCACCGTGTCACCCGCCGGGTCCGAATAGTGGACATACACCGAGCCTGCATCCACCGTGTCCAAACCCAGGAGACCCCGCTCACCATCGGTGGACACCTCCAGATCGAACAGCGGCTCGGCTGAGATGGTCTCGCCGTCGAAGGCGTGGACCCGGCCGTCGCGGAAGCCGACGAGCGATGCATCGGCCGTCCACGGCATCAGGATGATCGGGAAATCCAGACCTTCAGCCACGACCGCGTACGTGAGACCCTGCAACTCGGGGCGAGGGACGGTGGTCGAGGTTGTCGGAGCTGTCGACGAAGTCGTGGACGAAGTCGTGTCAGCCGGCGGTGCCTCGGTCCCCGACGTCACCACTACGGCCGTGGTCGTCGTAACGGCACCCTGCGAACAGCCCGCGAGGGCGACGACGAAAAGAACCAGGGAGAGGCGACGCAGCATGAGACATTGAGCCTATTCCCGGTGCCCGACAACCCGATTTCGCCGGGACGGCTGAGAACCACCTGATTCTGGCCCCGTCGGCCGGATGGCCGGAGGTACAGTCGCCCCGGTGAAGAACGACCGCCGCACCATCTTCGGATGGGCCATGTACGACTGGGCGAATTCGGCCTATTCGACCGTCATCGCCGGCGCGGTGCTTCCTGCGTTCTTCGTGAGCGAAGTCGTGGGCGACGAAGGCTGGAACGGTCGCTCCGGCGAGTCCCTCTTCGCGCTCACGCTGGCACTCGGAACCTTGCTCCTGTTCCTCGCCATGCCGGTTCTGGGCGCCATCGCCGACTTCTCTGCGTCCAAGCGACGCTTCCTGCGCGCCTTCGCGTACGGCGGTTCACTCTTCACCGCTTCGCTCTTCCTCGCGACCAGCGGGAACGTGCTGGCCACCCTCGGACTATTCCTTCTCGCACAGATCGGCTTCGTCGGCGCCAACGTGTTCTACGACGGGTTCCTCCCCGACATCTCGACCCCGGACACGATCGACAAAGTCAGCTCGCGCGGGTTCGCCCTCGGGTACATCGGCGGGGGTGTCTGGCTCGGCGTGGTGATCGCCATGATCCAGTTCTCCGACGACGGGGCCCTGGCGGCTCGTATCGGAATCGGTGCCACCGGCTTGTGGTGGGCGGGGTTCACCCGGTTTGCCCTGTCCCGTCTCGACGAGACCGGCTCGCGGTCGGACCTTCCCGAATCGGTGACGGTGCCCCGTTCCTGGGTGCGCGGCATCACATGGCTGTCGGCGGGGATCGCAGCCGGCGTGGTTTCGTTGCTGTTCCTTCTGCTCACGGGTGCCCGCGAAGGCGTGTTCAACGCCGTTCTGCTGGCGTGGATGGCCGCACTGATCTATTCGGTGTACCGGATCGCCACCTCGCGATCTCCGGCCACGGTTGCGCTCACCGGTCCGTACTCCCGACTGGCAGGGATCGGGTTCGCCCGCATGTTCGACACTGCGGCCAAGCTGCGGAACTTCCCGCAACTGCTTCTCTTCATCCTCGCCTACATGCTCTACAACGACGGGGTCCAGACGACGATCAACGTGAGTGCCGCCTACGCCGCAGGCACGCTGCAGTTGGACACCACCGTGATCGCCGGCACGTTTCTCGTCGTCCAGTTCGTGGCGTTCGGAGGGGCACTCCTCTTCGGGTGGCTGGCCTCGAAGCTCCACATCAAACGGGCGATTCAGGCAAACCTGGTGGTCTGGGTCGTGATCGCGATCCTGGCCTACCAGCTCCCCGTGGGCGAAGCGGTCCCGTTCCTCTCGCTCGGCGTGGTGATCGGCGTGGTCCTCGGGGGTATCCAAGCCCTCAGCCGAAGCCTCTACGGATCGATGATCCCTGAGGAGGCATCTGCGGAGTTCTACGGCTTCTACTCAGTGTTCTCGAAGTTCTCTGCGATCTGGGGCCCGCTCATCTTCGGTCTCGTGAGCGGGTCCGGCGAGTCGAGTAGGACGGCCATCCTGTCCGTCGTCGTCTTCTTCGTCCTCGGCCTCATCGTGTTCTCCCGGGTCGACGTGGAAGCCGCCCGCCGCTCCAAAGCCGACTGGGCTTTTTAGCGGGGCAGCGGTTCATTTTTGAACCGCGATGCAGAGCAGAAAGCATCAGGCGTAGGATCAACGACATGAACGAAGAACCACGCGCTGACGAGACCGACGAACCCCGAGAGGAACCTATCCGGAGCGAGAGACCGGGCGTGCCGTGGGGTCTCGCCGGGTTCCTCCTCAGCGTCATCCTCTTGGTCGTGTTCGTGGTCCAGAACGTCCAAGAAGTGGCGCTCCGGTTTCTCGGCTGGGAAGGGGTGTACCCCCTCTCGCTGATCATCGTCGTCGTGATCGCGATATCCGTCCTGCTCGACGAATTCCTCGGCGCGGCACTTCGTCGTCGCAGGCGAATCCGCAGAGCAGAAAAGGAAGAACTGCGCAGGCTCCGCCGCGAGCAGTGACGGAACGACTCGTCGTCATCGGAGGGGACGCCGCCGGCATGTCGGCCGCCTCCCAGGCGCGTCGCCGGAGGGGTCCCGACGATCTCGAGATCGTCGCCTATGAACGCTCGTCGTGGGTCTCCTACTCGGCGTGCGGCGAGCCGTATCACATTGCCGGAGAAGTGGATCCGCTCGAAGCACTCGTCGCCCGCACCCCGGAACAGTTCGCCCGTCGCCACATCGCAGTCCACATCCGGCACGAGGTCACCGCCATTGACACCGCGGCGCGCACCGTCACCGTCCACCGGCTGGACGACGACGCGGTGTTCGACGACCACTACGACCAGTTGCTGATCGCCACCGGGGCGACCGCGGTCCGCCCCCAAATCACCGGTCGCGATCTCGACGGCGTACACGAACTCCGTACTCTCGACGACGCCGCGGAACTACGGGCCATCGCCGACGAGGGGCCAAACTCGGTCGTCATTGTCGGCGGCGGATACATCGGCCTGGAGACCGCCGAGGCGTTCCACGCTCGCGGATGGGACGTCACTGTGGTGTCGGCCCATCCCGGCGTGCTCGACCGCATGCTCGATCCTGATCTGAGTGTCGAAGTGGTCGAGGCCATGAGAAGCCGCGGGATCACCGTTGCCACGGATACCAGAGTCGACTGCATCCTCGGCACCGAACGAGTCGAAGCCGTCGAGATCGGCGACACGACCATCCCCGCGAGGGCAGTCGTGCTCGGACTGGGCAGCCGACCCGAAGTGGAACTGGCAGAGGCGGCCGACATTCCGCTTGGACCGACCGGCGCGATCAGCGTCGACAACACCCAGCGCACACCGGTCGACCGCGTGTGGGCCGCGGGCGACTGCGCCGAGGTGACGCACCGACTCACCAACAGGCCAACGAACGTCCATCTGGGGACCGTCGCCAACAAGACCGGACGGGTGGCGGGCATCAATCTGGGCGGAGAAGAGGCCACCTTCCCGGGCACGCTCGGAACTGCCATCACCCGGGTGTGCGATATCGAGATCGCCAGCGTCGGCCTTCGGCTCGCCGACGCCCTCGACGCAGGTTTCGACGCCGTCGCGGGTACCGCCCGCGGCACGACCACCGCGGGCTACATGCCCGGGGCGTCGGCCATGACGATTCGGGCTGTGGCGGAGCGCGGAACCGGAACTCTGCTCGGCGCACAGATCGTCGGAGGGCCGGGTGCCGGAAAACGCATCGACGTCTTCGCCACCGCCATCTGGAATCGGATGACGGCTGCCGATCTCGAGTGGACCGACCTGTCATACGCACCACCATTTTCGGGGACATGGGATCTCGTCGCCATCGCAGCCCGCGAGGCCGCGCGCGCGTCACGCTGACGGCGCTGGTCCTCGCAGGCTGTGGCGCCACCGCCGCGCCAACCGACATCGCTTCTGGCGAATGGCCTGATCCTCCGCCGACGGCGCGGACGGTGTCGGTGATGGCCGTCGTGGACGGCGATTCGCTTCGCGTTGACCTGGCCGGCTCGGTGATCGACGTCCGTCTCGCAGGCATCAACGCTCCGGAGTCTGACGAGTGCCACGCCGATGTCGCCAGCCGTTCCCTGGACACACTCGTGGCCGACGAGGCGATTCTCGAAGTGGTCGACACGGACCAGTACGGACGGACCGTCGGATATGTGTGGTCTGGCGCACAGCTGGTGAATGCCGCTCTGGTCGAACGCGGAGACGCCATCGCGATGTCCAATGGCAAGGAGCTGGCGACAGCCTTGATCGACGCCGAAGGCTCCGCCCGACTGCATCGCTTGGGAATGTGGGATCCGGCGGCCTGCGGCGAAAGCGTCGTCGCCGACGTCGAACTCGAGATGACCAGACCTGACCCTCCCAGGCCGGACAACGAAGTGCTACACGACGAGATCGTGACGATCGTCAACCGAGGGGTGTCGGATCTCGACCTCACCGACTTCGTGCTGCGGGACGAGTCGAGTGTGAACAGGCTCCGATTCCGGCCTGGAACTGTCATCGGACCTGGGGGCCGGCTCGCGATCACATCAGGATGCGACCCGCAAGAAGGTGTCGGGTGGTGTTCGACCACCCCGATCTGGAACAACGGAGGTGACTCCGCACTCCTGCTCGCTCCAGGCGGCACCGTGGTCGCCCACGTTCGGTATGCCCCGTAGGGCCGGGGCCGATACCATTCGCCCAAAGGAGGACGGACACATGGGATTCATGGACACGCTCAAGGGGTGGTTCGGCAAGGCCAAGGCCGAAGCCGCCGAACTCTCCGAGAAGGCAGCACCGATGGTCGACAAGGCCAAGACCGCAGCAAGTGAGGCCTACGAGAAGGCGACGCCGATGGTCGACAAGGCCAAGACCGCAGCAGGTGAGGCCTA
>JBBDQP010000112.1:16760-29966 GCA_040905965.1 Acidimicrobiia bacterium
ACGAGAAGGCGACGCCGATGGTCGACAAGGCCAAGACCGCAGCAGGTGAGGCCTACGTGAAGGCGACGCCGATGGTCGACAAGGCCAAGACCGCAGCAGGTGAGGCCTATGTGAAGGCAAAGGACGTGGCAGGAGAAACCTGGGAGAAGGTCGAGGAGAAGATCGACGAAGCGCGAGACAAGGGCGCCGACAAGGCAGCCGCCGCGGCGGACGCTGCCGCGTCAAAGGTGGAAGACGCCACCGACGCGGTCGAGGAGACGGTGGGAGAAGCTGCCGAGGCCGTGCAGGACGCCGCCGAAGAACAGAAGACCGACTGAGCTCCTGGAAGAACGAGATCGAAGGAACCCGCCGGCCACCCGGCGGGTTTTCTCGTTGACCTCACCCTTCAGGTTTTGGGTGCTCGGAGACGGCGTAACCTCCGCCGCCACGACAGAGAGCAGACGATGACACGAGTTTCTGCGCGGCTCGGGGCGATCTCCGAATCCGCCACGATGGCCATCAGCAACCGGGCCAAAGTCATGCAGACCGAAGGCCGGGACGTGATCTCGTTCGGCGCGGGCGAACCCGACTACCCGACTCCGAACCACATCGTCGAGGCGGCGGTGGCGGCATCGCGCGACCCAGTGAATCACAGGTACTCGGCGAATGCCGGACTCACGGAACTCAGAGAGGCGGTCGCTCGACGAACCTCCGACGACGACGGACTGGCGATCAATCCATCACAGGTTCTCGTCACGAATGGCGGCAAGCAGGCGGTCTTTCAAACCTTCGCATCGCTGCTCGATCCCGGCGACGAAGTGATCATCCCCGCTCCGTATTGGGTGACCTACCCGGAGGCGGTGAAGCTCGCCGGAGGGGTCCCCGTCAGCGTGCCGACGACCGTCGCCGCCGATTTCAAGGTGACCGTCGACCAACTGGAAGCAGCCCGGACCCCGCGCACGAAGGCACTCATGTTCGTCTCCCCGTCCAATCCGACGGGGGCGGTGTACGACCCGGAGCAGACCAGGGCGATCGGCGAATGGGCCGTGGACAGGGGCGTCTGGGTGCTCACAGACGACATCTACCAGCATCTCGTGTACGGCGACACCGAGTTCACTTCCCTCCCCGGCGTGACCCCTGAACTGGAAGATCACTGGGTGATCATCGGAGGGGTCTCCAAGACCTACGCCATGACTGGCTGGCGAGTGGGCTGGATGATCGGGCCCGCCGACGTGATCAAGGCAGCGTCGAACCTTCAGTCCCATGCCACGTCCAACGTTTCGAACGTGAGCCAGCGAGCCGCTCTCGCCGCCCTCTCCGGCCCGACCGAGCCTGTCGAGGAGATGCGGCAGGGCTTCGATCGTCGCCGCCAGACCATGTACTCGATGTTGCAGGCAATTCCCGGTGTGACGTGCGCCGAACCGCACGGGGCCTTCTACTGCTTCCCCTCGTTCGAGGAGGTCCTTGCCTCGGGCCGCTTCTCGTCGAGCATCGACCTGTGCGCCGCCGCACTCGAGGACGCGGAGGTGGCGATGGTGCCGGGTGAGGCGTTCGGTGCGCCTGGATACGCTCGTCTCTCGTACGCCCTGTCGGATGAAGATCTCGTCACAGGTCTCACCCGTCTCCGGGAGTTTCTCGACTGAACGTCGACAAACGTAGGGTCGATACTCGTGACTGGTCAGGGGGCAGCGATGACAGATGTGAAAGCGATGGTTCTCGTCGAACCCCGGCGCCTCACCGCGTCGGTGCTGCCCTACCGCACCGTCGACGAGGGTGGATGGCTTGCAGTCGAAGCCACCGGCCTGTCCGGGCTGGAAGTCCAAGCGTGGCGCGGCGACAACGGGAGCCTCATCTACCCCCTCATCCCCGGAAGCCAGATCGTCGGTCGTATCGCGTCCCGGGGTGAAGGAGACCTCCCGGAAGTCGGCACCCGGGTGCTCGTCGAAGCCTTGATTCGGTGCGGCGAATGCTCATCCTGCGCGAGCGGGTTGTCCTCTTGCACGTCCCGCCGGCCGCTGAACATGTACGGCCAACTGCCTTCGACCGAGGGGCCTGGACTGTGGGGCGGACTCGCAGAGCGGGTCTATCTCGACCCGCGGGCCGTCGTGCACACGATCACCGACGACATCCAGGCGGAGGTCGCAACGTTCGCCCACCCCCTGGCGTCCGGATACACATGGGTGAACGAGTTGGCAGCACTCTCGGAGGGAGAGTCGGTTCTCATCCTCGGCCCCGGCCCTCGGGGGCTCTCGTGCCTCATCGCTGCCCAGGCCGCCGGCGCCGGCTGGATCGGTGTCAGCGGACTCGACCACGACTCCGACCGCCTCGATCTCGCCGCTCGCCTCGGCGCCGATCTCACAGTGAACATCGACGTCGAGGATCTCGGAATGGCGGTCGCAGGATCGCTGGGCACTCGACCGGACGTCGTGATTGACGTCACCTCGAACGATCCCGAGGCGATCTACACCGGCTTCGACCTGGTGCGATCGGGAGGGAGGGTGATCCTCGCCTCGACAAAAGGCAACCGGCCACTACAGGCGCTCTTCTCCGACATCATCATCGCCAAGGAACTGTCGATCAAGGGTGCGCTCGGTGCGTCGGGAACGGCATATCGGTGGGCGTGTCGCCAGCTCGAATGCGATCCTCGAATCGACGACATGGTCAGTCATCAGTTTCCGCTCGATGAGTCCAACCGGGCCATCCAGGCGACCGCCGGGCTACTGGGACACGACGAGCTGATCTCGGTGGCGGTCACGTTCTGAACGAGCGACGGGCCACCGTCGGCTGGGTCGTCTACGACCTTGCCAACACCATTTTCGCTCTCGGCGTGGTCGGGTTGTACGTACCCGACTGGCTCACGTCGCAGAATCTCGCCGACTCGACGCTGGCAGTGACCCACTCCGTCGCGGGGGTCTGTGTGATCTTCCTGGCACCGTGGATCGGTGCTCGCAGCGACACCACCGGTCGGCGCCTGCCCGCCCTCGTCGTCACCACCGGCATCGCCGTCGTCGCCACCGCCGGACTCACCTGGGGACCGATCCCGCTCACCTTCCTGCTTCTCGGCGTCGCGCTCGTCGCCGTCAACACAGGGTCAGTCGTCTACGACGCCCTCCTCCCCGTTGTCGCCTCGGCGGATCGCCAGGGTCGGGTTTCGGGCCTGGGGGTGGGTGTCGGCTACATCGGATCGTTCATCGGCGTCGGGGTCGGTGCGCTCACCATGGACGTACTCGACGTCGGGTACGGATTCACCTTCGTCGCCCTCGCCGCCGGATTCATGCTGTCCGCCATCCCGACCTTCGTCCTGGTCCGCGAGCCGGCGATCGACGCCCACCGCGTTCCCCCGCCGCTCACCACCGTCATCACAGGTTTGGTGGCGTCGTGGCGGAAGGCGCGGTCACATCCCGACGTCGTTCGCTTCCTGATCTCCCGATTCCTCTATACGGACGCCATCAACACCCTCATCGGCGGATTCCTGACGATCTTCGCAATCGAGGAGCTCGGTCTCGACCGTCAGGGTTCACAGAACCTCCTGCTGGTCGCGATCACGACTGCCGTCATCGGTGGAATCGCCGGTGGACGGGTGGTCGAGGCCGTTGGGTCCGTTCGAACTCTGCGGGGGACGCTCCTGATCTGGGTCGCAGCCATCTTGCTTGGGGTGTTCGCCTCGGCGACCTCACACCCGGAACTGGCCGGCGGAATCGGTGCGGTGGGCGGTCTGGCGCTCGGCGCAACGTGGGCGGCGGATCGCGTCGTAATGATCCGCGTCTCGCCCCCCGAGCACCTGGGGGAGTTCTACGGCCTGTACGCGACGGTGGGTCGGTTCGCCACGATCCTCGGGCCATTGGTGTGGGCACTCATCGTCGACGGATTGGGTCTCGGACGGAACGTGGCGATGCTCGCCCTCGCCACGTTCGTCGCCACCGGCCGGCACCAGCTTTTACCCCTCCAAACGCGTCATTCTTGACGCGTTTGGACGACCAAAACGGGGTCAGGTCGTCTCTTCGGTGGATTTCGGGCGGGCGGCCATGAGCATCCGCTCCTCGACCGCGTAGGGAATGGGGAGGTCGCGGATCTCGGAATGGCCGGTGACGAGCCGTCGGCCGATCTCGGCGAACCAGGTGTCATTGTGCACGCGCCACGGCCACCGGATCAGCCCCGACCGGGCGCCGACGATGCCCCCGGCGACTGACGATGCCTCGCTTCCGGCCGCGATCGCGGCCGCCTCGATGAGTTTGATCGGGTCAGCCAGCTTGTTGGCTCCCAAGATGATGCCGAGTACGGCTGCGTCGATGCCCTGGCTGCGGCCGTCTTGTCGGAAGACCGCAACGATCTCCTCGGGCTCGCGCGAGACGAAGGTCGCCAGCGAGCGCAGACGCGCCGGGACCGTCCCGGCCGCGTTGGCGTCGCCAAACCGATACGGCTCCGCCTCGATGAGCTTCACTGCCTGGTCGGCGGTCTCTGCCGCCCCGTACACGAGGTCGGCGCCGGCCTGCACGAAGCACGATCCGGCCACCGCACCGGCAACGGCTGCAGAGATGACGACCGTCGCGGCATCGAGGTGGGTCACCCTGGATGCGTTGACCGCAGATGCGACGAGAAGATCAGGGCGGCGACGATGGAAGACTCCGATGGGAACGCTGCGAGCGGCGGGCTCGGCCGACGGGAGCGACGAAACCGTCGGATTCCCGCGCAAAGCCGATCTCACCCACTCGTCGAACGCCGCCGAAGGCGCCCGGTACGTGAACCTGCCCTCCTCACCCCCGGCCATCTCTACCCAACCTCGGGCAAGGACGTCACGCTCGACCAGCCCGCGAGAGAGCAGGTGGTACGCCAACACGGTGGCCGCCTGGGTGATCGCCGAATACGACGTGGAATCGGCCCCGCCGGCAACGTCGCCTACCGCGGCGGCGAGCATGGCCCCGGCGCCCTCGTCAACCGACAGCGAGAAAAGTGGGTCGTTCGGGTCGGCGGTGACACTCGACTTTTCGGTCGTCATGTGATCTGCAAGGTAGTGGCACCGCGCTCCGCGGCCAGCCACCTTTCGCAACCATGCACGACCGGTAGCCTGCACGGATCGTGCCAACCGCTCTTCTCATCGCCAATCCCGCCGCGTCACAGTTCACCGGCGGGCTCCACAGATCGGCGATGCGCATACTGAGTCGCAGTCATGACGTCCGCCCGATCTGGCCGCAGAGCGCGGAGCACTCGCGCGTCGCCGCCAGCGACGCCGCCGCCAGCGGCGTCCCACTGGTCATTGCGATGGGCGGGGACGGAATCGTCCACCACGTTGCCCAAGGCCTGATCGACTCCGACTCCGTGCTCGGCATCATCCCCTCAGGCACGACCAACGTCGTGGCCCGCCTTGTGGGAATCCCGAATCGACCGAAGGACGCCACGAAGCTTCTCGCCGAGGAGTACCACGTCTCTGCCGCCCCCACCGTGGCGGTGTCTGCGTCCGGACCGGAGGGAACGTGGGGGGCACGAGCCGTCTTCTCCCTCGGAATCGGGCCGGACGCCGCGATTGTGGCGGTCGCGGAAACCGAGCCGTACCGGAAATACCGGTTCGGCTCGATCCACTACGCCCGCACGGCACTGGGAGTCGTCTGGAGCGACCTTCGGTCCCGAAAGCCGGACGTTGCCATCTCGACACCCACCGAGCGGACCGGAATCGGCGCGATGGTCCAGTTCCACGAGGCGTACACCTACTTCGGACGAATCCCCCTCCGGCTGGACGCAGACCCTCCGGATCCGATGTCGGTGTTGACCATCGAGCGTCTCCCCATGCGGAGAGCCGGGGTCATCATCCGAAAGGCGGCAACCGGCGCCCTCGAGGACGTCAAGGGAATGCACCTCGACCGTCGTGTGACTGAGTTCACCGCCGAAACGACCAATCCGGTCGAAGTCCAGATGGACGGCGAACACTACGGAACGGTGACACATCTGACGGCCAGCGCCCGGCCCGCCAGCCTGCGGATCGCCGTACCGAAACCGAAGGACTGAGTCAGGCGATGTCGCCTCGGTAGACGGTCATGTGCGGGAACGGAATCTCCACCCCTTCCTGATCCAGACGATTCTTGATCCGTCTGAGGGCTTCCCGCTTGACGAGCCAACGATCCTCGGCGACGACCTTGAGAACCGCCCTGATCGTCACCGCCGAGTCGCCGAGGGCGTCGACTCCGAGCACTTCGGGGTCTTCGAGGATCATCCGACCCCATCCCTCTGACGCCTTGAGGGATGACAGTTCGTCTGCGATGACGGCGATCACCTCATCGACCGGTTCCTTGTAGGCGATGCCGATGTCCAGCACCACCTGGGAGAACTCTTGGGTGAGGTTGGTGGCGACCTTGATCTCGCCGTGGGGGATGTAGTGGACATTTCCATCGAGGTCGCGGAGGACCGTCACTCTCGGCCGGATGTCGATGACGGCCCCCGAAACGTCTGCCAACGTCACGACGTCACCGATGTGATATTGGTCCTCGGCCAGGATGAAGAAGCCGCTGATCACGTCTTTGACGAGGCTCTGTGCGCCGAAGCCGACTGCGACGCCGACGGCCGAGCCCACCGCGATAAGCGGGGTGAGCGGGAGACGCCACACGGCCGCCACCATCAGGGCGAGAACGGCCAACAGCAGCAAGATCAGGATCCGTCTCGCCATCGACCAGAGCGTTCGCGCCCGGGCCCCGGCGTCCGGACTGCGGGCGTCCATCCGGTCGATGGTGCGGTGGGCCACTCTCGAGGACGCCAGCCACAACACCGAGACCACCACGAACACGACGACCGTCTGGACGACAGCCGTGACGTTGTCGTTGAAGAAGCCTTCCATCAGTTCTCCCTCTCCTCGTATCTGCGGACGGCGAGCATCAGTTCCGTGTGCGCCGCACCCGGAGCCGACCGCGCCCTGAGCGTGGTCCTGATCGGACGGCCGATCCGACGCTCGAGTTCGGCCGAAACCAGCATCGCCGACTGGTCACGGCGACCAGCCATCGCTCGGTCCGTCCGCGCCCGGGCCGAGCGCCGGACCGCCATTCGCAGGGCGCCACGGCCGATGCCCCCGACGCCAATCAACACCGGTGCGATGCCGAAAGACGTATCCGAGCGCCACGCGTCGACCGTCAACGCAAGACCGATACCCGCGACCGCGACCATGGCATAGGACAGCAGCCGAATCCAAGACCACCAAGCTGGAGGCTCTTCGAGCCCGACCGTGACCGTGGCGCCGATGGTGACCGCCGACCCGGCGACTTCGTCGTCCAGCGCGTGACCGATCTTGGCGATCTCGGCCTTCGATTGCGGGTCGAGTTGACCTCCGATATCGGCGACCAAACGCCGCAACGGTTCCGATGCGGCACCGGACACCTGCGCACCGGTGGCCACGACGTCCGAAGCGACATCACGAGAGCCGAACCACGCAGAGACGACCCGAGCGTCGTTCGCCGCGACCGAACGAGCCTGGCGGCGCAGGTCGGCGTCGACAGCCTCGGCGACGGTCTGGGCCACCTGATTCCGAGCCTCTGCCCATCGCTCGACGAATCCGGTCCCGCTCAGCCCGCCAACCGGTTCGACCAGCCGTTCTGCCGACGCCACCAACTCGTCGACGATCCTGGCAGAGACGACGGAGGCGGTGGACCCGAGCGCCCTGATCGCAACGACGAGTTCGTCGACGCCGATCTGCAGCCCGTTGGGGGGATCACCTGCGGTGAGAATGATCCGAGGGTCTCGAATACCGTCGGCAACCAAGGATTCGCGCAGATCGGCCGCGAGTTCGCCGCGAACCGCCGGATCGACCCGGTCGATCTGGTTGAGAGCGAAGACGAACCGATCCGCCCGGCTCGCCAACGGGCGGAGATGGTCGCGATGAAGCCGAGCATCCTGATACTTCTCAGGGTCCAAGACCCAGACCACTGCGTCGACGAGCGGGAGCAGTCGGTCAACCGTTTGTCGGTGGTCGATGGCCACGGAGTCCGTGTCGGGTAGGTCGATGACCGCCAGCCACGGGTACTCATCCTGACCGACCCTCCGTTCGACGCCGATGTCATCGAGCAGGCGGGTGAGGCCGGGCTCCGGGTTCGAGGGGATCCAGGCCATCGGTTCGGCGGTGGTGGGCCGACGAGCGCCGGGCGGCGAGACCTCCTCGCCAGCAAGGGCGTTGAGCAACGAGGACTTCCCTGAGCCGGTGCCCCCGGCCAGCGCCACCACGACGGTCTCGCCCAAGTAACCGGACCGACGCCGGGCTGCGCGGCCGACCTCGGCAGAAGACTCCAGGAGGGGGGTGGGGACGATGTCCACACAGGCCGCGACGAGCCGGTCATGGAGGTCGAGCAGTTCCCGCACGTCAGTCACGAATGTGGTCCTCGAGTGCCGCCGTCAGAGCACCGCACGCCTCTTCGAGCCGCGCGGCCGCATCGTGATCGTCGACGACCCTGTCCAGCGCCTGGCGATGCGCCGCGGTGGCGGATGTGAGTACCTGACCGAGATTGTCGGAGAGAAGCGCCTGGGCAGACTTCGTCAGACGGCTGGCAGCGGCCGCGCCGAAGACTCGTTCGAGCACCGTCTGCTGGGCGGCCACCGCGCCGGCGGCCACACCCAATTCGGCGCCGGTCAAGCCCCCGGTGGACGCGAAGACACCCAACAGAAGAAGGGTGCCGGCGGCGTTGATCCCCACACTCGCCGCCCGCGCCAATCGGTGGCGGGTGCGGCCCGTATCCGCCACCATCGCCACCACCTGCGCCTGCCACTCGGCCATGGACTCGTCGAGTTCGGCGCGCACCCCCGACCAATCGATCTCGACACTCTCCAACAGCGCGGCACCGGCGGTCGACAGCGACCACGCCAGTTCGATGGAGCTGGCAGCCTGCTCCGCACGGCGGAGACCCAGTTCCACCAGCTCTGTTCGCACTTCCTGGTCGACCCGCGTGATGCGATCCGCCGACAAGGCCTTCCTCGGGAACGCGAGATCAGCCAGCCTGGAGACTCCGCGGCTGACGAGTTCGGCGAGGTCGGAGACGCCGATCATCCGCTGCCAGCGCACCACCACCTCTTGTCGGACGAGATTCCCGTTCTGCAGCCGAATCCCGATTTCCTCCTGTTGGGCGATGACGGCCTCTGCCACCACCGAGCGCAGCGCCTCGCCTTCTGCGGATTGGGCCTCCACTTCTCGTGCAAGCTCCCGACCGACAACTGCGGCATGTCTGCACGCCGCCTCGATACCCCGCTGCACCACACCGCTGTGGTCGGAGGCGACCACCTCCAGACGACGCGCGAGATTTCTCAGCGCGTACCCGTGGAGACGGCCGTCCGAACGGATCCGCTGTTCCTGGATGACGACGATGTCGTCGGCTGACTCGATGCCGCGGACCCCGGCGTCACGAAGGAGTCCGGCGAGATCGATCACTGCTCCGGCCGATCGCCGCGTCGTGCGGTTCATGACCACGACAAGGTCGAGGGAGCGTTCGGTCAGGTCGCCCAGCACCTCCCACGGCACGGCATCGGCGTACCGCTGCGGGGTGGTCACCGCGATCCCCACATCCGCAGCTTCGAGGATCGACGACGTCTGAAATCGATGCTCTTCGGCAATCGAGTCGATGTCCGGAGTGTCCACGATGGCAAGGGATCCAAGAACCGGGTGTTCGTCGGCCACGACTTCGAGTGGTCCGGTGGGTCCCAGGGTCGACTCGATGGCCCCGGCATGCCGATGGTGAACCCAGACGACAGCCCGCCTGGTGGTCGGACGAAGCACTCCTGCTGCGGAGATGGGACGACCGACGAGCGTGTTCACCAGGGTCGACTTGCCGCTCCCGGTCGGGCCGAACACGGCGACGACCACCGGATGAGTTGGATCGGCGAGACGCGGTTCCAGGTACCGCCGGAGGATGCCGAGCAGGTGATTGCGCCGAGCGATCCGTTCCTCCTGGGATGCCGTCGCAAGCGCGAAGTCGATCGACCCGGCCACATCGGCCAGGGCATCGACCTCGGCGCGAAGCTTCGCGTGCGGAACGATCGTGGACATTCGGCCGCCGATTGTGACATGCCACCACCGACGCCGAACCTCTGCCCGTCGCGCTTTGTGTCACACCCCTCCGATACGGTGCCGGTATGACCGCAGATTCCACTCACACCCGGCCGAACGAAGTGACGATCGAGAACGGAAGGGCCATCCTCGACGCATTCGAGTCGGACGATCCCGCAGTCGTCGGTGTACTCGCCAAACTCACGCCCAAGGAGCGGCCCGAAGCGGTCCGACGGATGCTGGGCATCGGAGCGCGAGCGATGGTCGACACTGCGGTCGGGTTGGATCTCGTCGCCCTCGATCAACGAGTGCTGCAGACCATCGAGCGGGCAACGGCAGTCGCCGAGACCCAAGTCCGCGCCATCGTGGCCGAGGCGGAGACGGTCATGCGGTCGTCGTTCGACCCGGACACCCGGACGTCGGTCATGGCGCGTGCCATCGCCGAGTTCGAAGCGGTCAGGTCGGCGATCGTCGACACGGTCGACCCATCGCGCACGGACTCCCACGTCGCCGTTCTCCTGGGATCCCTGACCTCGATGCTCGGACCGGGGGGCGATCTGGAGGCGCGACTCGCCGCCGCCCTCGACCCATCGAGCGAGGACTCCGGACTCAACGGCTTCCGCCGCGACGTCGACCGCCGCTTCGGTGAACTACGAGACTTGCTGGCGGAACAACGCGGGCGCCGGGAAGAGTCCGACGCCGGCACTCGCAAGGGCTTCGACTTCGAGGATGCGATCGAGGCGCGGTTGCGCACCCTGAGCCGGCCGATCGGGGCGATCGTGTCACGAACCTCCGACGTCGTCGGATCCGTCGCCGGGTGTCTCGTCGGCGACTTCGTCGTCACGCTCGCCAGCGGCACCGCGGTGGTGATAGAGACCAAGAACTGCTCGCGCATCGGACTCGACGGCGGCGGCGGGATCCTCGCCGAGCTGGATCGAGCAATCTCCAATCGACAGGCATCGATCGCGATCTGTGTGTCGGCAACGGATGCCTTCCCCGCCGAGGTAGGAGCGTTCGGTGTCTATGGCAACCGAATCCTCGTGGTCGACGACGGCGAGGGCACGATGATCGAGGTGGCATTGCGCTGGGCCACGTTGCTCGCCTCGATCGGAGACCGTGTCGGAGGTGAAGTCGAGATCGACCGCGTTCTCGAACTCACCGATCGGGCCCGCCGGCTCGTGCGGACGTTCTCGAGTCACCGCCGGGCTCTCACCGACAGCATGGAGTCCATCGGGCGAGTCAGGGAGGGACTCGACGAAATGCGGAGAGATCTTCTCGTCCACATCGACGAGATCGAGTTCGAACTCGAGCGAGGCGGGACGTCCCTGAGGGCCGTCAGCGGCCAGTGACCGCGTGCTCCATCGCCGGGCCGATTTCGGGGTAGGCGAACTCGAAGCCGGACTCCTGCAACACGGCTGGACGCACTCGCTTCGATTCGAGCAGTAGGGCGTCAGCCGCGTCCGATCCCAACACGGCCTTCAAGAGGAACGCGGGCGTCGGAAACCACGACGGACGTCCCATCGCCGCGCCGAGTGCCCGCATGAAATCCTCGTTTCGCACTGGGTTCGGAGATGCCAGGTTGACCGGCCCCCGAATGCGGGAGTCGTCGAGAACGTGGAGAATGGCTCGCACCTCGTCCTCGAGCGTGATCCAACTCCACCACTGTCGACCGTCACCGATCGGACCGCCGACGAAGACCCGAAAGGGAAGCATCATCTTGGGAAGCGAACCGCCGGACGAATCGAGGACGAGCGAAGTCCTGAGATACGCAACCCTGACACCGCCCTCGACTGCGGCGGCGGTCGCCTCCTCCCATGCCGCCGCCACCCCAGCCATGAAGCCCTCCCCGCCAGGCTCCGACTCGTCCAGGACGTCGTCACCTCGATCTCCGTAGAAGTCCATCCCCGAGGCAGAAACGAGAACGGGCGTTCCCGACGCGACGGCTGCCGCGGAAATGAGGGTCGTTCCGTCGACGCGAGACGACAGGATCCGGCGCTTCTTCGACTCCGTCCACGGGGGGAGAATCGGTGCTCCGGCCAAGTGCACAATCGCGTCGACTCCGACCAACACCTCGTGGTCGATCCGGCCCGCTTCGATGTCCCATCCCGGACCCTGCGCGTTCCGTCGTAACGGAACAGCCTCGTCACCGCGTGCGACGAGAGCGGCAGACAAGGCCGTCCCGATGAACCCGGACGCACCAGTGATCAGTACCCGCATATCGAACCTTTCTCGGACGAACGCTATCTCGTTTCGGCGGGACCGGTAATCGCGCAGGTCGATCCAACTAGCCCCAGGAGGCGTCCTATCATCTCCCCCGCCCCCAGGGTTCTCCCTTATGTCATCGATGTCACCCCGCGTCCGAGTGGCGCTCCTCGCCGTCGCAGGCCTGATCTTCGTGATCTTGGCTCTGTTCGGCGCGGGCAGATGGCTCCGGTCAGGCGAGATCATCGGTTCGATCACCGTGCAGGGTCACGGGATCGAGCTCGGCGGCCTTTCGCCTGACGAAGCGGACGAGGCTCTCGCAGTCCTCGAACAGGAGTTGTCCATATCTCCGCTGACCGTCGACATCGACGGAAGGGAGACAACGGTCCTTCCGCAACAGCTCGGGTTTCTACTCGACCGGGCAGAAATGATCGAAGCGGCGATGGTCCGAGGGCGCCAGGGCGGGATCTCGGAACAGTTCCGCTGGTGGCTGAGCAACCTCCTCACGACCGATGAATTGGTCCCGCGCGGAGACGTCGATGCCGAAGCGGTCGAGGCCGTCCTCGCGATTTGGGACGTCGACGTCGTCGGGAACCCTCCGGTGCCCGGCGGAGTCGCCATCGAAGGCACGGTCCCCGTCCCCGTCTACCCGGAGACCGGACTGCAAGTCGACCGCGGGACCGCGGCGGGACGTCTCCTCGCCGGCGCACTGATGCGTCGTCCTGTCACAGTCGACCTCGACGCTGCGGTCGCCGTCTCCCGGGTGACCCGGGCCGACGTCGATGCGGCAGTCTCGCGGGCCCAGTTGTGGCTGTCGTCGCCAGTCGAACTGGCAACCGACGAAGTCACGATCGAGTTCTCGGTCGCCGACCTAGCGCGGGCGTTCACGTCATCGGCGGCCGACGGCGTCGTGCTGCTGGGCTTCGATCCCGCCGTCGTTGCCGAACTCCTGGAAGCGCGACGCAGCGAACTCGAAGCCGCCCCGGTCGATGCCCGGCTCGAAGTCGAGGGGGGGGGGG
>JBBDQP010000112.1:29976-61357 GCA_040905965.1 Acidimicrobiia bacterium
GTACGACGTGAACGTCGTACCCGGCCGCAACGGGACGCTGATCGACCCGGAGGCGACGGCCACCGCCCTCGCCGACGCCGCCTCATCCGTCCGACGACAAGGTCAGCTTCCTTTCGTCGAGGGAGCCGAACCGGAGATCACCACCGCCGAACTCGAAGCGCTCGGCATCGAGCACCTGGTGGCGGAGTTCACGACATATCACCCGTGCTGTCAGAACCGTGTGACGAACATCCACCTCATGGCCGACATCGTGAACTGGGCCATCGTGGGACCCGGGGAGACGTTCGGGCTCAATGCCCACGTCGGCCAGCGCACCACCGAGCGGGGATTCCTCGAGGACGGGACCATCGTTCAGGGCGAACTCCTCGAAACGGTCGGTGGAGGCGTATCGCAGTTCGCCACCACGATGTACAACGCAGTGTTCTGGGGCGGCTACGAGGACGTCACCCACAAGCCGCACAGCTTCTACTTCAGTCGCTATCCGGAAGGTATCGAAGCCACGATCTCCTGGCAGCAACCGGAATTGGCGTTCCGCAACGACACCGACGGCGCCCTCTGGATCCGTACTGCCTACACGGACACGTCGATCACGGTCCGGATCTACGGATCCAACGACGGTCGGATCATTGTGGGAGATCACTCCAGAGGAGTCACCGACATCCGGGTGATCGCGGAGGGAGGTCCTGCGGCCCGTCGGGTCCGCGGCTCGATCGGAGGAAGGTTCAATCCCACCGAGCCGACCATCGAATATCGGGCGAATCCGGAACTCGAAGTGGATGAAACCGATCAGGTCCAGTCCCCCGCCCCGGGATGGAGCGTGACGGCGACTCGTGTCATCTCCGAAAATGGGGCGGAGCGGGAGCAAACGTGGACAGTTCGCTATCTCGCCCGGCGAGAAATCCTCGAGGTCCACCCCTGCAAGATGCCCGATGCCACCGAGGAGTGCCCGGAGCCGACCACGACCACGACCACAACCACGACCACGACCGCGCCGCCCGAAAGCACGACGACCGCTCCCCCGCCCTGAGACCTCTCTAGCTGGCGGCCACGGGTTCGGGATAGACCCTGAAGAACTCGGAGACAAGGGCTGTGATGGCAGCCACGGCGGAATCGTCCCACCCGGCGAAGCGGCGGGCGGATACCTGATTCGACATGACGTGCACGTGGTCGACGTCACCGTCGGTCTCGAAGATCCGAACGGCCAGCCGCCCGGGGAACGTACCCGAGCGTCCCGCGGCCTCGACGCCGCCGTACGTCTCACCGTCCTGGCCGGCGAGGGTTCGATCGGTGTCGATCATCAGCACCTTGTCGATGACCGTCACCCTGTTGATTTCGATGGTTTGTCCCAAAGAGCGTCTCCGTTCGAGTCGCCGGGATCCTACCCAGCTCCGTGCCCGCCGCTGACTGGGACACATTGGCGACGCAACCTCGCAGAGACGTCAGCGGGAGAATCCGCCCACTTCCGGACCGTCGCGACCGGACTTCTGGGACGGCACGCCGCGATCTCGCTCGCCGATGACATGGATCTTCATGAGGTTGGTCGTCGCCTGAAGATTGGGAGGGATGCCGGCGACCATCACGACCGCCGTTCCCCGTTCGCAGATGCCTTCCTTTTCCAGGAACTTCTCTGCGGCCGCGATCATGACGTCGGTGTAATCCCTTCGACCGAACGGATGCGGCTGGACTCCCCGGTAGAGGGCCATGCGGGCCAGAGTCGTGTCGACCGGCGTGAAACCAACAATGCGTCCGGCCGGGCGGTACTTCGAGAGAAGCCGGGCAGTGTTACCCGACTCGGTGAACGCAACGATCGTCTCGATTCCGAGGTCGGACGCCGCTTGCACCGCCGACCTGGCCACCGCCGATCCGATGGACCCGCCGAAGAAGTCCACGTCGATGTCCACGGTCCCCGCACCGAAGCCACGTTCCACCTCGGCACAGATCTTGTCCATCATCCTGACCGACTCGACAGGGAAGTCTCCCATCGCGGTCTCCGCGCTGAGCATCACCGCGTCGGTGCCGTTGAGGACTGCGTTGGCGACATCTGTGACCTCGGCCCGGGTCGGCCGCGGCGACTTCGTCATGGACTCGAGCATCTCCGTGGCGGTGATCGAGACGAGACCCGCCGCGTTGGTGCGGGCGATGATGTCGGCCTGTACCAACGGGATCCTCTCCAACGGGAGCTGAACCCCGAGATCGCCACGCGCCACCATCGCCCCGGCGGCTTCAGTCAGGATGTCGTCGAGATTCTGATACGCCAGCGCCAATTCGATCTTGGCGATGACCGGCACACCTCCGGCGAGGTCCCGAATCTCCCTGATGTCGCTGCCGGTCCGGACGAAGGAGGCGGCCACGTAGTCCACCTTGAGCTCCCGTCCGAAACTCAGATCCGACCGGTCCTTGTCGGTGATCGCCGGCACGCGCAGGTCGGTGTCAGGGAATGCAACGCCCTTGCCATCGCCAAGCAATCCGCCCTGCACAACCCTGGCGACGATGTGATCGCCCTCCACTTCTTCGGCGATCAGATGAATGAGGCCGTCCGCCAACAGGATTCGCTCCCCTGGCTGGATGTCGTCGAGCAGATGGTCGTAGTCGACGAAGATGCGAGTCGGATCGTCGGAGAAGTGACGCCCACCGACCAGATGCACTGTCGAGCCGCTCGCGAGCGCCACCCGACCGTCGGGGAAAGATCCGACCCGGAGTTTTGGACCCTGGATGTCCTGGAGCAGCGCCACCACTCGACCTTCGGCCTTCGCGGCCTCTCTCACAAACTCCGCGAGTTGCGAGTGGAACTGGTGGTCACCATGGGAGAAGTTGAGCCTGGCGACATCCATTCCGGCGGCGACGAGTGCTCGGATCGAGTCGGGATCGGCCACCGCCGGTCCCAGTGTCGCGACGATCTTGGTCAGTCGTTCCATGTCGCCCGCACGCTAGCCACCCTCCGTAAGCGCTTTCACACCCGGTCGACGACGACATCGGCACCTGCGAGCTGACGCCGATCGAACACTCCGCGATCGACGGCCACGACCAGACAGCCTGCGGCTTTGGCCGCAGCGACGCCGGTCGGACTGTCCTCGATCACGACGCATCGCTCGGCATCCGCACCTGCGAGCGAGGCAGCCCGCAGATACAGATCCGGCGCAGGTTTCGGGTTCTCGACCTCGTCGGCGGTCACCGAGAACGGTAAGAGCCTGCCGAGGCCGACGGCTGCCAGCAACACGTCGAGCCGCCAGCGCAGTCCGTTCGTCGCCACGCCAATCGGCACGCCGGCGTATTCGAGTCGATCGATGAACGCCAGGGTGTCGCCGAAAGCCGCAGCCTCGCCTGCGATCCTTTCGAACGCGTGTTGGGCTTCGAGTTCCAAGCGGACAGAGTCGACACCGACATCCGGGGCGAAGCGATTCGCGACCATCGCCTCTGTACCGCCGATCGAAGCGGCGAAGACGTCCATGTCGAGGTCGTATCCATGGACCGCGAGCGCCTCCGACCATGCCCTGAACGAGACAGGCTCGGAATCGACGAGCACACCGTCGCAGTCGAAGAGCACGGCTTCACATTCGAGTCCGTGGATGTTCACGCCAGTTTCGATGCCAACAACTCGTTGACTGCTCTCGGATCCGCCTTGCCCTGGGTGGCGCGCATGACCTGGCCGACCAGGAAACCGACCACCTTCTGCTCGCCGTTGCGATATCGCTCGACGGCGTCGGCGTTCGCCGCCAACACGTCGTCGACCGCGGCCTCCAGTGCCCCGGAGTCGGTCATCTGCAGGAGGTCGCGCGACTCGGCCACCGAGCGCGGGTCGCCCTCACCCTTGAGCACACCGTCCAGCACGTCCTTGGCGGCAGAAGCCGACACGGTCCCGTCCGCCACCATCGCAGTCAACTCGGCGAGTTGGCGCCCGGTGATTCGGGCCGGTGCATCTTCCCGACGTGTCCAGCCCGTGATCTCCCCCGTGACCCAGTGGGCCGCGACCCTCGGTTCGGAACCGAGTGCAACCGATTCGTCGTAGATCGCCCGCAGATCGGCGATCGACTCAGCCAGAACCTGGGCCACCTGCGGATCCACGCCTGCGTCGAGATAGCGCGCCCTGCGAGTCGCAGGCAATTCGGGCAGACGCTCCGCGATCCGGTTGCGCCACTCGGCGTCGATGACGATGGGAGTGAGATCAGGCTCGGTGAAGTAGCGGTAGTCCGAGCTTCCCTCCTTGGTGCGCATGCCGTGGGTGACACCCGCCTCCTCGTCCCAGTGTCGGGTCTCCTGGACGAGAGTCCCACCCGCCTCGAGTTCGTCGACTTGGCGGAGGATCTCGAAGGAAACCGCATGCTCCAGCGATCGGAAGGAGTTCATGTTCTTGATCTCGACCTTCGTGCCGAGTTCGGTCTCCCCGGAGGGCCGGACGGACACGTTGGCGTCGAAGCGAATGGAACCCTCTTCGAGGCGTGCGTCGGACACGCCGAGTTCGGCGACCACCGCCCGCAGTTGCTGGGCGTACGCCTTGGCCTGGACGGGAGTACGGATGTCGGGCCGCGACACGATCTCGACCAGCGGCACCCCGGACCGGTTGAAGTCGAGGAGCGTCTGGGTGGCGGAGTGGATGCGCCCTCCTTCGCCGATGTGGGTCGACTTGCCGGTGTCTTCCTCCTGGTGGGCGCGCTCGATACCGATCCGAACGGTTTCCCCGTCGACATCGACGTCGAGCCATCCGTCATGACAGACGGGGATGTCGAACTGGCTGATCTGATAGTTCTTCGGAAGGTCGGCGTAGAAATAGTTCTTGCGATGGAACACCGACTGCTCACTGATCGTGCAGTTGAGCGCCAGCCCGATCAACGAGATCCACTCGATCGCCTGGACGTTCGCCACCGGCATCGCCCCGGGGAGACCCAGACAGGTGGGACAGATGTCGATGTTCGGTTCCTCGCCGAACCCGACACGGCAACCACAGAACATCTTCGACTGGGTCCGGAGTTCGACGTGGACTTCGATGCCCATGACGGCTTCCCAGCCCGGCGGTGGACTCCAGGTCATGATTCCACCCCGGTCATGGCGGGTCTGGCGACGAAGCCCGCCTGACGCTCCACTTCGGCGGCGACCCGGAACATCGTCGCCTCGCCCAGGGCAGGAGCCATCACCTGGAACCCGACGGGCAGGCCCTGGCTGTCGAGTCCGAGCGGGACGGTCATCGCCGGATGGCCGGCAAGGTTGGCCGGGATGTTGCAGACGTCCGAGAGATACATGGAGAGCGGATCGGCCGTCTTTGCTTCCAGCTCGAACGCCACGGTCGGACTGGTCGGCGAAACGAGCGCGTCGACCTTCTCGTATGCGGCGGCGAACTCCTGTTTGACGAGCGTTCGCACCTTCTGTGCCTGGCCATAGAAGGCGTCGTAGTACCCCGCTGAGAGCGCGTAGGTCCCGAGCAGGATCCGCCGGGTCACTTCCGGCCCGAAGCCCTCTGCCCTCGTTCTCGCCATCATCTCCTCGGCCGTCGACCCATCCGCCCGCAGGCCGTATCGGATCCCGTCGAAGCGCGCCAAGTTGGCCGACGCCTCGGCCGGCGCGATGAGGTAGTACGTGGAAAGGGCCACGTCACAGGTGGGGATCGACACCTCCACGATCTCGGCCCCCGCGTCTGTGAGGCGATCGAGCATCGCCCGGGACATCGCCGTCACCTCGGGCTCGTAGCCCTCACCGTCGAGCTGACGGATCACTCCGATCCGCATGCCGGCCACTCCCGTCTCGAACATCGAGCCGGCGTCCGGGTAGTCACCGCGCCACGACGTGGCATCGAGCGGGTCGTGGCCTGCGATCACCCCCAGAACGGTCGCCGCGTCCTCGACGGTCCGAGTGAAAGGGCCGATCTGATCCAGTGACGAGCCGAAGGCGATCAGTCCGTACCGGGAGACGAGCCCATAGGTCGGCTTGACTCCGACGACTCCGCACAACGAGGCGGGCTGGCGAATCGATCCGCCGGTATCGGAACCGAGGGCGGCAAGGGCGGACCCGACGGCCACGGCTGCCGCCGATCCTCCCGAGGACCCTCCGGGCACCCTTTCCGGGTTCCACGGATTGCGGGTGGGTCCGTATGCGGAGTTCTCAGTCGACGAGCCCATCGCGAACTCATCGAGGTTCGTCTTGCCCGTGATCACTGCCCCGCCGGCCTTGAGCCGGCTCACAACCGTCGCATCGTACGGAGGGTGATATCCGGCGAGGATCTGCGACGCACAGGTGGTCTCGACTCCCCGAGTGCACATGTTGTCCTTGAGGGCGATCGGTATCCCGTCGAGTGGGCCCAACGGCGTGCCGGCGGCGAACCTGACGTCAGCCTGCCCGGCCGCGGTCCTCGCCCTCGCGGCATCGAGGGTGAGGTAGGCGTGCAACTCGGCCTCCGTGAGAGATGCCCGTTCGAACACCGCCTCGAGAAGCTCGGTTGCAGTGATCGTTCCCGCGCGGAGCTCGGACGCGGCGGCGGCAATCGTCAGGTCGGCGTAGCTCATCCCGTTCAGCCTTGATCGAGCGCCGGGGGGACCACGAAGTAGCCATCGCGAGCTTCCGGTGCCTGGGAGAGGACTTCGTCGCGATCGAGCGACGGCCGCACTTCGTCGGGTCGGAATGTGTTGGTCATTCCGAGCGGATGCGCGGTCGGTTCCACACCCGCGGTATCGAGAGCCTGCACTCGGGCGGCGTGTTCGAGTATCACGCCCAACTGATGGCGGTACGTCTCGAGATCGGCGGTCGACAGATCGAGACGGGCAAGTCGGGCCACATGGGCGATGTCGATGTCGATCGGCATGGCACGGCAGTGTAGGGATCGGACGTGGCGACAAATCCGAGGTATATCGTCTTCCGGTGCGCTGGATGCTCGCGATCACGACGATTGGCCTCCTGGGCGGAGCCGCGTTGGCGTGGATGACAGACGATGCGGGACTCGCAGGAGTGCTGGCCCGGGTGGGGGCGATCCTTGCATGCATCTGGATCGCCTACCCGTCCCTCGTCAGGATCGAGCGTCGAACCATATGGCTGCTCGTGCTCGGGTGCGTGGTCGTCCTGATTCGTCCCCGCTCCGCCCTGGTCGTGCTGCCGGTGATCGCGCTTTTCGTCCGGACCACCAAGGTCCGGGCAGGTAGGGCCGACACGTAGGTCGAGAACGTCCGGGGCGAGCCCGGGATGACTCAGACGAGAACCCGGCGCAGTGCCGCGAACGTCGCCTCGATCTCGGCGATCGCCACGAACTCGTCCTTCTGATGCGCTTCGCTCGCCCGGCCAGGTCCGAAGTTGACTGCCGGCACCCCGACCTGACCGAAACGGGCGACGTCGGTCCACCCCTGTTTGGCGGCCAGTTCGGTGCCGGCAGCCGAACGTAACTCGGAGACGAATGGGTGGGAGACGTGGACTGGCCCGGAGGGTGCGACGTCGACGATCTCGACTTCATCAGCTCCTCGACACACGTCATGCAGGACCGCGACGGCTTCGTCACCCGTCCTACGAGGACTGAACCTGTAGTTGAGGTTGAGGTCGAACCGGTCTGGGATCACGTTGCGGGCAATGCCCCCGGATGCAGTCGTGACGGACATCACCTCGCGGTATTCGAGCCCGTCGATCGAATGCAATTCGGGTTCCCGGCGGTGCATCGCGGCCAGCCACTCTCCTGCCTTGGTGATGGCGTTCTCCCCCCACCACGGCCGCGCCGAATGGGCACTCTTCCCCGTGAATGACACCGTTGCGTTGATCGAGCCGTTGCAGCCGACCTGGATCTGGCCGTCTGACGGCTCGAGCACGACGGCAAATTCCGCCTCGGTCAACCAGGGAACCTCTTCGAGGAGCGGTCCGAGACCGTTGCGGTCCATCGGGCCCTCCTCGGCGTCGTAGAAGACACCCACCACCGAATAGGGACCGGCGACCACTTCCGGATCCTCGAGGAGATGGATCATCACCGCCAATCCACCCTTCATGTCGGCCGCGCCGAGCCCGTGGAGGACACCGTCTTCGACGCGCGCCGGACCTTGACCCTGGGAGGGGACGGTGTCGAGATGACCGACCAAGAGAATCATCGGCGCACCCGTCGGTCGGCCGACGATCAGCGACCTCCCGAGCCGATGCTCGTCCATGCCGGCGAGTCTGCCGGCGATCGCCTCGACGATCGCCACCTCGTCGCCGGTGACCGAGGGGATGTCGACGAGCCACGCAGTCGTGTCGGCAAGCGAACTCACAGTTGGACGCCCAACTCCCGCAGGTGCTCGTTGAGCCCCAGTCGCTGGTCGTGACGCTCCTCCCGCCACCCGATGATGTAGGCACACTGCAGGTGGACGGTGCCGCCGGGGAACGTGCGGGGACGAGTGCCCTGCACGACGATCGCTCCCGCAGGTACCTCTGCCCGGTACTCGACGGGGGTTTCCTTGGTGACGTCGATGATCGGGATCGAGGCGGTGATGGTGGTGTTCGCCCCGAGCACCGCCCCTTCGCCGATGATCGCCCCCTCTGTGACAATGCAGCGCGAACCGATGAACACCCCGTCTTCGACGATCACCGGGGTCGCATTCGGCGGCTCGAGGACACCTCCGATGCCGACTCCCCCTGCCAGGTGGACGTTCTTGCCGATCTGAGCGCACGAACCCACGGTTGCCCAGGTGTCCACCATCGTCCCGGCCCCCACATACGCCCCGATGTTGACGAACGCCGGCATCACGATGACGCCCGGCTCGCAATGCGCCCCGTACCTGACCATCCCGGGAGGCACGACTCGCACGCCCTGGCCCTCCAGATCGTCCTTCACCGGGATCTTGTCGTGAAAGTGCAGATCGCCGGCATCGATTCGCGTCATCTCACCGAGCCGGAACGAGAGGAGGATCGCAAGTTTCAACCACTCGTTGACGACCCACGTTCCATCGATCTTCTCGGCGACTCGAACTTCACCCCGATCGAGCGCGCCAATGGTGCGATCGACTGCTTCCCGGGCGTCCTCGATCGGCAGATCTCCTGCGTAGGCCCTCTCGATCACTTCGGAGTCAGACATGCATCACCTCCCGCCGAAGGCTAGGGGCGATCCGGAGGCCGAACGCGCCGCCTGGGGGCTTGTCCTGAATCCGCCTGCTCAGTCGGGCTGAGTCAGGACGTCGGCCACCGCGGCAGCCGCCCGTTCACAATCGTCGAGCGATGGAACGAGAGCAAGGCGCAGAAATCCCTCACCGCCTGGACCGAATGCCCTGCCGGGCGAAACGACGATTCCCGCTCGAAGCAGGCGTTCCGCGGCACGGACGTCGTCATCGACTTTCAGCCACACATACAGACCTGCCTCCGAAGCCACCACCTCGAGGCCCGCCGCTCCGAAGCGGTCACGGAGCACGCGACGCTTTGCGTTGAAGATCTCCCGCCGCTCGACTGCATGGGCGTCATCCGACCACGCCGCGATCGCTGCCGCCTGGGTGTACTCGGGAACGGCAGTGCCTGTCGCCGTTCTCAGCATGGTCAGTGCGGCGATCGCTTCTGGATCGCCCACGATCGCCCCAGCCCTGTATCCCGTCATCCCGGAACGCTTGGACAGGCTGAGATACGAGAGCACCCCGCTCGATCCGTCACCCGCCAGTTCGAGGACCGACACGGGCGGGTCCGCCTCGTAGAGATCCGCGTAACACTCATCGGCGCACAGAAGGGCGCCGGAGTCCCGAGCTCGATCGATGAAGGCGGACAGGACATCCGGGGGGGTGACCGAACCGGTCGGGTTGTGCGGCGAACACAGCCAGACGAGCCGAGCAGCGGCCCAGTCCGCATCCGAGATCTGATCCGGCCGGAAGATGAAGTCGCCACCGAGCGGCACCGCCACCCCGCGAGCGCCGGCCAGCAGGGCGCCGCGTTCGTAGATCGGATACCCCGGGGTAGCCCAGACCACCGTGTCGCCCGCTGCGCGATCGACGAATGCGAGAGGCGTGGAAAAGATCGCCTCCTTGGACCCGGTGGTCGGAATGATCTGGGTGTCGGGATCGACATCGACGGCAAAACGACGCCGCACGTAATCGGCGATGGCGCCTCGCAGCTCAGGAAGCCCCTTCGTGGTCGGATACTGCGAAACGGCGGGCACGGCGGCCTTCAGTGCCTCGGCGATGAACGGGGGTGTCGGTTCCCTCGGATCACCGATCGAGAAGTCGATCAGGGGCACACCCCGTGCTCGCATGTCGCGGGCGACGTCCTGGACCCGGGTGACCGGATTGCCGCCGAGGGAGTCGAGGATCGGGTTGCGCCGCATCCGCGGCACGGTACTCAGAAGATCGAACCGCATGGTGGGGTATGCAGGTAACCCCACGCCCTGAGCAGCATCGTGAAGGTGCCGATCCGCGTCAGATCCGAAGCCGGGCGAGACCGTCCGCCACGGAGACGATCTCGGAGTTCCGTGCCAGGACCTCGAGCCAGGATTCCTCGATCCCCCCGACTCCCCAGCACGCCCCGGCGAGTTGACCGCACACCGCTCCAGTCGTGTCTGCGTCGTTGCCCAGATTGACGGCGGCGAGCACTGCCGACCGAAGGTCATCATGTCGATCGAATGCCCACAGCGCGGACTCGAGGGATTTCACGACATATCCGGAACCCACGATGTCAGGTGGCCGCAAGCTCCGATAAGAGCCAGACACGACCCCGTCGATCTCGGGGTGCAGCTTCACGAGGCGACGGACGTCAGCCCAGATGCCCCAGCCGGGATCTGTGACCGTCGACCTCTCCTCGCCTGCGATGAGCGCAGCCAGCATGACCCCAAGCACGGCACACGCCGAGGTCGCCTGTGCGGATCGATGGGTGGGGAGGCTCGAGGCGATACAACGGTCAACCAGTCCGGCGAGGTCATCGGGAAAGCGGTGAGCAGTGGCGATCGCCACGGGCGCCAGTCGCATGATCGACCCGTTTCCAGCCGACGCCGGGTCTTTCAGCCCGGACAGCGAGGCGTCATAGCCGGACTCGAACCGGCGGAGCGCCGCGGCCGTGGTGCCACCGATGTCGAAACACTCGCCGTTGACCGAATATGTGCCGTTCCGCCACCAATCGACGTAGCGTCGCGCCTGATCATCGGGATCCCATCCGACGGTGAGCAGCGAGTCCGCCAGGGCGAGAGCCATCGACGTGTCGTCGGTCCACTGCCCGGCAGCCAACCCATGCGGGCCGCCGGCGCGCATCGTCGAGACGGGTGTGAATGTCCCCGGAGGCTGAAACTCGACGGCCGCACCGAGTGCATCGCCGACTGCGAGACCGAGAAGACATCCGACAGAGCGGTGTCGTATCTGGCTCTCGGACCGGCCATCTCTCATCGGTTCGGAGCTTACGAGCAACCGCTCAGATTCACCGCGACTCCCGATTGACCGGCTCCCGTCGTTAGCCTCTCGGCTCGTGCCGTATCGCTTCATCTACATCGGACTTGGCTGCATGGCCATCGCAGTCGTCGCGCTCGCATTCGTGTTCGGTGAGGGGGGCGAACCGGTCGAACTTCCGGAACCGGTCGAGTCCGTCTTTCCGCTCCCCGGGGACGCCGTGCTGATGCAAGCGTTCGTCGAAGTGGACATGGCTGTTGGCTACACGGTCGACATCTACGTCGATGGGTTCCTCGTCCCCGAAGGCGAAGTCGACTTCGTCGATGCCACCGGCGTATTCCGGTGGTCCCCGTCACCGGCCAGCCTCTACCTCGACTCGTGGACCCCCGGCGAACATACCGTTCGCATCGTGTGGGACACGGTTGCCGGCCTCCCAGATCGAGGCGAATTCACCTGGGAGTTCCGAGTTCAGTGAGGCTCGCGCTTCGGCGATTCTCAGCCGAGCGCCTCGCGGCCGCGTTCCAGGACGGTGAGAAACATCGACTCGTCGATGATCGGAATGCCGAGACTCTCCGCCTTCGAGACCTTCGATGCCCCAGGGGACTCTCCGACGACGAGTGCACGTGTGTTTTTCGAGACCGAACCGGTCACCTTGCCTCCCCGACGGGTGATCTCGCTCTGAGCCTCTTCGCGACTGAAGGCGTCGAGAGTCCCCGAGACGACGAACGTGAGGCCATCGAGGACGTCGGACACCTCGGCCACCTCAGGCTCGGGATCGGACATGCGCACGCCGCCCTCATGCAATCTGTCCAACAACCTCCGATTTTCATCCTCGCCGGCCCACTCCAGCCAGGCGTTCGCGATCGTGGGTCCGATTCCGTCGATTGCGAGCAGTTCCTCTTCTGACGCCTCCACCAGCCGGTCGATCGATCCGAAGGCCCTGGCGAACTCCTCGGCGGCTTTCGGACCGACATGGCGGATCCCGAGCGCGATGATGAGGCGGGCGATAGGGCGATCACGAGCCGCCTCCACCCCCGCCATCAGGTTGCTGATCGAGACCTCTCCCCACCCCTCGAAGCCTTCGAAGGAAGCCGGGGTCAGGAAGAAGATGTCGGCGGGGTCGGAGATCAGGTCCTCGTCGATCAGGAGTTGAATGGTCTTGTAGCCCAGCCCCTCGATGTCCATGGCGCTACGGCCGGCGAAGAAGAACAGCCACTCCCGGAGTCGCGACGGACAATGCAGGCCGCCTGTGCATCGTGCCACCTTCTCCCCTTCGGGCCTGACGATCGGGTTCGAGCAGAACGGACAGAGCGAGGGCATCGACCAAGGGATCTCGTCGCCGGTCCGCAGGGAGACGACCGGACCGACCACCTCGGGAATGACGTCTCCGGCGCGACGCACGACGACGGTGTCGCCGATCCGGACATCCTTCAGGCGAACCTGCTCTTCGTTGTGAAGCGTGGCGTTGGTCACGTTCGCCCCGCCGACGAAGACGGGTTCGAGGACCGCAAACGGAGTGGCCGCACCCGTTCGTCCCACGTTGATCGCGATGGAACGCAGCTTGGTCGTGCGTTCCTCGGGTGCGAATTTGAATGCGATCGCCCACCGAGGTGCACGGGCGGTGAAGCCGAGTTGATCCTGAATGGCGAGCGAGTCCACCTTCACGACGACACCATCGGTCTGGTACTCGTGGTTGTTCCTCGCCTCCTCTGCATGAGAGACATAGGCGGCGACACCTTCGATGTCAGGCACGATCTTCGACGCCGGGTTCACGCTGAGACCCAGCGAGGCGAGGTAGTCCATGGTCTCGCCGTGTGTCGCGAGATCAGGCCCGCCTTCGATGATCCCTGCCTGGTACACCCATATCGACAGACCCCGCTCGCCGGCGATTCGCGGATCCTTCTGACGCACCGATCCGGCGGCGGCGTTGCGCGGGTTGATGAACATCCGCTCTCCGGCCTCGGCCTGTCTGATGTTGAGGGATTCGAAGGCCGCGTATGGCATATAGACCTCACCGCGTACTTCGAGGAGTTTCGGCGGCTTTTCGCCGGACAGCTCGATCGGGATCGCTTCGATCATGCGGAGATTGGCGGTGATGTCCTCACCGGTCGCTCCGTCCCCCCGAGTGGCACCCTGGACCAACGTCCCGTCCTCGTACATGAGCGACACCGCAAGCCCGTCGACCTTCAGCTCGCATGAGTACCCGTCGGGCACGTGTTCGATCTGACGAACGATCCGTTCCTCCCAAGCCCGCAACTCGTCGACGGTCTCGGCATTGTCGAGGGAAAAAAGTCGCCGTCGATGCACGACAGGAGCGAACAGCCCCGAGAGCGGGCCGCCGACCCGGGCGGTTGGCGAGTCGGGCGTGATCAGCTCCGGATGCTGCTCTTCGAGCGCCTCGAGTTCCCGAACCAAAGCGTCGTATTCGGCGTCGGCGATCTCCGGCTCATCGAGCACGTGGTAGCGGTGACCGTGGTAGTGGATGGCGGCGCGCAACTCTTCTGCCCGAGCGACCGGATCGATCGTGGTCATGGCAGCGATGCCAGGCACGGACAGGAGCGGTGCGGCGTCACGCTGCCCGCCAAGTCCGGCTGATGATGCCGCCGCCGAGCACTTCGTCCCCTCGGTAGAAGGCCGCGGTCTGACCCGGGGCGACCGCCATCTGCGGTTCGATGAATCCGACCGTGCCATCGCCGGTCCAGATGGCCCCCACCGCTTCGGAGTGCGCCCGGGACTGCACGAGCGTCTTCTCCCCCGGCTCGAGCGGTCCGGAGGTCCATGTCGCTCCGGACAGTTCGAATCCCTCGCTGGTCAGATGATCCCGCGTCCCGATCGTGACCGTCCTGGTCGGCGCGTCCACTGCGACGACATAGTGCGGTTCACCGAGTGCGACACCCAACCCGCGCCGCTGGCCGACCGTGAATCCCGCGACCCCGTCGTGGCTACCGACCTCCCGCCCGTCCGTCGTCACGAGTGCCCCCGGCTCGACCGCCTCCGGCGCCTGGCCTCGCAGAAAGGTGCGGTAGTCACGCTGTCCGACGAAACAGATGTCCATGCTCTCGGCCTTGTACGCCGTGCGAAGCCCCAACTGGGCCGCCAACTCGCGAACTGCGGGCTTTTCGAGATCACCGACCGGAAAGCGGACACGTGCGAGCTCGTCCTGACCGAGCATCGACAGCACATAGCTCTGGTCCTTCGCCGTGTCCGTCCCACGACGCAACCGATACCGGCCGGCATGACGATCCACTCGTGCGTAGTGACCGGTCACAACAACGTCGCAGTCGAATTCGGAAGCCTGGGACATGAGGCGAGAGAACTTGACCGTCCGATTGCACTCGACGCACGGGTTGGGCGTCCGACCGGACAGATAGTCCGAGACGAACCCGTCGATCACGCCCCGAGAAAAGTCCTCGGTGTAGTCGAGCACGTAGTACGGAATATCGAGTTGGGCGGCGACGCGACGGGCATCCTCGGAATCGGAGACCGTGCAACACCCCGACGTCGGCATCTCACCGTTCGGGCCTGCCCACAACTTGAGGGTGACACCGATCACTTCGTGCCCGTCGGCCACCATTCGGGCGGCTGCGACGGACGAGTCCACGCCCCCAGACATCGCCACGAGCGCCTTCATGCGGGAACGCCCGCAGCGATGCGAACGGCCTCGGCCGCGCGTTCTGCGTCTTCGAGCGTCGAGTTCCACCCGAACGAGAACCGGAGATACTCGCGGGGCTCGTCCACGCCCATGGCAGCGAGAACATGCGAGATCGTGTTCGCCCCCGACTGACATGCGGAGGCCGACGAAGCCGCCACCCCGCGCTGGTCGAGCCGTACCAGCATCGTCTCGTTCCGCTGGCCGGCCAGACGCAGGTGCGCATGTTGAACGAGCGAATGCTCGCTCGGCACGGTGCGACGGGCGATGTCGACGACGAGTTCCTCGAAGCGTGCCCGGATCGCCCCGACTCGGTCCCGGAACATCGAACGGTCCGCGACCGTCGCCTCCACGGCAGCAGCAAACCCCACCGCACCCGCCACGTTGTGGGTACCGGAACGTCGCCCCAGCTCCTGGCCGCCCCCGTGCAGCACCGGCTCCAGCCGCACTCCGTCACGCACGTAGAGAACACCGACACCTTTGGGACCGCCGAACTTGTGACCGGCCAGAGACAACAGGTCGATTCCGTCGACAGTCACATCCTCGGAGATGAACGCCTGGACGGCGTCGGTGTGGAGCAACGTTCGTCCATCGAGCAAGGCCGAGATCTCCGACAACGGCTGGAGGGTGCCGGTCTCGTTGTTGGCCCACATCACCGAAACGACTCTGGTTTCGGGGGTCACCGCTGCCAGCACTCCGTCGGGGTCGACCCTGCCGATCGAGTCCACACCGACGACCGCAACCCCACCGCCCATCCGGCGGATGAACTCGGCGGATTCGAGCACCGCCTCGTGTTCGGTGGCAACCGTCACCACACCCCCGATCCCCTCGGACAGCGCCGCTCCCTTGACCGCCAGATTGTCCGCCTCAGTCCCGCCTGCGGTGAAGACGATCTCCTGCGGGGCACAGCCAAGGACAACCGCCACGCGCTCACGCGCCTCCTCGAGTGCGTTCTTGGCGCGGCGCGACACCCCGTGGGATCCGGAGGGGTTGCCATACGAGCCGGCGAGGTACGGCTCCATCGCCTCGCGGACCTCGGGGCGCATCGGCGTCGTCGCCGCATGGTCGAGGTAGACGTCGTTCACATCACCGGGGATGTTCGCAGATCCAGGGATCCATTCGGAAACGGACTGTGAGCGATCCGTCAGCGGTGTGATCACACCCGAACGTGTCGGGTCCCGCCCGGGAACGACACGATCCACACCAGCCCTCTCTGACGGGTGATACGAGCACGGGCAGCTCGGATCGGCTCGGGAGCCACCAGGGCAGCCAGGGCGAACGAATCCGGCAGATCGGCTGGGAGGGGTTCGTGTTCACGCATGTGCTGACGCCACACTGCCCGCAACCGACGCCCGCCGATCTGGCCTGCGGCAGCCATGCGCGCCAGTTCGCTCCCCTCTGACGGGAACGGAAGGAAGCGCAACGAGGCCTGCGCCTCCCTGTTGACTCCGGTCGCCTCTTCCCGCCCAAATCCGAGCGTCACGACCAGCTCCTGGCGACGCTGTGGAAGGTCGAATCGCACTTCCCATCGCACTGACCGACCGTCGGCATCGACGCCATCTTCGGTACCGATCTGCCACGGACCGGTCTCCGCCCCGTGCGCAGTGGCGATTGGGGTCGTGACGGCGATCGCCTCGGTCGACGTGCACGACCCGGAGAGCCCGGGCACTGCCAGAAGACGCTCGTCGTTCACCCGGCCAGCGTCCGGGCCAGCTCGATCAGCGTGCGGACCCCGTATCCCGTGCCGCCCTTGAGGATGTAGTGCTCGGTGTCGTCCACGAAAGCGGGACCGGCGATGTCGATGTGAACCCATGGCTCGTCGGCGACGAATTCCTCGAGGAACAGCGCGGCGCCGATACCCCCGCCGTACTTGATGCCGAACGTGTTCTTCACGTCTGCCACGTTGGACTCGTTCCACTTCCGATAGTCCGTCGGCATCGGCAGCGTCCACGCCCGCTCACCGGCACTGTCTGCCGCGTGCTGCAGCCGATGGGCGAGTTCCGGGTCTCTGGCGTAGATCCCGGCGATCTTCGGGCCCAGCGCCACCTTGGTCGCACCCGTCAACGTTGCAACGTCGACGATCAGGTCGGCGTCGAGTTCCGTCGCCAGACACAGAGCGTCCGCCATCACGAGTCGACCCTCCGCATCGGTGTTCCCCACTTCCACGGTCGTTCCGTTTCGATAGGTGATCACGTCAGACGGCCGCTGCGCTCCACCCCCGACAAGGTTCTCGGCCAGCGGGAGGTAGGCAGTCACCTTCGTGCGCAGTTTGAGCCGGGCGATCGCTTCGACCGCAGCTGCGACCGCAGCTGCTCCTGCCATATCTGACTTCATGGACGCCATGAAGTCGGACGACTTGATGTTGAGCCCCCCTGAGTCGAACACGATGCCCTTCCCAACGAGAACGAGGTGGGCCTTCGGGCGCGACGGCGTGTACTCGAGTTTGACCATCGCCGGTCCCCGATCCGATCCTCCCCCGACGGCGAGAAGTCCCGCCATCTCGCGTTCGACAAGGTCGTCGCCCGACCACACCTCGAACGAGATCTCGGCTCTCGACGCCCACGACGTGATGCGACGGGCGAGGTCCAGAGGCGCCTTGCCCTTCGGTGGCTCGTTCACCAGGTCGCGGGCGAAACCCACCGCCTCGGCGATCACCTTCGACGACTCGACTTCGCTGGGAAGTTCCTTGGGCCCTCCGACCAGTTCGACGTTCAACTCAGAACGCGAGTCACTCTTCGACTTGTACGTCTCGAACACGTAGTCAGCCAGCGCGATCCCTTCGAGAACCGCGCCAAGAGCACCGTCGAGGTCCACCTGATGCAGCGTCGTGGCGACCACCCGGACCTTTCCGGGGAGGGCACGACGCCCGTGTCCCGCCGCCTGACGGAGCCCCTCCAGGTCGAGATCTGATCCGAGACCCACCACGACGATCGTGCGAGGACCGGTATCCGTCGGATTGGGAAGAGTCGCCGTCTGGCCAGCCTCTCCTTCGAACCCCGCCGCCTCCAGAGCGCCTCGCACCCATCCACCGAGAGCCCTGGTCACACCATTGGTACCGGCGGCGGCGCGGCGCTCCGAATACATTCCAACAATGACGGCGTCGGCTGTGGCGACCGAGAACGAACGAACGGTGCGGGCTTGCATACAGGCTCCAGGGGACGACAGAGAGGTCAGGATACGTGGAAGATCGGCAGCGTTTGGAGGTGGCCAAGGCCGAAGCGAAACGGGGTCTCGACTCGGGAGGGATCCCGATCGGTGCCGCCCTCTTCGGTCCGGACGGCGCGCTGTGGGGAAAGGGCCACAATCGCCGCATTCAGGACGGGGATCCGACGATCCACGGGGAGACCGCAGCCTTCCGGGCGGCCGGCCGCCGTCGCAGCTACCAGGGCACGACCATGGCGACGACACTCTCCCCTTGCTGGTACTGCTCGGGACTGGTGCGCCAGTTCGGCATCTCCCGGGTGGTCATCGGTGAGGCCACGACGTTCGTCGGAGGACACGACTGGCTCGCGGACCACGGAGTCGAGATCGTGCTGTTCGAGGATCCCGACTGCATCGAGATGATGCGACGCTTCGAGTCAGAGAACCCGGACGTGTGGGCAGAGGACATCGGCGCGGACTGACGGACTAGGTCGTCAACCAACCCCTCGCGCCAGGACGAGCAGACGTCTGACCGGAGCACGGAATTGAAGGTCCAGTGGGAACTGTTCCTAGCCTCCAGGCCATGACCAGGATCACCCAGCACGTCGACATCGCAGCGCCGTTGGCGACGGTCTGGCAGGCGGCCTCCGATCTCGCCACCCACGACCGGTGGATGGCTGACGCCGAATCCATCGTCTTCCTGTCGGAGACCAGGTCAGGCCTCGGCACGGTGATGGAGGTTCGGACGGTCGTGGGACCGTTCCGAACGACGGACGTGATGGAAGTGACCGAATGGGAGGAGGGTCGCACGATCGGGGTCCGGCACGCCGGCCTCGTCCAGGGTACGGGCAGGTTCACACTCGCACCCATGGCAGGCGGAACTCGGTTCACGTGGACCGAGGATCTCACCTTCCCGATCTGGCTGGGAGGAGCGGTCACGGCCACCCTGGCCAAGCCTGTCCTCGGTCTGATCTGGCGGCGCAATCTTCGGGGCCTCAAGACCCATCTGGAAGGCCGCGCCGCTTCTTGAACGGGAGTTGAGATCGAGAAGCGGGCAGCAGCGCGGTGTATACATCTCGCATGACGACTCCGAGACTTCCGACGCAACGCTCCCCCGCAGACCGTGAGATCTGGGCGGACGAACTGCTGGACAGACTCACCCCGGCAATGAGCGCCCTCGCGGTCGTCTTTCTCCTCGTCGTCTTCGGCGAGTCGCTGGCGACGCCTGAGACAGGTCTGAGTACGGCGTTGACGGTGATGGGATGGCTCATATGGCTCGCATTCGTGGCCGAATTCGTCGCCCGGCTGGCCGTGACCCCGGACACTTCGGCATTCCTCAAACGAAATTGGTGGCAGGTCCTCTTCCTCGTCCTGCCATTCCTGCGGATCCTTCGTCTCGTACGAGTGGTCCGGCTTCTCCGCACCGGCCGGGTCCTCTCGTCGGCGATCAGGTCTTCCCGTTCGGCAGGCCGTGTGCTCGGCAGCCGAATCGGATGGCTGGCGATGGTCTCAGCGATCACCATCCTGGGAAGCAGCCAACTCCTGTTCGAGTTCGGAATCTTCACCAGGTACGGGGACGCATTGCACGCCGCCGCGCTCGCGACGATCGCCGGCGAACCTATCGGTCATCCCGACGCCTTCGCCATGAGTCTCGAAGTGGCACTCGCCGCCTTCTCGGTCGTCGTCTTTGCCACGCTCGCAGGAACGCTCGGGGCGTACTTCCTGGAGACCGCCGAACTCCGACGCCAGGTGCCGACGCCGGGCAACGGAAGATGAACGCGGCGAGTTGACCGCAACGGCGCAGAGGCTGGTGGAGCCCGTCAGCGACGCCGACGTCGGCGACGACGCTCGGCTTGGCTGAGGGTCTTGACTTCCGGCGGCGGTGGTGGTTCCCAACCGGCCAGGTCGTCGAGGCGCTCGTCGTTCGAGAACATCTTCACGATCGGCTCGTTCAGACCGGCTTGCAGCATGATCGCCTTGACCATGTCGTGCTGGTCCCACTCGACGAGAGTGACGACCAATCCTTCCTCGCCGGCACGGGCAGTCCGGCCGGAACGGTGAACGTACACGCGGGGGTCGTCCGGCGGCTCGTAGTGGATGACGACATCGAGTCCGTCGATGTGGAGCCCACGGGCCGCCACATTGGTGGCCACGAGCACCGGCAACCCGCCGTCCACGAACCTGGCGAGTGTCTTCTCCCGTTGGGACTGCTGGATGTCACCATGGATTGCCGCAGCCTTCACACCGGCATCACGGAGAGCCTTCGCCAGATAATCGCAGTCCCGCTTGGTCCGGGTGAAGACGATCGTCCGGTCGAACTGCGACGCGATCCGGGCCACGATGTCGGGTTTGTCCACCCGGTGTGCCTCGATGAAGCGATGGATCGACGTCTCGACCATGACGCTCGTCGACTCCACCTCATGGCTGATCGGATCCGTCATGTACTTGTGGACGATGTTCCTGACCTGATAGTCCAGCGTCGCCGAGAACAACAGCGTGCGATGATTTCCGCCTACTGCCCGCATGATCTTGTGAACCTGGGGAAGAAAGCCCATGTTCGCCATCTCGTCGGCCTCGTCGATGACCACCGTCTCGACCTCATCGAGAATGGCCGCCTTCCGGTCGACGAGGTCGATCAAGCGTCCCGGCGTGGCAACCACGACCTCGGCACCCCCCTCGAGCAGATCGATCTGATCGCCGACGGAGACACCGCCGTACACCGAGACCATCTCGAATCCGCGGGCGTTCACGAACGGCTCCAATGCGTCTGCGACCTGGGAGCACAGTTCACGGGTGGGGACGAGAACGAGTGCCTTCGGATGCTTCGGTCGGGCGTCGCGGAGGCGCTCGACGAGCGGCAGGCCGAACGCCAGGGTCTTGCCTGACCCCGTCTTGGCTTTGCCCAAGACGTCGTTTCCGGTGAGGGCGTCGGGGATGACGAGAGACTGGATCGGGAACGGGGAGGTGATCCCCTGACTGGACAGGATCTCGATGAGATCCGAGGCGATTCCGAGTTCCTGGAATGTCGTTGCGGTGGTGGTTTCTTCGGCGGCGGTGGTCACGTTGCTCCTGGCTGACTGCGATGCTCGATCCCCGTGCGGGAGAGCCGCTGGGAGTCCCCAGCTCGCGTCACAGGATACCCATCAAACCCGGCTGACCCGTCATCGGCGGAGGTTGAGGCCTTCGATCGGGACAGCAGGGGACACCGGGCGTTTCACTTCCCCTTGAAGTCGGGCTCCCGCTTTTCGACGAATGCCGCCACCCCCTGCTTGGCATCCTCGGTCCAGAACGCCTCCTGAAAGGCGGCCGCCTCGATCTCGAGAGCAACCTCCATCGGCTGACCATGTCCGACGTTGATCGCCTTCTTGGCGGCGGCGAGCCCCAACGTCGGACCCTCGGCCCACGTCTTGGCTGCCTTCATGGCCTCGTCGAACAACTCGTCGGAGGGGCACACCTTGTCAGCCAGACCGATCGCCAGCGCCTCGGCAGCGTCGACGAAACGGCCAGAGAACACGATCTCCTTGCACTTCTGATAGCCCACGAGACGCTGCAGTCGTTGGGTGCCGCCTGCCCCCGGGATGATCCCCAGCTTGATCTCCGGCTGTCCGACCTGGGCGTCGTCGGCGAGGAATCGAAAGTCCGCTCCCATCGCCAATTCCAATCCCCCGCCGAGCGCGTAGCCGTGGATGGCGGCGATCGTCGGCTTCTTGAGTTGCTCAAGCCGATTGACAGCCTTGAGCAACGTGCCGGCGAGTTGCTCGTCGCCACCGGCGTCATACACCGCCTGGAATCCCTTGATGTCGGCGCCTGCCGCGAAGTGGGGCCTGCCGGTGACGACGACCGCCCGGATGGCGTCGTCTTCGCACCGGCCGAAGGCTTCGTAGAGATCCGCCCCCAGTTCCTCGGAGAGAGCGTTGACAGGCGGACGATCGAGACGAACGACGGCAACCGCACCGTCGGTGCTGAAATCGACCAGGGACATCGTGGTTTCCTCCGTGGAGTGGCGACGGCCGAGCGTAGCGTCGGGGCGGAGTCACGCCCGCTGGCGCAGATCGACCCTTCGGATCTTTCCAGACACGGTCTTCGGGAGTTCTTCGATGAATTCGATCTGCCGTGGGTACTTGTACGGGGCAGTCGTCTCCTTCACGAGCAGTTGGATCTCGGTGGCGAGTTCATCAGAGGGAGCGTGACCGGGGGCGAGGACGACGAATGCCTTCACTACCTCCCCGCGTTCGGGATCAGGCACTCCGATGCAGGCCACCTCCTGCACGGCAGGGTGCTCCATGATCACGCTCTCGACTTCGAACGGGCCGATGCGATATCCGGCTGAGATGATCACATCGTCTGCACGCGAAACGAACCAGAAGTACCCGTCCTCGTCCACACGTGCCCGATCGCCTGTCAGGTAATAGTCCCCGATGTGGGCGGCGGCGGTCGCCTCCGGATCCTGCCAATACTCGACGAACAACCCGACCGGGCGGTCCGGCCTCACGCGCACAGCGATCTGACCCTCGTTTCCCGGGGGGAGTGGATCGCCCGCCTCATCCACGACAACGACGTCAAAGCCCGGCGTGGGCTTGCCCAGCGAACCGGGCTTGATCGGCATGCACGGATAGTTGGCGAGGATGTTGACGGTCTCGGTTTGGCCGTACCCGTCATGGATCTCGGTGCCGGTCGCAGCCTTCCACGAGTTGAACGTCTCCGGGTTGAGGGCCTCACCGGCCGCCATGCAATGGCGAAGGGCCGAAAAGTCGTATCCCCCGAGGTCACGGGTCACGAAATTGCGGTAGATGGTCGGGGGAGCGCAGAACGCGGTCACGCCATGGTCGACGATCATCCGCAGCATCTGGTCGAAATCGGGCTTGCCCTGCGTGTTCCACGCCACCACCGTTGCCCCCACCGTCCACTGCCCGAACAGCTTCGACCATGCCGCCTTCGCCCACCCGGTGTCGGAAACACCCCAGAACACGTCGTCAGGACCGAGGTCCTGCCAGAAGCGGGCGGTGATCTGATGTCCGATCCCGTAGGACGCCTGCGTGTGCAGCACCATCTTCGGGTTGCCCGTGGTCCCGGACGTGAAGTAGATGAGCATCGGGTCGCTCGACGCGGTGATGTCCCCAGGCAATTCAGTGGAGAACGCGGCATCGCGGGCCTGGTCGCCATCCACCCACCCGTCAACCGTCCCGCCCATGACGATGAGCGTGCGCAGACTCGGGCACTGGGCGCGCACGGAGTCGATCACTCCGGCGCCGTCTGCGTCAGTGACGACAACGGTCGCCCCTGCCTTGTTGATCCTGTAGGCGACGTCCTTGGCTTTGAGCTGGGTCGTCCCCGGCATGGGGATCGCTCCGAGTTTGATCGCCCCCAGAACGGTGTCGTACCACCCGATGACCCGCGGAAGCATCAGAAACAGACGGTCGCCCTTCGAGACCCCGTGGTCAGCGAGAACCCGCCCCATCCGATTGGATCGAACTCGGAGGTCGTCGAAGGAATAGTCGCTCGCAACCCGGCCGTCCGGCGACAGCATTCGCAGTGCCAACTTGTCAGGCTCGACGGATGCCCGCCGGTCGACCACGTCGAACGCCGCGTTGAACCTTTCAGGCACCTCGAGGCGGAACGAGGCCCGAGTGGCCTCGTAGTCGGTCATGTTCGGCATACACCCTCCCGCGGAACGTTCCGCCGAGAGTATTCAGCTGGGAGTCCCAGCGCCCCAGGTGGGCCGACATGCGTTCAGGCGTCGGCGCCTGAACGCTCGAGATGGGTAACGACGCCATTCGAACCATGCTCGTCCGTCTCGGACGAAGACGACTCCACCGGCGCCTGCCGGGCTCTCCAATACTGGTATCCGAGAACCGCGAGGACGACACCCGCGACCGTGAGCATTCCGACGCGGCGACGGCGGCGTCGGCGGGCCGAGGGCAGCATCGCCTTCAAGCTGGAGGCGGCACTGCCAACCGACGCTCCGATCACGTTCCCCGCTTCACGAAGGAGGTCTTCGGCGTCGTCCTTGTGGTCGTCATAGAGATCCGTCGCGGCGTCGGTCAGATCGGACAGCGCGCGTTCTGCCGCCTTTGTCGCCGTCTTGAACGCTCTCTCGCTCTTGTCAGCGGCGCGGCTGGCGAACCGCTCACCCGCATCCGTCACATCCCCGAGCAGTTGCTCGCCCCGGTGTCCCAGCCGCTTGGCGGCCTTACGGTGTTCTTTCGTGATGAGATTCACGATGAGTCCTCTTTCGATAGGTTTCCATCGACTGTCATACCCGATCGTTGCCGAAACGACACATCCAAATGCGCCGATCCTCGGCCGACCACCAGGGCGTCGAAGAGCGAAGATGCCGACGGGCGGTGGGAACGAGTGGTATGAAACTCCCTGCGACCGGGCACATAGGGAGAACGAAAAGGTGAATCCAGGACAAGGAGCTTCTCATGACTGCAATCGGGCTCGTGCTCATCGCGATCGGTGCTGTTCTCAAGTACGCCGTCACCGTGGAGGCAAATGGCGTCGATCTCGACATCATCGGGCTGATCCTGATGGCCGTCGGTGCCGTGGGATTCCTCTTGGGGCTATTCGATGGATCGTTCCGCAAGACCCGAGTGGAGCGCCACGTCTCGGAGGATGGACGTCACGTCATCGAGGAGAACGAATCTTCGGGCCTATGACAGTCCCGGGGATGCGGCTGCGACACGGGCGAGGGTGAGGTGCGCTGTGCAGCAATCGGAGCACCGCCTTCCCGCTGACATCGACGCCCCTGCCAAGAGTCGCAGACTTGTCGAGGGCTGGGTGAACGGACATGACCGACTGCACGCCCTCGTACTGGCCGTGAGCGAACTCGTCACCAACGCCGTGGTCCACGGAGCACCGGCGACTGAACTGACGGTCCGCTTTAGCTCGACAGGCTCAATGATTCGCGTCGCCGTGGTAAACCTCGGCGGCGTTTTCGATCCGCAGCTGGAGCGCGGTTACAGCGGCTTGCGCATCGTGGACCGCATCGTGGACCGTTGGGGTATCGAACCGCTGAATGACTCAGTCGAGGTGTGGTTTGAAGTCGACGATGTCCCTGTTGACGTCGACGTGCAGACCTCTGCGACTGCCCTGTAGGCTTTGACAGACCAGCGAACCTCGCCGAGAGGCCAAGAAACGTGATCGGGCCATCATTCAAAGTCGAGACCACCGAGCGCGGACATGCCGTCCACGTCGTGGTGTCCGGCGAGATCGACATCAAGACTGCGCCCGAGCTCGAAGCCGCGATTACCGACCGGGCGAGCGATCACTTGGTCATCGACGTCAACGATGTCGACTTCATCGATTCCACCGGATTGCGGGTCCTCGTGGTTGCGAAGACACGAACCGGTGAGAACGGTGGGAGTCTCGTGATCGTGGCGCCCGACGGCTCGGCCGTACTCCGCACCATTCGTCTGGCCGGCATGGCCGCCGACTTCCACGTTGTCGCCCACCCGGATGAAGTGACCGCTCCCGAGTGAGCGGCAACGACCGGGACGGCAGAAGCGGCGACGACGGGACCGTCGTCGAAATCCGGCTCGAACCCGACCTCAGAGCGCCCTTCCTCGCCCGGCGCCTGGTGGGATCGATCGTCACGACTGGCCCGCGACCACGGGCGATCGATGCATCTCTACTCGCAGGCGAGATCACCACCGCGATGCTGGTGGAAGCCCATCCAATCCTCCTCACAGTGAGGGAAACCGGCAGAACCATTCGCGTCTCCGCCACGAGCGGGTCAAGAGATCCTGGCCGTCCCGACGCGATCGCCGTCGCCCTCCTCGATCGCGTTGCCGACCGCTGGTCCAGTGACGGTTCGCTCTGGTTCGAGATCGATCTCATTCGGCGCCAGGATCTCTCGGGCTTGTCGGATGGCGACCTGTTCGCGCTCCTCCCCGCCGACCGGGATGCCCGCGACGAACTCTTCGAACGCTATGCCCGGTTCGCTGCCTCGATCTCGCGGAGATACGGCTCGCGGGACCACCGCGCCGATGATCTCGAACAGGTCGCGATGCTCGGATTGGTTCGATCGCTCGAACGCTTCGATCCTGTGCAGGGAGTCAAGTTCACGAGTTTTGCCGGGCCGTGGATCGCCGGAACCGTGAAACACCACCTCCGCGACCACGGATGGTCGATGCGGGTGCCACGATCACTCCAGGAGCAGTCTCTTGCGGTCAAGCGAGCCCGGGCCGAGTTGACCCAGCGCCTGGGCAGACACCCGAGCATCGAAGAGTTGGCCGAAGCGACGGATCTGACGAGCGAGGCGATCCGGACGGCAACTCTCGCCGGCGACACCTATTCCTTGACCTCGCTTGACGCCCCCGCAGGCGCCGACGACGGCAATAGGCTCGGGGACCTCGTCGGGGAAGTCGATCCAGAGTTCGCGGTGGCCGAAGAGTGGCCGGCGATCGAGGCAGTGTTGGACCGGCTATCCGACCGAGAACAGCAGATCCTCTACCTCCGCTTCTTCGAGGACCTCACCCAGGCCGAGATCGCACCGATCGTCGGGATCTCCCAGGTGCATGTCTCGCGAGTGCTCTCGAAGTCGCTGGCGAGGGTCAAAGAACTCCTCCAAGATCAGGATGACGACTGAGGACGCACCAGTGCCTCACTCCTCCTCATCGGATATTCCTGCTGATTCCGGCGAGACCTCCTCGATCCCCAGCACCAGCAGTGCTGCATCGTCGAGTGTGCTCGGCCGCGCATCGATGAGTTCGTCGGCCAGCTGATCAGGAACGCAGTCACCCGACGCCACTCGCCCGGCGACCATCCCGATCCCGAACTCGACATCGGCGTCGCGCATCTCGATCAGCCCGTCGGTGAACAGCACGATCTGCCATGGGATTGTGAGCGCCACGATTGCGTCCTCGTAGCGCTGATCAGACTCGGCGCCCAGCGGCGAACCGAGCGCCTCATCGAGTGCGGCGACCGAATCGCCCTGGCGGATCAGGCCCGGGAGGTGCCCGGCCCGGGTATACCGGAACTCACCGCCGGCGAGATCGAGAACACCGTGGAAGATCGTCGCCATCGTCCCTGAGCCGCGCAGAGCGCCCTCCAATTGGGCCATCTGTCCGGCGGGGGACTGTCCCGCGCTCGCCAAGGTGATCCCCCGCAGCAGGTTTCGCACCTGGGCCATCTGCGCGGTGGCAGATGCACCGTGTCCCGCAACATCACCGATCGTCACGACCACTCGGTCCTCACCCGTCGAGTACACGTCGTACCAATCCCCTCCAGCCCGCGTGTACTCGGATGCCGCGTCATATCGGCCGGCAACGATCACGCCTCCCACTTTGGCCAGGCGCTCTGGCTCGAACCACTCGAACAGTCCCTTCGCAAGGTCACCGAGTTCATCCAGGGCCTGGGCGCGATGACGAGCCACCCCGATGGCGGCGGCGCCTGCCAATCCCGACACTGCGAGCAGGCCCACGAGACCGATCGCGCTGATTGCTGAGGTTCGCTCCGCCGACTCCCGCCGCTCGACGCCGATGCTGGTCAGGTCGTTCTCCACCCGAGCAACGAGCGAACGAACCGATTCGAGCCGCCGGGAGGAGGCACCGAACCACGCAATCAATTCGATCTCGTTTCCCGCCTGAACCTCCATGAGGAGCCTCTGGGCGTCGTCTGAGGTCATCGCAATGAACAGCTCAGAAACCTCGGCTCCAATCTCGGGGAGACCCAGACCACGAATCGACGAGAGATTGGTACGGGCCGCCTGTTGAAGAAGGAGAAGCTTCACGAGCTCCTCCTCACGGATGGGAGTGCCGTCCGCGAAGGAGCTCACCAGGACATCGCGCTGGTGAGCGAGGGCTTCTCCTGCCTCGAGAATTCGGACCAATGCCCTCACCCGAGGCGCGAGGGCCGCATCCGAGGCGACGCCTTCCAATCGTCGTGCCCCGGACGCAAGGACGTCGATCATGCCGGCATACGCTTCGACGGTGGAACGTTCCCGAGTCGTCAAATGCGTGTCACGCAAGTCGGCGAGCGGGGCGACACCCTCGTCCAGGTCGGACAAAGTGGGTGGCCCGAGTTCATCGAGTACGGACCGTCGGATCTGCCAGCCGGAACGCAGCAGAGCGAGGCTCGTATCCGTCGCACTCTGCGCTCCCACGTACAGCTCACGGGCTTCCTCAGACGGATCGGCCCGCCATAGCTCGGCCAGCCCTCGCTCGTCCTGCAGTGCCACCACCGCCCGTCCAAGAAGAATCGCGGCTTCGGCGGCCACTTGCCCCCGTTCGACACGCGTGACCCGGTCGTCGCCTGCCTTGATCCCGAGCACCGTGACGATGACGACGCCGATGACCGTGAGAACGGCAAAGAGAACCGTGACCCAGACCCGGCCGAGGTTGGTGACACTGGGTGCGAGCAGCCACCGTTCATCTCCTTCGGCTCGTGGTTTCTCCTGTCGGGGCACCCGCGAACGCTAGCCATCGACACACCGGCTATCACCAAGTGCGGTACGGTCAGTGCCTGACCACGGCGGGCAGGTCGTCGATCGACGGGAACCAGCCCAGTCTCACCGGCTTGACGCGAATGCGAGCATCCACGACGCGCACCCCGTCACCGGGCTCGAGGACCATCACCGGGTTCAAGTCCAGCTCGGAAATCTCCGGAATCGCAGCAGCCATGGCAGAAATCCGAAGGATGGTGTCGATGACGGCATCGACATCGCCCGGCGGAAACCCGCGGTAGCCGTCAAGCAGCTTCGCCCCCTTGATCTCGCGCACCATTTCCCTCGCATCGACGTCTGTCAGCGGATTCAGGCGAAACGCGACATCTTTGAGGAGTTCCACGTAGACACCGCCAAGTCCGTACACGACCAGCGGCCCGAAGTTCGGATCCTCGGTCACCCCGATCAGGACCTCGTGCCCGGCCCCGATCATCTCCTGGACGAGCACGCCGTCGTGTTCGGCGACTGCAGCGGTCACGGAGGCAAAGCCATCCCGGACCGCTTCCTCCCCCTCGATGTCCAGCACCACGCCGCCGACATCGGACTTGTGGAGCGCCGACTCAGAAATCACTTTGAGGACGACCCGTCCGCCGATCTCCTCGGCAACCCGAACTGCCTCCTCGACCGACGTCGCCACCCCCGATTTCGGCAGCGTGATCCCGAACGCTGCAAGAACCGACTCGGTCTCGCCGGGTTCCAGCCATACACCGCCCTCCCCGGTCGTGTTCAAGGCGTGCTCGACGACAGAGCGGGCGGCGTCGACATCGACCCCGTCCAGGTTGGGCACCTCGCCGGGGTCACGCAGCAGCCACTCTCCATAAGAGACAGATCGGGAAAGGGCGATGGCGGCGGATTCCGGGAAGGAGTAGGTCGGGATGTTGACAAGGTCCGATCGAAGGAAAGCGGCCGCGGTATCCGACTGCATGAACACGGAGAGCAGAGTCGTCGGACCCTTGTACTGCTCCGCCGCGGAGCGCAGCGCGGTCGCCACCTGCTCGACTCCCGAGTCTGACGTCGGGACGTAGATCACGAGCAGAGCATCGACCTCGCCGCTCTCCAGAACGGTGGTGACCACATAGGAGAACTCCGCGGCTCCCGCCCCGGCGATCATGTCGACCGGATTCCTGATCGAGGCTTCCGCCGGAAGCCTGGTCCGAAGAAGATTCTGGGTGGACTCAGAAAACTCTGGGATGTGGAGGCCGTGGGCTTCGAGCGCATCAGCGGCCAGGATCCCCGGTCCGCCGGCGTTGGTGACGACACCGACTCTGCGGCCCTTCGGCACTGGCTGGCACGAGAGCAGCGACCCGACGGCGAACAGCTCTTCCAGCGTGTCCACTCGGATCACGCCGGTCTGCCGGAAGAGTGCGTCGACCGCCACATCGAGCGACGCCAGCGCACCCGTATGGGACGACGCGGCCCTGCTTCCCGTCGCAGTGCGGCCGGACTTCACCGCCACGATCGGCTTCTTGCGGGCGACTCGCGGGGCCAGCCGGGCGAAACGCCTGGGTGCGCCGAAGGATTCGAGATACAGCAGGATGACGTCAGTCTGCGGATCGTCCTCCCAGGCCATGAGCAAATCGTTGCCCGAGATGTCCGCCTTGTTCCCCACCGAAACGAACTGGCTGATGCCGAGACCGGATCGGAGGGCGAACTGCAGGATCGCGATCCCCAGGGCACCCGACTGTGACGACATCGCCACGTTGCCAGCTGGCGGGTACACCGGGGCAAAGGTCCCGTTCATGTTCACCGATGGAGCCGTGTTGAGCAGGCCCATGCAGTTCGGCCCCACCATCCGCATCCCGGCGTTCCGAACGAGGTCGAGCAACTCCGCCTCCAATTCCACGCCGTCACCTCCCACCTCGGAGAACCCCGCGGAGATGACCACCAACCCACGCACCCCCGCTTCGTCGCACTCCCGAACGACGTCGAGTACCTGATGCGCAGGAACGACGATGAACGCCAGATCGATCGTGTCGGGAACATCCTTGATCGACGGATAGGCACGGACCGCATTGACGACCTGCGTGCGCGGGTTGACCGGGTACAGCGTCCCGGTGTATCCGGTGTGCAGGAGGTTCCGGAAGAGGGTGTTGCCGATCGAACCTTCCCGGGTGCTAGCTCCGATCACCGCGATCGAACGGGGAAAGAAGAGCGGGAGTACCGAAGCGGTCACGGCCCGGCGCTCGCGTTCCTCGGCCCGGGCTCGGGCGTCGTCGGTATACGCCACGGGGAAATCGACCGTGAAGATGCCGTCTTCGACAGTCCGCTTCAGCTCGTACCCGGAGTTGCGGAACACCCGCATCATCTGGACGTTCTCCGGCAGGACGAAGGCGCGGAAGCCGTCGATGCCGTGGTCACGGGCGTAGGCAGTGATGAGCTGGAGGAGCGAGGTCCCGATTCCGTGTCCCTGCATCTCGTCAGAAACCGAGAAAGCGACTTCGGCTCGGTCCGGATCGTCCGGCTCGGTGTCGTACCGGGCAACGCCAACCATCCGACCGTCGTAGAGGGCGATCAGCGCCATCCGGGTGGAGTAATCGACGGTCGTGAAGTACTCGACCTCCTTGGAGTCCAACGACGCCTTGACCTGGAAGAAGCGGTAGTAGCGACTCTCTGGACCGAGTCGCTCGAAGAAGTCGACGAGCAAGTCGCCGTCGCTTGGTGTGATCGGCCGAACCCGCACCGTCTCGCCGGTGCGGGTGACGATGTCGAGTTCGAATTCGGTTGGATACGCAGCCACGCACAGCAACTTACCCTCGCCCCACCCTCCAACGTTTTTGTCCCTCCAAACGCTTCATTCTTGAAGCGCTGGTTCGCTAAAAACCAGGTCGGCGGCGGCGGATTCGGTCACGCGGTACCAAGGCGAGC
>JBBDQP010000112.1:61457-67212 GCA_040905965.1 Acidimicrobiia bacterium
TCGCTAAAAACCAGGTCGGCGGCGGCGGATTCGGTCACGCGGTACCAAGGCGAGCGTCGTCGCGGTAGGCGAAGATCTCGATTCGTCGACCGTCTGCCCGCATCTCCTGCCACCGCTGCCAGGTGGCCGCCTCGAAGATGTCGGCGTGCTTGGACTCGAACACGTCCCGGAGTCTGCCCTGTAGTCCGAGGAAGTTGCGGAACTCTTCGGGAAACACGTCATCGGGACCAACCGGGAACCAGGGCTGTGCCGACATCGCATCAGCGGCGTCATCGGTGTCGGGGAGCGAGCGGAAATTGCATTCTTCGAGCGTCTGCAACTCGTCGTAGTCGTAGAAGACGACCCGGCCGTGGCGAGTGACACCGAAATTCTTCATGAGCATGTCCCCTGGGAAAATTCCGCTGGCGGCCATGTCCTTGATCGCCTGGCCGTAATCGTCGATCGCTCGTTCCGCATCGGAAGGACGAGCCTCCTTCAGATAGACGTCGAGGGGCGTTACCCGTCTTTCGACGTATGCGTGGCGGATGGTGACCGTGTCGCCTTCGACGTCGACCGTACGCGAACAATGCTCCGTGAGATAGACCAGGAGGTCCGGGTCGAACCGATCGCGAGGCAAGGTGAGATACTCGAACTCCTGGGCATCGACCATCCGCCCTGCCCGATCGTGTCTGAAGACCAGTCGGTAACGGTTGAGCACCCGATCCCGTGTGACTGTCTTGGGAGCGCCAAACCGGTCGCGAATGATCTTCAGCACGACGTCGAACCCTGGCAGCGTGAAGACCACCATCACGAGACCGGGCGTCCCCCGGGTGGTGACGAAGCGATCAGGCGACACCGACAGATGGCGACGCAGTTCCCGGTAGAGCTCGGTCTTGCCGTGCTTGGTGTAGCCGAGCGAGATGTAGAGCTCGGCTGTCCGTTTGCGAGGCATCAGCGTCCCGAGAAAGTGGACGAGCTGCTGTGGACCGACAGCGTTCACGAAGAAATAGCTTCGGGTGAAGCTGAAGAAGATGCTCGCCTCGTTTTCCGTGAGCAGCACCGCGTCGACCCTTATGCCGTCGTCGAGATGACCGAGCACGATCACCAACGGCAGCACCTGGGACCCGGAGTAGACCTTTCCGACGATGGCGGCACCGGATCCCCGAAAGAACAGCGGCACCACCACTTCCGCCCGATCGATCCCCTGCAGCCCGCCCACGGCAGCCAGCCGATCGGCGATCCGTTCCCCCGCTTCGGCCGCGTCGGCCGCAAGCGACCGCCACGTGGCATCGAGACCCGTGTCCCTGAGAATCCGTTCGACGAGAGACGACGGGGATGCCGGCCTCTCATACGCCCGGAGAATGGACGAGGCCACTGACGGCGCCACGACGTCGGAGTCGACGAATTCGATACGAGGATCGACCCCCACAGTCGTGAAGATCTTGCGGGTCACCGAATTGAAGAAGGTCTCGGCCAGTTCGGTGTCGGGTCTGCTGGAGACGAGCACCGCGTACACCGCCTTCATTCCCGCCCACACCATCGAGTCGTGCACCTTGTCCTCGAGAGTGTGTTGGAGGCGTTCCGCGGTGTCGATCGCGGCCCGGGCGTACAGATCGAGGCGCTCGACGTGATCGCTTGCCAGCCCCGCCCAGTCGCGCGCCTCGAAGCGATGCCGCGCCCGCCGAGTGACGATGAGATGACGATCGGCGAGCTCGGACCACGCCGATGCGACCGCCTTGGCTCCCAAACCAGCCAGACGAGAGTCGCTGAGATCGGATCCTGAGAACGCGGGCGGAGTGGACATGGACTGAGATTGCAGGGCTGATCGGACGCCCGCAAGTGCAGATCACCCGAAACGCGTTGGAAACGAGATCGCGTCCCAGTCGCAACAGTCGGATAACGGCGCCGCAAACCAGCCTCCATACGTTGGCCGTGACCCCATGCACAAACCTATCGGAGGGAACGGAATGCGAAGACGACTACTGACAATGAGCGGCTTGACCGCCTTGGCACTGTTCGGACCGCTGGCGGGCACGGCGTTCGCCCAGTCCGTCGAAGAAGTGGCGATCGCGGTCGACAACGTCTGGGTGGTGGTGGCCGGAATCCTGGTCATGTTCATGCAGCCTGGATTCGCCCTCGTCGAGGCCGGCTTCACCCGGGCCAAGAACACGGCGAACATCGTCATGAAGAACTTCATGGACTTCGCGGCCGGCGCTCTGATGTACTGGGCGGTCGGCTTCGGCCTCGCCTACGGCGGTTCCACGATCGGCGGCTACGTCGGATACGGAGAGTTCTTCTTCAACAATCCCCAGCGCTCTGTCGAGTGGTTCTTCCAGGTGGTGTTCGCAGCAACAGCGGCGACCATCGTCTCGGGAGCGATGGCAGAACGCACCAAGTTCACGGCGTACCTCGTCTACACCCCGTTCATCACTGGCCTGATCTACCCGATCGTCACCCATTGGACGTGGGGCGGCGGCTGGTTGGCCGAGCTCGGCTATTACGACTTCGCCGGATCCGGAATCGTCCACATGGTCGGCGGCGTGGCAGCTCTGGCCGGGGTGCTCGTCCTCGGACCTCGGATCGGCAAGTACGACGAGAACGGCAACCCACAACCGATCCCTGGCCATTCGCTGATGCTCGGCGCCCTGGGCGTGTTCATCTTGTGGTTCGGCTGGTACGGATTCAACGCCGGATCGACACTGGCGGCTGTCGGCGCCGACTTCGCCACGGTTGCGGTGACCACGACACTCGCCGCCTCGGCTGGTGCAGTCGGAGCAATGACGACTGCATGGTCCAACCGCTCGTTCGGCCGCCCCGACCCTGCCATGACGCTCAACGGCGCCCTTGGCGGTCTCGTCGGCATCACTGCGGCACCGGATCTGATCCCGCCGCACTTTGCGGTGCTCGTGGGCCTGATCGCAGGGTTCATCATCGTCCAAGGCATCCTGGCCATCGAGAAAGCAGGCATCGACGATCCTGTGGGCGCCATCACTGTGCACGGAGTGTGCGGTATCTGGGGCGTCCTGGCGGTCGGCATCTTCGGTGCAGACATCGGATTCCTGAATGGCGGCGACTTCAGCCAGCTCGGCTACCAGTTGATCGGAATCGTCGCGATCGCAGGCTGGACGTTCTTCACGTCGACGATGGTGTTCCGGGGACTCAATGCTGCCATGGGGCTCCGCGTGTCCGCCGACGAGGAGCTGGCGGGACTCGACCGAGTCGAGCACGGCTCCTCGGCGTACCCCGAATTCATGGAACAGATCGCCGATCCTCGGCAGTTGGATCCGATCCCGTAGTTCACGATCGGGAGCATCGACACAGAAGGGCGGGCCTTGGCAGGTCCGCCCTTCTGTTTCAGGTCACCGGGTGCCGGGACGCCGGCTCGAAGATCCGCAGCGACCCACCCGCCGCAACGACCAATTCCGTCGGATTGACCCAGAGCTCGTCGCCGACGCCGGCGAGCGCCTCGTCGAGAGAATCACGCCGCACCACCTCAGGGCAGCGGACTGTGACCAGCCCGGACCGGTCCACGTCATGAAGGATGAAACCGTCCTCCACCCACTTGACAGCCTCGGTGACGGGCACGCCAACTGCGAGGACATCGTGGGTTGCCTCGGTGAACTCTTCCACCATGTCGTCGATGAGGGCCACGAGCGCCCCGTCCGGGATCGGCTCGTCGAAGAACACGACGGTCCGGATGTGACGAGCCAGATCGCGCATCCGTCTCCGCAGCGTGGGCAGGTGGACGTCCACCGACGGACCGCGACCGTGACCACCGATCACCGCGAACGCCTCGACCATGCCATCGCCCGCCACGAGGTGGAGTTGGCGGGCCGAGAACGGACGAATCATGTGGAGACCGGACACCGGCTGCAGGATAGGAGCCGGGGCGCCAAACTCACGCCCGGTATCGTGATGCGATGTCCATCGCCGGGATCGTTCTCGCCGGAGGGAGCGGCTCCCGCCTGCAACGCGACGTCAACAAGGTGTTTCTGCCGCTCGGCGAACGCGAGATGCTGGCGTATTCACTCGACACGATGGACCGGTCGGCGATGATCGCCCAGGTGATACTCGTCGTTAGGGACGAGGATCGGGCCATGGCGGAACGAGTCATCGGCGAGACAGGCGTGTCGAAGCTGGTTGCAGTCGTGACCGGCGGTGAGACTCGACACCAATCGGAGTGGCACGGGATCGAGGCCCTCGCCTCGCAGATCGAAACCGGAGAAGTCGACATCGTCGTCGTCCACGACGGCGCCCGACCCTTCATGACCTCAAAACTGCTGGCCGCCACCGTCAAAGCGGCGCAACGAGGCGGGGGCGGCGTGCCCGGTCTGCCGATCGAAGGCCCGGTGTACGAACAGCGCGACGAGGGGACCGTCGCCCTCCCCCATCGCAAGCTGCGGCGCATGCAGACGCCGCAGGCATTTCGCGCCGCCCCGCTGCTCGCTGCCTACCGGCGGGCGGAACGGGACAGGCGGGAGGGAGTCGACACGGCGGAGACCGCAGCCCGATATTCCGACGTCGCCATCGAAGTCATCCCCGGAGATCCACGCAACATCAAGGTGACGTTCGTCGAGGACATCTTCCGCGCCGAGGAATACGCCGCCACTTTCCAGCGCGGCGCATGGATCGATTAGGTCCGTCCACCGGACGAGCGACTACGTTCAGCGCTGATGTCGCCCAACCTCGTCGCACTTCCCGACGCTACGTTCCGTCCCGACGGCGTCTATCTGGACACGCCGACGTACGGACTTCCATCCGACGCGGTGATTGCGACCATGTCGGACGCCTTGGCTCGCTGGCAGACGGGACAGGCCACGATGGCCGAGTACGACGATGCGGTGACGAGGTCACGCGAGCTCCTCGCATCCATCCTCGGGGTTCGACCGGACCGGGTGGCGGTGGCCAGCCAGGCGTCGGTCCTGGTCGGCTTGGTGGCAGCAGCCCTTCCCGACGGTTCGACGGTCCTCGTACCCGAAGGGGACTTCACCTCGCTCCTCTTCCCTTTTCTCGTCCAACAGCACAGGGGTGTGATCGTGCGCGAGTGCCCGCGCGACGCCTTGGCCGAATCGATCGACGCCAGTGTCGATCTCGTGGCATTCAGCCTCGTGCAGTCCTCCGATGGGGCGATCCTCGACGCCGATCGGATCACGGATGCTGCCCGGCGCGCCGAGGCGCGGATCCTCGTCGACGCCACCCAGGCGGCAGGATGGCTACCCTTCGACCCGAACCGCTTCGACATCACCGTGATGTCGGCGTACAAGTGGCTGCTCTGTCCCCGCGGCACCGCCTTCATGGTGTTCGGACCGAACCAGGACCTCGACCTGCCTCCGGTGTACGCCGGTTGGTACGCCGGCGAGGACCCCTGGAAGTCGGTGTACGGGTCTCCGATGAGACTGGCGGAGTCTGCGAGACGCTACGACGTCTCCCCCGCCTGGTTCCCGTGGATCGGGTCGGTGCCATCTCTCGAACTGATCGCCGGGCGGGGCGTCGACTCGATCTACCGCCACAACCGATCACTCGTCACCGAAGTGCGGAACAGGCTCGGACTCCCGGCGTCTCCGTCATCGATCGTCACGGTCCCGCTCACCGACACCGCCGCCCTGGCAGCACAAGGCATCGCCTGTTCGAAGCGAGCCGGCGCCGTCAGGGTCGGATTCCACTTCTACAACACCACCGACGACGTCGACCGACTGGTAACGGCGGTCTCGGATCCAGGTACGTAGGGGCCGCGAGGCGCAACACCTCACCGTTCGGCGGTGCCCGGGGTGGGATT